>CANQMT010000020.1 GCA_947625055.1 uncultured Monoglobus sp. | reverse complement strand
GGTATCTACTATTTCTACCTGTCCGCGCTGTATTTCATGTCCTTTGCTAAGCATTTCGATTTCCTCCGCCTTAAAATCTTATCTTACCTATATTTTATCATAAAATACAGAAAAAGCCCAATCTTTTCTGAGCTTTTTCTTCCCTTTTTCGACAGTCTGCAGGACGGCAATGCCGTCCTTATTTTTATTCCTTTCCGTTCCAGCAGTAGGTGCAGAGCTTACATTCGGGCAGGCCTATCGCCTCTATCATGTCGTCAAGACGGTTGTACATAAGCGAGGTGAAGTTCTGCTCCTTGCACATTTCGTCGACCATTTCCTTGTAGTTTTGACTTTCGGGATCGGCGTAATCCGCGAGCACCTCGTCTGAAACGTTGTCGCCCTCGCGCTTTTTTATGGTGCGGCGCGCTATCAGGTCAAGCTCCGACTTGGAGCGCGAGAAGTTCAGATATTTGCAGCCGAACATGATAGGCGGACAGGCGGGTCTGATGTGGACCTCGGTCGCGCCGCTGTTATACAGAAACTCTGTGGTCTCCCTGAGCTGCGTTCCGCGCACGATCGAGTCGTCGATCAGCAGCAGGCTCTTGTCATGGATGAGCTCCTTGACCGGAATAAGCTTCATTTTGGCGATCACGTCGCGCTGCGCCTGAGTGGGCGGCATGAACGAGCGCGGCCATGTCGGTGTGTATTTGATGAACGGCCGCGAAAACGGTATGCCCGACTCGTTGGCGTAGCCTATGGCGTGCGCCGTGCCCGAATCGGGAACGCCCGCAACCATATCGGGCTTCACGCTGTCGCGCTCCGCCAGCTTATGGCCGCAGTTGTAGCGCATCTGCTCAACGTTGACACCCTCGTATGTTGAGGGCGGATATCCGTAATAGACCCAAAGGAACGAGCAGATCTTCATCTCCTCGCCCGGCGGCGACACGGTCTCGGCGCTCTCCGGAGTCACAAACACGATCTCGGCGGGGCCGAGCTCTTTGTATGTATTGTATCCCAAATTCAGATACGCGAAGCTCTCGAACGAGGCGCACATAGCGCCGTCCTTTTTTCCGATGACTATCGGCGTTCTGCCAAGTCTGTCGCGCGCCGCGTAAATTCCGTCAGCCGTGAGGATAAGCATCGACATTGAGCCGTCGATGAGCTCCTGCGCAAGTTTTATTCCGTCAACAATACTGTCGGCCTGATTGATGATCGCCGCGACAAGCTCGGTCTGGTTGACGCTGCCGCCGCTCATCTCAAGAAAGTGCGTTACCCCTTTGTTATACGCCTTTTCAACAAGCTCGTCCATATTATTGATACGGCCCACCGTGGTTATCGCGAAGCTGCCGAGGTGCGAGCGCACGATAAGCGGCTGCGGCTCGTTGTCGGAAATGCAGCCTATGCCCGACGTGCCCTTCATTTTTTCAACGTCGCTCTCAAATTTCGTTCTGAACGGCGAGTTTTCAATGTTGTGAATGGCGCGGTCAAAGCCCTTGTCGCCGTGCACAACCATTCCGCCCCTCTTTGTGCCAAGGTGTGAATGATAGTCGATCCCAAAAAATAAATCAAGCACACAGTCTTTTTTTGAAGTTACACCAAATATTCCTCCCATAGTAAACTCCTTTCATGCCGTAAGTTCATAGATCCGCCGACTGTATAATCCAAATTGATTTTTATGATTTAATTATATACTGTTTCAAAACAAAATTCAATAATATTTTTACAATTTTTCGCAATTTTTATATCAGATCACGGGCAAAAGCTCGATCAGGAACACGACCGCGCTGGCGCAGAGCGCCACGGTTATGAGGCTCCTGCGGCAGTAGGCCAAAATCAGTGCTGCCGCGAACCCCGCCGCCGATGCGCACTTGCTTGACGTTGCCGTGAGGATGGCGGGGAACACCATCACGGACAGCGTCACAAACGGCACATAATACAAAAACGAGCGGATAAATTTATTCTTTATTTCTCTGCGTATAAGAGTCAGCGGCAAAAGGCGGATGAGGTATGTGACCGCGGCCATTACCGCTATATACGCGTAAACGCTTGGCTTCATGATAACTCCTCCTGCTCCACGCCGCCGTCGTCCGCAATTGGGAAGAAAAACGCGGCGGCGCCCGAGATAACGACCGTCAATATAATGATCCGAAATCCCGATGAGATTTCTTTAAGCAGCGGCGCCGCGGTGAACAACAGGCTCAGCAGCATCGAGATCATGATTATGCCGGCCACTACCTTGCTGCTTCGCGCGGGCGGGATTATGATCGCGATAAACATTCCGTAAAGCGCGATGCTCAGCGCGCTGACTATCCGCGCGGGCAGCAGACTGCCCGAAACAACGCCCAGAAAAGTACCGCCGACCCAGCCGAGCGCCGAGATCGTCACAAGCCCGTAAAAGTAAAACGGGCTTAATCTCCCCTCGCGGCTGACCGAAACGCCGAAAATCTCGTCCGTCACGCCGTAGGCCATAAAAAATCTATGGAAAAACGGCGTTTTTTCATCTATTTTCTGTGACAGCGAGCAGGACATCAGACAGTATCTCAGATTTATCACAAATTGGGTCGCCGCCATTTCCGCGAGCGGCGCGCCCGCCGTGATCAGCGTGAGACCCGAAAACTGCCCCGCGCTGGTCAGATTGGACGCAGAAAGCACCACCGCCTGAAAAACCGACAGTCCGCAGTTTTTCGCCATGATCCCGAACGTGAACGAAACTGCGAGATAGCCGAGAAAAATCGGGATCCCCGCCCCGACACCCGCCGCAAAATAAGCATGTCGTTTCATGCGAAATTCTCCTTTATCTGCTCGTCATCTTCCAATGCAAGCTCGGTTAATTCCTTTAGTTTGTCTTTTAATACCTCTTTATCCGGCAAACACAGTGTATAATCCGAAACCAGTGTGGGAGACATACTTCGACTTAACGCATATTCAACAACCGCATCATCCTTGCTTGCGCAGAGAATAAGACCTACGCTCGGGTTTTCGTTCGGTTTCTTAATATCTCTGTCCAATGCCTCAAGGTAGAAATTTATTTGTCCGATATGCTCCGGTTTGAATTTGCCGATTTTAAGCTCTATCGGCACGAGGCACGACAAAGTTCTGTTATAAAACAGCAAATCAATATAAAAATCCTGTCCTCCTACCTGAATACGGTATTCTTCCCCGATAAAAGTAAAATCTTTGCCAAATTCAAGAATAAATTGTTTTAAATTATCAATAATAGCCTTACGGAAATTACGTTCGGAGTACTGCTGCGGCAAATCAAGAAATTCCAACACATAAGTGTCAAGAATACTGCTTCGGATATTTGACGGCACTAACTCCGGCGCCTGTTTGCCCGAAGAAAGCATATAGCGTTCATAATATGCGCTGTCAAGCTGCCGCTCCAATTCTCGCTTTGAATAGTGTTCCTTCGCCGCTAAAGCAATATAAAAATCCCTTTCTTCCTTGGATTTTGACTTTGACATTATAAGCAAATGATTTGTCCAACTTATTTGTGTCACCAGTGGTGACACAAATTCATCGTCCTTGTATGTTTCGTAAAACTGACGCATTCTGTACAAACCGCGTCTGTTGAAACCTTTTATTTCAGGAGCGGATAGAGATATATAATTTGCAACCTCGTCAATAACCTTATCGCCGAAAGATGATTGCACGCATAATTTTGACAAATACTCTCCGACTTCCCAATACATATTGATAAGTTCCGCATTGACCGCTCTTAGCGCCCGTCCTTTAGCGTTCTCAATTATAGATATAATTGTCTTGAATTTTTCAACATCAGAAGCTATTTCTTTTGCCATAAACACACTTCTTTCTAAGTTTATATGTAAATCCTCTATATGAACAATACATAATATAACCTTTTGTTCCTATTTATAACACCATGTATTATACATCAATCTCATGAAAATTGCAAATAAAATTGATCTGTGTTTTATTTTTCTTGATATAATACTTGCGCGCTATGTACTTACCAAAAAAATATTATTAATTTGATTTATTATGAAACCTTTTTTATTTTTTTGCTGTATATAATAGTGTATAATATAAAATGACGTTATTTTTAAATTTCGGAAGGGATGTTTTATGACCGAAGATGAAAAGCTGATGCGCGAAATTAAACGAAAGCGGTACACAAAACCCCGGAGCCTTGCGACTTCGGGGTTTTGGGATATTCTGCGCAAATCTTATCTCTTTGAGAACTGCGGAGCACGGCGGGCGGCTTTGAGACCGTACTTCTTTCTCTCCTTCATTCTCGGGTCGCGGGTAAGGTATCCGGCCGCCTTGAGGACGGGTCTGAACTCCTCGTCAACCTCGAGCAGCGCTCTTGAAATGCCGTGGCGGATAGCTCCGGCCTGGCCGGTGAAGCCGCCGCCGCTCACGTTTACCAGAACGTCAAACTTACCGAGAGTCTTGGTGGCGTCCATCGGCTGGCGAACGACAACCTTGAGCGTTTCAAGGCCGAAATAATCGTCGATATCTCTCTTGTTTATTGTGATCTTACCTGTGCCGGGCACCAATCTAACCCTGGCAACAGAACTCTTTCTTCTGCCTGTTCCGTAATACTGTACTGAATCTGCCATAATTATCTAAGTCCCCTTTCTTAAAACTCACGAGTCCACTCGACCGGAGTCTGAGCGGCGTGCTCGTGGCTGTCGCCTGCGTAAATTCTCAGCTTCTTGAGCGCCTTGCGGCCCAAAGTGTTGTGCGGGATCATGCCGGACACGGCCAGTTCCATAGCCTTCTCCGGTCTCTTTTCCATGAGCTCCTTATAGGACACCTCTTTTAAGTGACCGATATAACCCGTGTGTCTGTACCACTTTTTTTGCTGAAGCTTGTTGCCCGTGAGGACAGCGTCTTTGGCGTTGATTATGATAACATACTCGCCGCAGTCAACGCCCGGCGTATACTCGGGACGGTGCTTGCCCCTGAGGATCGTGGCGGCCTGAGCCGCGACTCTTCCGAGAGGCTTGCCGGCAGCGTTAATAACGTACCATTTCTTCTCGATCTCATCGGCTTTCGCCATGAATGTTGACATAGAATTAATTCCTCCTGATATATAATAGTTAATTATCTTACAAAATTTAGCGTCTTTCTCAAAACGTACCTTGCTATTATAATACGGGTTTTATATTTTGTCAAGCACTTTTTTCAAAAAATTAATTTAGATAATTATAACCTCTCGTTTTCGGCTGTTTTCTTTAAAATACTCGTATATACTCACTCGCCATTTACAATTTTGTGCAACTTGACGAAAGCCTGTCCCCTCGCCGCTCGGATAAGATAAAATTATCAAATTGTTTACAAATACCGCTTGAACGGAGGGGCGGGGTGTATTATAATAATATATTATAGAATGATCCCGAAAACGGGGAGGTAATTTTTTGAGCAGCTTACAAGAGAAGGCCCGCGAGGCCCTTAATTCGGTGAACAAAATAATAATAGGAAAGAATGACAAGACCCGCGAGATACTGCTGGCGTTTTTGGCCGACGGACACATAATGCTCGAGGATATTCCCGGCGTGGGCAAAACCACGCTGGCTCTCGCATTTTCAAAGGTGCTCGGGCTTGACTGCAACCGTATCCAGTTCACGCCCGACGTTATGCCGTCGGACCTGACCGGATTTTCGATATACAACAAGGAGCAGGAAAAATTCGTCTATATGCCGGGCAGCGTGTTCTGCAACCTGCTGCTGGCGGACGAGATAAACCGCACCTCGCCCAAGACCCAATCGGCTCTGCTTGAGGTCATGGAGGAACGCAAAGTCACCGCCGAGGGCGTGACCCGCGAGGTCCCGAAGCCGTTTTTGGTAATCGCGACCCAAAATCCTTTCGGAGGGGCGGGAACGCAGTACCTTCCCGACTCGCAGATCGACCGTTTTATGGTCTCGATGACTATCGGTTATCCCGACCGCGCAAGCGAGCTTAAAATGGCGAAGGAGATCGACGGCGCGGACAAGCTTTCGGGTCTGCCGCAATGCCTTTCGCGAGATGAGATCATTGAGATCCAGAAAGAGATACACCAAATTTATATCAGCGACGAGATCTATGAATATATACTCGATCTCGTCACCGCCACCCGCGATAATCCTAACCTGAGCCGCGCGGCGGGCCCCAGAGCCACAATAGCCATGGTTAAAATGTGCAAAGCGGCGGCGTGGCTTGACGGCCGCGGATTTGTGGCTCCGACCGATGTTCTTGAGCAGTTTCCGTTCACGGCGCGGCACAGGATATACCTGAGCCCCGCGGCGTCGGCGAACGGGCTTTCAAAGACCGCGGTCATCGACGAGATCGCAAAGTCGGTAAAAAAGCCTCCAATGGGAAAACAATAACAACGGGAGAACGATAAAATGAAAAAGCTTCTGCTCATTCTTCTGGCCGCGGCGGCATTTTACATCGGAGGCGCGTTCCGTTTCGCACCGCTGATGATAATGGCCGCCGTGATCGTCATAATGTTTCCGGTCATGTTTATTCTCTCAAGAAGACTCGGAAAAAATCTTAATATACATCTGAAGCCGAGCGGAGGCGCCATGGTCAAAAACATTGAGGCTTCCCGCGCTGTTGTGTGCGAAAACTCCGGCAGGCTCCCCGTTTCACGCTTCAGAGCCGAAATAACAGCGTCGTATCGCGGCCAAAAACCGGTAAAAACAGCTCTGAACGGCAGCGCGGAGCCGAAGGGCAAGACCGAGACCGAATTTAAAATTACCGCACCGCACTGCGGTCTTATCAGGCTTGAGCTTAAAAGGCTTAAAACATATGACTATACGGGCGTGTTTGCCGCGTCAAAAACTATCGGCGAATACGCGGATATCGCCGTTTATCCAGCAAAGCGAAAGATGAAATTGAATTATCCGCCGGACTTAGGCATGAGCGGATATGCGGAGAGCGCGGCGATACGCGGCGGCGAGGACACGGAGATCCGCCAGCTCCGCGAATACGAGCGGGGAGATTCGGCGCGTCTGATACATAAAAACCTGAGCGCGCGAATGGGCGAGCCGTGGGTAAAAGAACTTGAAAGGCAGGCCGATCACACCGCGGAGCTGAACCTCGATATGGGCGGTGCGGCAGAAGCGGAGATCGAGCTGCTTGACGCGTTTTACGAGGTCTTATCGGCTCTGGCGGCCGGACTTTTGAAAAACGCCGCCGCTGTGCGAATAAACTGTGTCGCGGCAGACGCAATACGAACCCGGGTCGTTCGGAACTATGACGAGATACGCGGAGCTCTGCTTGCGCTTTACCAAACCGATCCAAAGTCGTTCGGAAAAACAAACGCCGCGCCCGACGCGCTTACGCTGAGCGTTGATCTTGTCTTGAGCCGCGGCGGGGAACGGATAACGAAATTCACGGCTGAAAATCTCGGCGAGGAACTCGGCCGCGTCTATGACATATAGGGAAGTGGCGAAAATCAAACGCAATAAAAAACAGGCCAAAATCAGCATACGCAGCGGAGGGCCCAAAGGTCCCGGAATAGGTCCGGGCTTTATGCTCTTGTTTTTGCTGTGCGGAATTTTCGGCCTTATAATGTACTTTGACGCGATACCGGGAGTCGTTTTCAGCAGGCCTTTGGTATACTTCGCGGCGGCGGGCTGGTGCGTCATGTATGTGTTTTTGTTTTATCGCGAGCCGATTTATTTTTACATAACAGCGATAGCATCACTCCTGTTCTGTATCATGGCCGCCGCGCAGGAATATGAGCTTTTTTTCGCGCAGCTCGGGTATATCGCCAATGTGTTTTCCGCCGCGGTCGTTTCGGATCCTCCTTCGGTGACTCTGCTTATTATGATCGCGCTGCCCGTTATCACGCTCGCTCTTTTTTTGCTCGAGGCGGCGCTTAAAAGCCGCGCCGCGATGTTTGTCACCGCATCGGCGCTGATCATTTCGGCGCCCGTGCTGGGTCTTGAGAACAGCGCGCCCGCGCTGCTGCTTATCGCGGTCTCTGGATGCTGGTTTTTGATAGTGCAGACGGGGCCGAAAGGCGACAACTCCGCCGCCGCGGTCCGCTCAAGACAGATATGCGCCGCTGTCGTCTGTGCGGTCCTGACCGCCGCCGCGGCGGTTTCGGCGGCCGTTGTTATACCAAACATCGACGGTCTAAGCAATCTTGCCTACTCCGCCGAGGGAAGGATATTCCGTGAGATAGCCAAACACACCGGCAGGACCTCGGATTTTGTTCAGGGCGGCGAACTGAGCCGCTTTAACAACTACCAAACCGACCGCGAGCAGCTCATTGTGCAGATAACGCGTCCGCCCGAGGAGCGAATGTACCTCAAGGGCTTTGTGGGCGGAGACTATGACAATAACAGATGGATCGCAGCCGATGATACCGCGATCTTAAACGACATACAGGACAAATACCAAAACAACTGGGGCGTTCTCGGCATTTCAAGCACTTACTCGAGCCTGTATTTTTCAATGAACAGCAACACCTCGGACGACACGATCCCGGATCCGGGATCAATGGCTGTGCGCTATATCAGCAGCGAGGGCAAAAACTATTATGTGCCGTATTACAGTCAGGTCGAGACGATATATGTTTTCGGCGGCTACAGATTCAGATATTACGAAAAGCGCGACATGCGTATCAACTGGAACAACGTGCCGCAGATGTTCGAGCGGAAGCGCGACCAGTGCCTCAATCTTCAGGAGGCGTATATGGAGGAAGCGGAAAAAGTCTACACCCGCGTACCGCAGGATCAGATCCCGCGGCTCTGGGAACTGTGTCAAAGCGAAAGTTTTGAAACTCTGAGCGAGGTTACGGATTTTATAAAAACCACTCTTGACGAAAGGACGGAATATACCCTGACGCCCGGCTGGTCGCCGCTCAGCGGCGATGTTGTGGAGGACTTTCTGTTCGGCAGGAGACGCGGCTACTGTATTCATTACGCCTCTGCCGCTACGCTGATGTACCGAATGTTCGGTTATCCCGCGAGATACGTCACCGGATACATGATCGAGCCCGAGGATTTTGAACAGCAGCGTTACGGCACATACGGCGCGGTGCTTAAAGACAAAAATTCACACGCGTGGGTCGAGATCTTCCTCAGGGACTACGGATGGACGCCGATCGAGATGACCCCCGTCGCCGAAACGGCGGCAGAGATCTATCCCGGATATTCCGATCCCGAAAAGGACAAAAACGACGGCTCGGGGCTTAACCTCAGCCTGATCCCCAAACCGCGGGAAAACGAAAACGAACCGCAGGAGGATGAAGCCGAAAACGCGAACCGAACCGATAACGAGATCTCCGACTATACCGCGTACAACCGAATGGAAGCCCCTCTGCGCGTTTTTGCGTGGCTGATATTGATTGGATCACTGCTGACGGTTATCACTCTGCTTATAATCAATATGCTGCGCCGCAAAAAGCGCGCGAACTGCAGAACCGAGTTTGCGCGGCTGCTGCGCGCGCTCAGCGCGGCGGGAATTATGAGCGGATATGACGGGACAGAGCCCGATTTCTGCGAAAAGCTCCGCGCCGCGCCGCCAAACATCGACGCTGATGCGATGCGCGCCGCGCTCGGCATTGTTTCGGAGGCCGCCTACGGGCCCGCTCCGGTTCCCGAAGAAGATGACGCGCGCGCGAGGGAAATTCTCCGCGCCGCCGCGGATAAGACATACAAAACGATGCCGCTGTATAAAAAGATATTGTTTCAAATAAAAGAGGTATTAATATAAAACAGACCCGGCTAAACAGCCGGGCCTGTGCATATAAAGCTTTCGCCGCCGTCGCTGAACGAGACAGCGGCGTTTGTCAGGTCGATAAAGTCGGCCTTGGTATTTTCAAACCTGCCCACGGGAATGTGGATCGGGATCTCCACCGCGTCGGTGTATACCGGCTCGCCGCAGGTAAGGCCGCGCGCCCTTATCTCGCTTTGGACCTTGCCGAGCATGGCGTATTCGCAGCGGATCCTCGTCTCGCGGCACAGCGCCATGGTTATCGGCTCCGCCGCCTCGACGCCGAGCTTGGCGCTTTTTGAATAGGCGTGGACAAGGCCGCCCGTGCCCAGCAGAATTCCCCCGAAATATCGGGTGACGACCACGACAAGATTGGTGAGCCCCTCCTTTTTGAGAATGTCGAGCACAGGCATTCCCGCCGTGCCCGACGGCTCGCCGTCGTCGCTGTAGCGCATGATATTGTTGTTTTCTATTATATACGCGTAGACGTTGTGGGTCGCGTCCCAGTATTTTTTGCGCAGCTCCTCGATCAGGGCGACCGCCTCGGCCTCGGTTTCAACCGGTTTTGCCGTGGCGATAAAGCGGGAGCGCTTTTCGACAAACTCCGCCCGCGCCTCTTTCGCGATTGTCTTATAAAACTCTCTCATGGCCGTTTCTCCTTTTGACCGGCCTTGCGGCCGTTTAAATAATAATACCACAACGCCGCCGCAATGTCAAAATTATTAACGAATTGTAAACATTAAAAAATTCCTCCGGATTTTAATGTTTTTTTAAGGAAAGGGGTTTAGAATAATTTTAACAAAAGGAGGAAAGCAAATGGCGATTGAAATTTTCAACCGATATGAGCATAAATATCTGCTTGACAGAGAGACCTATGAAAAGGTGATACCGATAATCGAGCGGCACATGGAGCTTGACGCGTACAACGAGGGCCGCAAGCCATACACCATTGCCAACATATACTATGACACCGGCGACGATTATCTTATCCGCCACTCGCTCGAGAGTCCCGAATATAAGGAAAAGCTGCGGCTGCGCTCTTACGGCGTGCCCGACAAGAAATCCACGGTCTTTCTTGAGATCAAGAAAAAATACCGCGGTCTTGTCAACAAGCGCCGCACCATGCTAAAGCTTGACGAGGCATATGACTTTGTAAAGACCGGAGACGAGCCCGAACCGCGGGAATACATGAACAAGCAGGTCATGGACGAGATAAACCACTTTCTGCACGTTTATGATTTAAAGCCGAAGGTATATCTGGCGTATGACCGCATCGCGTATTTTGAAAAAGACAATCCCGACCTTCGCATCTCATTTGACAAAAATATTCGCTCGCGGCGGTACGACGTCCACCTTGAGGACGGCGACTACGGAAAGAAGCTGCTCGGCGGCGACATGTATCTTATGGAGATAAAGACCGCGAAGGCAAAGCCGCTCTGGCTGACGCATATGCTCAGCGAGCTTGGCATAAAGCGGGTCAAGTTCTCAAAATACGGCGCCGAGTTCAAAAACATGATAAAAAAACGCGCAGCCCGCGCCGCGGCGCTGTGATTACAAAAAAGGAGATCTCAAATGGACAATATATTCAACAACATACTCGCGAACGTTTCCGACAATTTGTCGGTCACATCGGCGATAATCACAATGGCCGTGGCTGTGGCGTTCGGCGCGGTTATCGCGTTTACCTATTACAAGACCCAGAACGAGGATTATTATCAGCGGAGCCTCGCGATAACGCTGCTTATGCTGCCAGTTATTCTTTCGGTGATAATCCTGTTCATCGGCAGCAACATAGCGCGGGCGTTCAGCCTCGCGGGAACGCTTTCGATAATCCGCTTCAGGAGCGCGCCCGGCGACCCCAAGGACATCGGCTTTATATTTTTTGACATCGCCGCGGGCCTCGCCTGCGGAGTCGGGCTCTACGCCTACGGCGCGATTTTCGTGATCGTTCTGTGCCTCGTTATCATCGCGGCCGAAAAATGGGGACTGTTCGAGAAGCGCACCGTGCGCAAGCACCTTAAGATCACGATACCCGAGGACTTGAATTACGAGCACGCCTTTGACGAAATTCTTAAAAAGCACACCAAAAAATACACGCTCGATAAGATCCACACAACCGATCTCGGCTCACTGTTCGAGCTTTGCTATACCGTGACAATGCTGAGCGGTCAGGACGAGCAGGAATTCTTAAACGAGCTTCGCTGCCGCAACGGAAACTTGAGCATAATTCTCTCTGCCGCCCCGAGCGCGGCGCAGTACTGAAAAATAAGGAGGAACATTCATATGCGAAAAATATTCTCTATAATACTTTGCGTGATGATAAGCCTGAGCTGCTCCGCCTGCAGCGCGGCGGACGGCGAGGCATGGAAAAACAACACCGGAAAAATCGATCTTGATTCCATGACCGTAAGCGGCTCGGGCGTCAGCGCCTCAAACGACACGGTCACAATAACCAAGGGCGGCGACTTTGAGGTGAGCGGAACCTTGAGCGACGGCATGATCTATATTAATTCCGACGACAAGGTAAAGCTCCGCCTCTCGGGAGCGTCTATTACAAACAACGACGGCCCCGCGATATATTTTGACAACGCGGAAAAGGCGTTTATCACTATCACCGAGGGCACCGAGAACACCCTGACCGACGGCAAAACGTACAGCGACGAAAACGCCGACGGCGCGCTGTTTTCAAACGACGACCTTGAGATCAAGGGCGGCGGAAAGCTCACGATCAGCGGAAACTATAAGCACGGAATAGCGGGCGACGATGATGTTGTGATTGAAAACGGAACGATTTCGATAAACTCATACGAGCACGGAATTAAGGCAAATGACAAGCTTTGGGTCTCGGGCGGTGAGATCACGGCGGTCTCGGAAACCGGAAAACCGATGAAGGCGGGCGCGGAGGTTTTGATAGACGGCGGAACGCTTAACCTCACCTCGACGCAGAGCGAGGGTATTGAAAGCAAGGGCACGCTCACCATAAACGGCGGCGAGATAAACGTGACCGCCGCGGACGACGGAATTAACACCGGAAACGAAAACACCGCCGCGGACGGGAACGTCGGGGAGCAGCAAATGCAGGGCGGTCAGCCGCGCGAGATGAACGGTCAGATGCCCGACGGACAGGCGCCGCCCGAAATGAACGGTCAGGCGCAAAACGGCGCGCAGCCGCAAATGCAGGGCGGTCAACCGCCCGAGATGAACGGTCAGATGCCCGACGGACAGACGCCTCCCGAAATGAACGGTGGACAGATGCCGCCCGAAATGAGCGGTCAGATGCCCGACGGACAGACGCCGCCCGAAATGAGCGGCCAAATGCCCGACGGACAGATGCCGCACGAAATGAACGGTCAAATGCAAAACGGCGACAGGCAGGCCGAAATGAGCGGAGATATACCGCGGGCGAGCTTTGAGCCCGGTCAGCGGCACGGAGGCATGGGCGGCGGAGGACCCGAGGGAATGATAGACGAGGAAACCGCGGCGGCCCACGCCATAACGATAAACGGCGGAAAGATATATGTCAACGCGGGCGGCGACGGAATTGACTCAAACGGAAATCTGACGATAAACGGCGGAGAGCTGACGATCGACGGCCCGACAAACGCGGGCAACGGCTCGCTTGACGCGCAGGGAACCTTCGCCTTAAACGGCGGAACCGTTATCGCGGCCTCGGCTGCGGGAATGAACCAGAACCCGTCGGTCTGCGAAAATCAGCCTTACGCCGCGATAAATCTCAGCGCGTCTCAAACAGCGGGCACCGAGATCTCGATCCGCGAGACGGCCTCGGGCAATGAGATCGTAAAATACGCGCCCTCAAAGGCGTATCAGACGATCGCATACTCATCCGACAAGCTCAAAGCCGGCACCGAATACGCGGTATATGTCGGCGGCGAACAGGCCGAGATCTTCACCGCGCAAAACGGTGTCAACCAAATCGGAACAGCCGCCTTCGGAATGTTCGGCGGTCACGGTTCCGGCGGCAGGGGAATGCGCGATTTAAACCAAGAGATCACGGTGTTTGTAAACGGCAGCCGCGTTAATTTCCCCACGGCTCCGGTGACGCGTAACGACACGACTTTGGTGGGCTTCCGCGCCATACTCGAGGCGCTGGGCGCCTCGGTGACATGGGATGACGCGTCGCAGACCGCGACAGCCGAAAAGGACGGCACGGTCATAACCATGACGATCGGCTCGACCACGGCGACCATAAACGGCGAACCCGTGGAAATGCTCGCCGCGCCGGAACTCATAAACGACATCACTCTGATCCCCGTTCGGTTCATCTCCGAGAACCTCGGAATGACGGTCGAGTGGAACGAGCAGCTTAAAGAGATAAATATATATTAATTACTATAACCCTCCCATAATGTTAAAAACGGCTGAGCGGAAACTCGCTCAGCCGTTTTTATTCTCTTTTTATTTAAGCCGTTTTAAGATTTCAAGCACATAGTTCCATGTGCGCTGCGCCGAATCAACATCCAATCTCTCGTTCGGGGTGTGGATGTCTTTCATGTCGGGGCCCATCGAAACGCAGTCGAGCCCGGGCAGCTTGCCCGCGAACAGACCGCACTCGACGCCCGCGTGAAGCGCCTCGACCTTCGGCTCGCAGCCGTACTGCTCTTTAAACACCTTAACCATGAGCTCGCGCAGCATGGAATCCTGCTTATATTCCCAAGCGGGATAATCGCCGATAAACTCCGCGGTTCCGCCCAAAAGCTCCATAAGATTTATAAGACGGCCGCAAAGCTCTTCCTTTTCGGTTCCGACGCTGCTGCGAACAGCAAAGCGCATGACCGCTTTGTCATCCTCGGTCTCCAAAACTCCCATATTGAGCGACGTCTGCACAAGACCCGGAATATCAAGGCTCATTCTCTGAATTCCGCCCGGCAGATTGACAAGCGCGGCGATAAGCCGCTTTTTGCTGTCCGGAGTCATAACATCGAAGCTGCCCGTCTTTCCCTCTTCTGCCGTAAACGACAGCTCGGGGTCGGACACGTGATACTCATTTCCGAATATTTTGTTAAATTTCTCGGCAAAATCCGCGATCTTCGGAACATCAGCCGCACGCACAACGATCTTCGCTTCCGAAGCCCTGGGTATCGCGTTGTCCTTAAGGCCGCCGTCCGCGGAAATAAGGTCATAGTCGGCGATCTTGGAAAGCTCGTTCAAGGCTCTGCCCAAAAGGCGGTTGGAATTCGCGCGCTCTTTGTTTATCTCAACGCCCGAATGGCCGCCGGTGAGACCGTCGATCTTAATGCTGATCTCAACTCCCTCTGCCGTCTTCCGCTCGATCGGCAGAGCGCAGACCGCGCTGACGCCGCCCGCGCAGCTCACGAGCAGCACGCCCTCGTCCTCGGAGTCAAGATTGAGCATGATCCTCGATCTTAACGGCGAGCAGTCGAGATCCGCCGCGCCGAACATTCCTATCTCCTCATCGACCGTGAGCACGATCTCAAGCGGAGGGTGCGGAATGTCGTCGGAGTCAAGGATCGCGAGAGCGAATGCCACCGCTATGCCGTCGTCGCCGCCAAGCGTGGTTCCGTCGGCCGAGATCACGCCGTCCTCAAGTCTGAGGCGCAGGCCGTCCTTTTCAAAGTCAATATCGCAGTCCGCCTCTTTTTCGCAAACCATGTCCATATGGCCCTGTATCATGACTGGAGCCGAGTTCTCATAGCCCGCGGTGCCGTCCTTCCAAATTATAACGTTGTTTGTGCTGTCCTGTATGTATTTAAGGCCGCGCTCTTTTGCAAATCCCGCGCAGTAGTCGCTGATTTGCTTTGTATTTCCCGAACCGTGGGGGATCGCGCAGATCTCCTCGAAATACTTAAACACTTTTTTTGGTTCTATGCCCGATAATACCGGCATTTTGTTCACCTCTTAAATTTATTTTGCTTTTTTACGATAGACGCGCCTGCCTTGCCCGACCGGTTCGATCATGCCGTCCTGCTGCATTACTTCGATCAGATGGGCGACAAATTCTTTGTCTCCCTGAACCACTGCCCGATTGCGGCTGAACGCTTCCGATGCGGAAATTCCGTCAACCAGTTTGCGCATCTGATTTTCGGTGATAGTGTCGTTGGTTTTAAGGTAATGCATAACCTTGTCCGCCGCCTTTGAAAATAACATCCTTGACAGATTTTCCTTTTGAAAATACGCTTTGCGCATTCCCCAAACCACCAAAACTGCGGTGGCTGCGGCGAACATCAGGATCCCCAGTCCCGCGATCAGAAATCTCATGATTTTGCCCCTTTCTTTTTGCCTCCGGGCATCGCGATAAATCCGTTGGTCTGGAGGGTCGCCATATAGGTGACGACCCGATCGAGCATACGATCCTTTTCCGTCGGGAACTCGCTTTCCATTATATGGATTATGTCCATAACGGTGTTTTTGCCGTCGATGTTTTTCCAGACAACGCTGCCGTATTTGTCAAGGCCGATATGGCTGACACGGGGCTTTTTGAACAGCTTTTGCGCTATTGTGTTGTAAAAGCCCCTGTTTTCCATGTCTATCTCAACCGATCCGTCGTCCTTTACGCGCCAGGGGCGGTCCGATTTTCGGGTCGGAACAATTTCAAAGTAATTGACGGATACCTTTTTCTTTTTTGCCATAATTTTTTATTTTGCCTTCTTCTTAAATCCGAACATGAACTTTATCATGATCGCGCAGAGCAGAATGAAGAATATAAGTCCTCCCCAGTTGCCGAGTATGCCGCCCATGTCAAGATCAAGGCCGACAACCGCGAACACCGCGAGCAATATTCCGACAAGGCCTTCGCCTGCGATCATGCCCGACGAGAACAGAACTCCGTCGTTGATGATCTCGCCGCGGCGCTCCTCGCTCTTGCACTTGCGCTTCTCGGCCCAGAGACGGATAAGACCGCCGACCATAATGGGCGTGGACAGATGTATCGGCAGATAAAGGCCGATAGCGAACGGAAGCACGGGAATACCCACTACCTCAACAGCGATAGCGATAAACACGCCCGTGAACACAAGGCCCCAAGGCAGATTGCCGCCCATAACGCCCTCAACTACCATCTTCATCAGCGTGGCCTGAGGCGCGGGGATCTGGCTCGAACCGTAGCTCCACGCGGCGTTGAGCAGATACAGAACGCCCGCGATCGCGAGACCCGCCGCAACTGCGCCGATGAGTTCGCCTATCTGCTGATAGAACGGGGTAGCGCCGACTATGTAACCTGTTTTAAGATCCTGAGACGTGTCGCCCGCCATAGCCGCGACGATACAGATAACGGTGCCTATGCAGATAGCCGTCGTCATGCCGCCTATGCCGGTGTTGCCGGTGGCTTTAAGCAGCACGGTCGAGATCAGCAGCGTGGCGATCGCCATACCCGAAACGGGGTTGTTCGACGATCCTACCAGGCCGACCATTCTTGATGAAACGGTCGCGAAGAAGAAACCGAACACAACGATTATAATAGCAGCCAGCAGACTGACCGGAACGCTGGGCATGAGCCAGAGCAGGATCGCGATAACAAGCGCGCCGATCATGGCGATAGGCAGCGAAATGCTGCGCTCGGTACGCGAAACGCCGCCGCTGTGTCCGAAGCCCTTCATAGCCTTTGCGAATGTGGAAACTATCAGGGGAAGCGACTTGATCAAACTGATTATGCCTCCTGCCGCCACGGCTCCGGCGCCTATGTAGCGCACGAAGCTGCCCCACAGATCCCAGGTTTCAAGCTGATTAAAAGGCGCCTCGGCGGGGTACATTACCGCGTCGCCTCCGACAAGCACAAGCAGCGGCATGATAACGAACCAGCCCAAAACAGCTCCGCCGAGCATGTACGACGCGACTCTCGCGCCGCAGATATAGCCGACGCCTACCAGAGCGGGCAGAACGTCCATTCCTATACCCGAACCGGGATAAGCCTTGATCGACCAATCGACCTCGCTGGGGAACAGGCACAGACCGTCGGCGATGAACTTGTATACCGCCGCGATACCGAGACCCGAGAACACAAGCTTTGACTTGTCGCCGCCTTCCTCGCCGGCAAGCAATACCTCGGAGCAAGCTGTTCCTTCGGGGAAGGGCAGCACTCCGTGCTCCTCAACGATAAGGGCCGTGCGCAGGGGGATCATGAACAGAACGCCCAGAACGCCGCCGCATATCGCGATGAACGTGATCATTAAAAACGAGGGCGTCGCCACGGAGCTGTCCTCCGCAGCCCACATGAACAGCGCGGGCAGAGTAAATATCGCGCCCGCCGCCAGCGACTCACCGGCGGAACCGATGGTCTGGACCATGTTGTTCTCAAGAATTGAATTCTTCCTGAGGATGAGTCTGATAACGCCCATCGAGATAACCGCCGCGGGGATCGAGGCCGAAACCGTCATGCCCACGCGGAGACCGAGATAAGCGTTGGCCGCGCCGAACACAACCGCGAGGATTATGCCCAGCACAATTGATGTTACCGTAAATTCCGGAACTATCTTGTCCGCCGGAATATAGGGTTTGAATGCTTTCTTTTTGTCATCCATTTTAACCTCTCCTTTCAATTTTTATAAAAGCATACAACTGCCTGTATTATTTTACTACAAATTTTAGCAAAAGTCAACAGAAAATGCAATAAAAAAACGCGAAAGACGGATCTTTCGTATCAAGTGATAATTACCGTTTCACACCTCGGCGTATCTTCTTGCGCAGCGCCGAAAATCAAGCCTCTCCCCGTTTCCGGGGAGAGGCTTGATGCAATATTAGCCTAAAAGCTTGTCATACATATCCTGGTACTGCTTCGCGGACTCCTTCCACGAGAAATCCTGCTTCATTGCGTTCTTGACCAGCTTGTTCCAGATGTCTTTCTTGCTGAATATCTCGATCGCGTAGCGTATCGTGTGCATCATATCGTGAGCGGTGTAGGGATAGAAACTGAATCCGTTGCCCTCGCCGGTGTACTCGTTGTAGGGCCGGATCGAGTCCTTGAGTCCGCCCGTCTCGCGCACGATCGGAATCGTGCCGTAGGCAAGCGAGATCATCTGGCTCAGGCCGCAGGGCTCGAACATCGACGGCATCAGGAACAGATCGCAGGCGGCGTATACCTTGTGCGCCAGCTCGTTGCTGAACATGATGTTTGCCGACATCTTCTGAGAGTTGCACCACGCGTTGTGGCGGAACAGATTTTCATACTTCGCCTCGCCCGTGCCGACAACGACAAGTTGAATGTCCATATTCATCAGCTCGCCCATCGCCTCGGCGATTATGTCAAAGCCCTTCTGGTCGACCAAGCGCGAGATGATGCCTATCATGACCTTCTCGCCGTCGATCGTGAGGCCGAGCTGCTCCTGCAGCTTCATCTTGTTTTCCTTCTTGCGCTTGAGCACCGTGCGAACGTCAAAGTTCTCAAAAATCATCGGATCGGTCTTGGGGTTGTATACCTCATAATCAATTCCGTTAAGTATTCCGAACAGCGACTGGTTCCTCGCCGAGAGCAGGCCGTCAAGCTTCTCGCCGCCCGTGGGCGTCTGTATCTCCGCCGCGTATGTGGGGCTTACCGTGGTAACAAAATCAGAGTAAACTATACCGCCCTTGAGCAGGTTTGCGCAGCCGTGGAACTCGAGCTTGTCGGAGGTGAAGAAATCTCTTCCCAGCGAGAAAAAGTCGGCCACGATGTCGATCGAATAAATTCCCTGATAGCGGAGATTATGGATCGTGAACACGGTTTTGATTCCCGCGTAGAACTCGTCGCGCACATAGTAGGCGTTGAGCAGCACGGGCACCATGCCTGTCTGCCAGTCGTGGCAGTGTATAACGTCCGGCTTCCACTCAAGGTGCTTTAAGATCTCAAGCGCCGCCTTGTCAAAGAACGCGAAGCGCTCCAGATCGTTCCACTTATAGAGATAGGGGTCGCCGAAATAATACTCGTTGTCGATAAAATAATATGTCACGCCTTCCTTTTTAAGCTCGAACACGCCGCAGTATTTGCGTCTCCAGCCCAGAGGGATGTAGATGAAGAACTTGAACTCCATCTGCTCTAAGTACTCCTGGGGGATGCAGCCGTATTTCGGAAGAGCCACTCTTACATCGTCGCCCAGCGCCGCGAGAGCTGTGGGAAGCGAGCCCACAACATCGCCGAGACCGCCTGTTTTGGCGAACGGCGCGACCTCGGATGACGCCATAAAAATCTTACTCATATATTACACATCCTTTCATGTGTTGTTGTTCTGGATTTGCGCCGCGCGGCGTTTTTGCCGCGCGGCTCCGAAATTCATAGTTGATCCGCGGGATTAAACGACGATCTCTTTGCCGATAACCAGCGGATAGGTGTCCTGACCGACAAGCTTCTTGCCGCTGCGCAGGATAACGCCCTTATCGAAAATAACGTTTTCAACCAGGCAGTTTTCCATTACCTCGGCGTCCTGCATGATTATCGAGTTCTCGATAACCGCGCCCTTGCCGACATGAACGCCGCGGAACAGCACGCTGTTCCTTACCGTGCCCTCGATCTTGCAGCCGTCGGCGATAAAGGAATTCTCGACCTCGGCGGTCTTTGCATACTTTGTGGGAACGGAGTCCTTGATCTTTGTGAAGATAGGATTGTCGACCGAGAGGCCGAACAGCTCGTCTCTGACCTCTTTGTTCAGCATGTCGATATTAACCTTGTAGAACGACTGGATGCTGTCTATCTTCTTGCGGTAGCCGTTAAACTCATAGGCGCAGACCTTGACCTGATCGTTGAGCACCGCGGGCAGCAGAATGTCCTTGGAGATCTGGTGCTTGCCGTGGGTCGAAGCGTATTCAACAAGCTCCATAAGCGACTCGCGGCGGGTGATGAACATGTGCATATAAGACAGATCCGTCACCTGGTGTCCGGGGTATACGTGCATGTCCGTAACATTGTCACTTTCGTCAACGTTGAGCAGGATGTGCTTTCTCGCCTCTTTGGGGGTCAGGTTCTTTACCTTTGTGCATACAAGCGTAAAGTCCGCCTCGTTTTCAAGATGCGACTCAAGGACCTTGTCAAAGTCTATATTGCAGATCGTGTTGCAGTCCGTAACCAGCACATATTCCTGCTGGCTCTTGTCCAGGAACGACGAGATGCCGGCAAGGCGCTCAATGCCGCCGACAGCCTCAACATCCGACTCGCCGGTGTCCTTGGGCGGCAGTATGTAAAGGCCGTCGTCCTTTCTGTCCATATCCCAATCCTTGCCGGTCCCCAGATGATCCATAAGCGACTGGTAGTTGACCGGAGTGGTTATTCCGACTTTAAGAATACCGGAGTTAACCATGTTGGACAGCATAAAATCTATAATTCTGTATCTTCCGCCAACGGGGACAGCGGCAAGGGAGCGCAGACTGGTGAGCTCGCCCATGCTCGCCTCCGGGTTCTCGGAAAATATTACGCCAAGCATATCATTCTTCATTTATATCACCTCAAATTAAATTCTTTTTTGTTTTTTAAGCTGTCAGCATATATCGTCAGTTACCATTGAGAGAACCGCGACTTTCTTTTCATTTCCTATTTTTATTCCCGGACCGATAAGCGTGATGTCAGCGCTGCAGATCTTTGTGTTGTTGTAGTCGCTGTTGGCGTCGTCAGCCTTGCTTCCGATCTCAGCTCCCTCGCCAATCTCGGCGTCGGAACCGATTATCGCCTTGTTGATCGAAGCTCCGCTGTTTATAACGGCGCCCGGAAGCACGATCGAATCCTTAACGGTAGCGCCCTCACAGATCGTTACTCCCTCAAACAAAATTGAGTGCTCTACCTGTCCGTAAATTTCGCAGCCCTCGGTGGTGTAGCTGTTCTTGAGCGAGCCTGTGGCTCCCACATACTGGGGCGGCTTGATCGGGTTCCTGCTGAAGATCTTCCAGGTATCGTCGTCAAGGTCGCAGCCCGGCTTGTCGTCAAGCAGCTCCATGTTGGCCTCCCAAAGGCTCTGTATTGTTCCGACATCCTTCCAGTAGCCGTCGAACCTGTGGGCCATAAGCTTCAGGCCGTCGCCCAGCATCGCCGGAATGATGTTCTTTCCGAAGTCGTTCTCGGAGTCCGGATCCGCCTCGTCGTCGATAAGATATTTCTTGAGCACGTCCCACGAGAAGCAGTAAACTCCCATAGAAGCCAGATTGCTCTTGGGGTTCTCGGGCTTTTCCTCAAACTCCACTATCTGCATATTCTCATCGGTGTTCATTATGCCGAAGCGGGGAGCCTCCTCCCACGGAACCTCGATAACCGCGATTGTCGCGTCTGCCTCCGCCTTCTTGTGGGCGGTGAGCATCTTGTTGTAGTCCATCTTATAGATATGATCGCCCGAGAGGATAACCACATACTTAGGATTAAACTGTTCCATGAATCCGATGTTCTGATAAATCGCGTTGGCCGTGCCCTTGTACCACTCGCCTTTCTCGGCCGAGGTGTAGGGCGGGAGCACGAACACGCCGCCGTTGGTCCTGTCAAGATCCCAAGGCTGTCCGTTAGCGATATAGGTGTTAAGCTCAAGGGGCTGATACTGCGTCAGAACGCCGACAGTGTCAATTCCCGAGTGAGCGCAGTTGCTGAGCGGGAAGTCGATTATTCTGTACTTTCCGCCAAAGGGCACTGCGGGCTTTGCTACATTCTGTGTAAGTATTCCCAAGCGGCTGCCCTGACCGCCTGCAAGAATCATAGCCACACATTCTTTTGACCTCATTTTATCTCCTCCTGTTTTACAAATGCAATCTATAAATAAATCGATTTAATTATTTTTCGGTTTTGGCAGTCTTTCCGGTTTTGCTTCCGACCGTCTGCGCCGTCTTTTTCGTTCTGCGGGCCGGCGCCGAGCGCTTTAAATAAAGCGCGGTAAGCGGCGGGACTTCTATATCTATCGAATAATCAAACTCGCCCCGCGGGATCTTCTTCGCGCGGTAAGACTTTTTCTTGTCGCTGCCGTCGCCGCCGAATTTCTCGTCGTTTGAGTCAAGCACAACAGTATAGGTGCCGTTTGTCGGAACGCCCACGGTGTACAGCTTGTGCGCCACCGGCGTGAAATTGATAACGACCGCGATCGCGTCCTTCTCGTCCTTTGAGAACCTCATATAGGACAGAATACTGTTTTCGCCGTCCTGCGCGTTGAGCCATCTGAACCCTTTCCATTCGCCGCCGTTCTCGCGCTCGATCTCGTAAAACGCGGGATGCTCTTTATAGAAATGACAGAGGGCCGCCGAATAGTCCCACATTTTTCTGTGGGTCTCGTATTCCTCAAGGTTCCAGTCGAGCTGCTCGGCGAACCGCCATTCAACAAACTGTCCGAACTCGCCCCCCATGAACAAAAGCTTTTTGCCGGGATGCGAATACATAAAGGCGAACAGCAGCCGAAGCTCCGCGAACTTTTCCTCATAGGTGCCCCACATCTTATCGATAAGGCTGCGCTTGCCGTGAACGACCTCGTCATGCGAAAGCGCAAGAATGTAGTTCTCGGCGAAGGCGTACATCATCGGGAAGGTGAGCTTGTTGTGGTTGCCCTTCCTGAAATACGGGTCGCACTGCATATAGTCAAGCACATCGTGCATCCAGCCCATGTTCCATTTGAAGTTAAATCCGAGGCCTCCCTCGTGAGCGGGCGCGGTAACGCCGCCCCACGCGGTCGACTCCTCAGCGATCATCATAACGTTGGGCAGGCGCTCGAACACAGCCATGTTGAGCTTCTGCAAAAATTCGATGGCCTCAAGGTTCTCCTTGCCGCCGTATTTATTAGGCAGCCACTCGCCGTCGTTGCGGTTATAGTCAAGATAGAGCATGCTGGAGACCGCGTCAACGCGGAGCCCGTCAAAGTGGTACTCGGTCAGCCAATAAAGAGCGTTTGAGATAAGGAACGACCATATCTCGGTCTTGGTCCAGTCAAACACCAGCGTTCCCCATTCCTTGTGCTCACCCCTGCGGCTGTCGGGATGCTCGAACAGACAGTCGCCGTCGAACTTCGCCAGAGCGTAATCATCTCTCGGGAAGTGGGCGGGAACCCAGTCCATAATAATTCCTATGCCGTTTTGGTGGCACCGGTCGATAAAGTACCGAAGATCCTCGGGTCTGCCGAATCGGCTGTTCGCGCTGTAATAGCCCGTTACCTGATAACCCCACGAGCCGTCAAACGGGAACTCGGTGAGGGGCATTACCTCGATATGCGTGTAGCCCATTTTCTTTATATAAGGAATGAGCTCGTCAGCCATCTCGCGGTAGGTCAGAAATGTTCCGTCGTCATGCGTTTTCCATGAGGCGAAGTGCATCTCGTAAATATTGACCGGCGCGTCATAAGGCGGGGTCTTGGCCCGCTTTTCCATCCACTCGCCGTCATTCCATTCATAGTTTATATCCGTGGTGATCGACGCGTTCGCCGGACGGACCTCGCTCCAGAAAGCGAAGGGATCGGCCTTGAGCAGTATGTCGCCCCGGAAGGTCTCAATGCTGTATTTGTAGCACTGACCGGGCTCTATGCCCTCAAGGAAAACCTCCCAGATGCCGAAGTTCATGTGCTTGTACATTCTGCCCTTGTTGCGGTCCCAGCCGTTGCCGTCGCACACCACCGAAACGCTCTTCGCGTGAGGCGCCCAAACGGCGAACAGATAACCGTCCTTGCCGTCAAAGGATTTTCCTCTGTGCGCGCCGAGCATGCGGTATGACTCATAGTTAACACCCTGATTAAAGAGGTACATGGGCGCGTCGTCAATATAAGTTCCCGCGTCTCTGTTTTTTCCGTTTTTGTAAATATCAATAATATCCATATCCTGTCTCCCTTGCATTTAATTTTAAAATCGGTCTTTATTAGGCTTTAGTTTTTGAAAATGCTTTTTCGGCGATAACATAAAAAATCTCACCGCCGCATATAAAATATTTATTTTATATAAATTAACCAATTCTATTTTAGCATATTTGAAATTTTTTGTCTATTTTAAATGCAGAGAAAGTTGCACAAAATATACTTTTGGTTTTTGTAGGTATTAACAAGATATGATTCTGTTTTTAAGTTCCCCAATAGTACCGCGTTCTATTCCGGTCAGAATATGCCTGCGCCGCTCCTTGTCATAAGCCATAAGCAGCGGTCTGTCGGCGGTTATACGCAGTTCAGCGTCGCGCGATGTGAGGGAGTTTTTGTGAAATCTGTAATGATATACAGGCGCCTTATATTCGCTGTGAATTATGTCAAAAATTTCATTCATGCGCATCCAGTAGTCATAGTCCTCGATGCCGAACCGCTTTTCGTCGTAGCCGCCGAGGAACTTCGCGGCCTTCGCGCGATACAAAAACGCCGCGCCCACCGTGTTGTTGGGAACGTCGTTGAGCTCCGCCGCGCTTTCGGGCAGCATAACGTTTCCGCTCATCGGCGGAGACTCGTACCAGCCGTGGCCGCGGCGGATCCTTCCGTTTTCGTCAATTATTCTCATATTGGCGTAGACCATGGCGGCGGACGGGTTTCCGCGCAGCTCGTCCGTCATAATTTTCAAAAATTCGGGCAGCATAATATTGTCATGGCTGATCCATGTATAAAATTCGCCATCCGCCGCCTTAAAGCCCGCGTTGAGCGCCGCGGGCAGCTTTCGGTTCCGATCAAACTCAATATATTTCACATTTCGGCATTTTTCGGCATAGCCGCGGGCGATCTTCCCGCTGTCATCGCTTGAGCCGTCGTTCACGATGATCAGCTCAAAATCGCGGTAAGTCTGCGCGAGCACCGACTCGACGGCTTTTTTTATGTAATCCGCCCCGTTATAAACAGGCAGCACGACCGACACGAGCCCGCGCCTTCCGACCTCGTCAAGACGCGGCAGCACCGCGCCGTAAATTTCATTGAACCTCTTTTTATATTGTCCGAAACTGTCGGAACTATTCGATTTTTGAGTTTTGCCGTTTTTCAATGACCCGAGCCAATTTTTCAAACCCATTTCTCTCACATTCTTTGTAAAAAATTTCCAATTCCTCCGCCCCGCGTTTGCGCAGACGCTTTATTTCTCTTTCCGCTATGCTCACCCTTTCAAGGGCGTATGACAGATCCCAGTCCGAGCGGCTGTAGCCGTCCTCAAAGAGCCTGCGGGCAGTCATTATCCCCGCCTCGATCGTCCGCGCGACGTGCTCCCGCGTAAATCTGCTCTCGTCCACGTCATGCAGAACGCGGCATTTCGGCTCAAGCCCGATCCTGTATCCGAGGCTCAGAGCCTTAAAGCACAAGGCGGTTTCCTCACCGCCCGCGTAGTCATGACCGACGCGGCCGTATCTCAAGTCAAAACCCCCGGCCTCGTCGAGAAAAGCGTGAAGCACCGAAAAATCGGCTCCGAAAGGGAAATCATATTGAAATTTCGCCTCTCGGTATTTTTTGCCCGGAATGCGGAACTCGCTCCACAGATCCTCATGTCCGCTCAAAACTATGTCGCGCGGCGGTTCGCGCAGCAAGACCTGACCGCCGATCACTCCGGCGTTTTTGTGCGCTCTGAACGCGCCGCGGACCGACTCGAGCAGATCGGGAGCGGCTATCGCGTCATCGTCTATGTAGGTGAGGTACATTCCTCCCGCCACCGCGGCTCCGGCGTTCCGCGCGCGGCTCAGACCCGCCTCGGGAACGGTTATTATCCTCGCGCCACCGAGCTTTTTTTCAAGCTCCGCGTCGAGTCTCCCTCCGCTTGACACAACTATTATCTCATACTCGCCGCGCGGCAGAGTCTGGTTCTCGAGTGAGCGGACCGCGCTTATCAGCTTTTCGCTTTTTCCCAGAGTGCAGACGATCGCCGACATCTCGGGGCCGATCGCGCCCACAGCCTTCGCATCGTGCGCCGCGCTTTTTTTCGCGCGCGGCTTCAGTGCACGCAGTTCGCAGACTATCCGCCTTGCCGCCGTGCCCAAGCCCGCTCCGTCAAGAGCGCCCAGAGCGGATGATATTGTGTTTTTGCCGTGTTTCAAGCGACCACCGCCTTTTATTTATACTCAATTTCCGCGGGCAGATTCACGAGGCCGAATATCTCTTTGCCCGACGCGTTTGTTGATCTGAACTCCGCCGCGCCCTCAATGTATTCATAGTACGAAATCGGGGAGCCGTCCCGCTTCTCAAGCCCGGCCGAAACGGAATAATCCCCGGGCGCGAGCCTGTTTTTAAACATGAACCTCACTGTGTTTTTGCCCGCCCTGAAAGGTTTCTCGGTGCGGAAAACGCACAGATCAAGCCCGTATCCGTCCTTTAACGAGACCGCAATACCCGCGGTTTTAAGGTCGGCTCCCTCGGGAAGCTCCGCCTCGACGGTTATCTCGCACCTTCCGCCAAGCTCCGCCGTCGGAGTCACGCTTACCGATCTTATCGACCCCGGGGCGCTGCCGTAACGATTGATAAAATCTCCACCGTTTGCGCCGCGGCTGTCCTCTGGCTGGACGCAAAATTCCATATACGCAGATGTTACCTCCGCCACCCCGCCGTCGGCGCGGACCGCGCCGTTGTCGAGCCAGACCGCGCGGGTGCAGAACCGCCGCACCGCGTCGGGATCATGCGACACGAACAGTATGGTTCTTCCGCGCTCCTTCAGTTCCTCGAACCGACGATAGCACTTGGCGCGGAAACGGATGTCGCCCACGCCCAGAGCCTCGTCCACAAGAATTATATCGCTGTCGTCCCTGAGCATGACCGAAAAACCCAGCCGCATCAGCATTCCCGCGGAATAGGTCTTGACCGGCATAGCGCGGAACTCCTCCGGGATCTCCGCGAACTCCATTATTGACGATACGGCTTTTTCTGTCTCTTTTTTGTCGTGACCGCCGAGAGCTCCGCTCAAAAATATGTTTTCCGTGCCCGAGTACTCGGGATTAAAACCTATCCCCGGTTCAAGCATTGCGGCGACGCGCCCGCGGATTCGGATCTCGCCGCTGTCGGCCGAGGTCATGCCCGAAAGGATTCGCAGCAGGGTCGATTTTCCCGAACCGTTGCGGCCGATTATCCCGACGCACTCACCCGGGGCCGCCGAGAAATTTATATCGCGCAGCGCGCGGAAGCTGCCCTCCGTGTTTTCAGCGCCCGAAACCGCCGCCATGAGCCTGCGCGGCGGACTTTGGGATTTTATATAATACTTGTTCACATTAATTAATTCTATGATATTCATGTCCCTCACCGATAATGCCAAAAATTATGATCTTTTTCTATTATACTACATAAAAAACGCCGCCGCAATCATTAATTTTCTATTCATTTTTCCTCAAAATTTTATCCGAAAAGTGTTGACAAACCCCCGAAAATGTGGTATCATAGCATTTGTTGACGGCGTCTTAAAAGCCGTGAAAACGCTGGTGTAGCTCAATTGGTAGAGCAGCTGATTTGTAATCAGCAGGTCGCGGGTTCGAGTCCCATCACCAGCTCCATGAGCCTTGCGCTCCGATTAATCACTACCTTTCCTATAGGTAGTGGTTTTTTGTTGTATAAAACTTGAGATTTTTAATAAAATTTCGTACATCAAATAAATTTGGATATATTTTTTAATTTTTAAAAGGGTTTTGGGGATTTTTGTCTAATAACTATTTTAGGACATAAAAACAAGTTTTTGATTTTAGAGCCGTTTTTTCAGCTCAGAGACATATAACTAAAAAGGAGACAAAATTTATGGCAAACACAAAAGGCAAAGAAAACGCGCCGATGTTTGATCCGAGCAAACTCAACATTATCCCGGTAGACCTTGACAACGAGATGAAAAAGTCGTATATCGACTACTCAATGTCGGTCATCGTGGGCAGGGCCCTGCCCGATGTGCGCGACGGACTCAAGCCGGTACACAGGAGAATACTTTACGCCATGTATGAGGACGGGATCACACCCGACAAGCCATACAAAAAGTGCGCGACCACCGTCGGCAACGTGCTGGGCAGATATCATCCCCACGGCGACGCGTCGGTTTATGACGCTATGGTGAGAATGGCGCAGGACTTTTCTATGCGCTATCCCACGATCGACGGTCACGGAAACTTCGGTTCGGTGGACGGCGACCCCGCCGCGGCTTACAGATACACCGAGTCGCGCATGGCCAAACTGTCGCTCAATATGCTGACCGACATCGACAAAGACACGGTTGACTTTATGCCTAACTTTGACGAGAGCCGCGACGAGCCCGTCGTGCTGCCGTCAAGGTTCCCGCACCTTTTGGTAAACGGTTCGGACGGAATCGCGGTCGGCATGGCCACGAAGATCCCGCCGCACAATCTGGGCGAGGTCATCGACGGCGTTGTCGCGCTGATCGACAATCCCGACATCACCCTTGACGAGCTTATGGAGCACATTCCAGGCCCCGACTTCCCCACGGGCGCGATGATCATGGGCAGCAGCGGTATAAGGGCGGCCTACGCCACGGGACGCGGCAAGCTGAAGATCCGCGCCCGCACAGAGATACAGCAGTGGAAGGAGAACCGCGAGCGCATTGTTGTTACCGAGATCCCCTATATGGTGAACAAGGCGAGGCTGATCGAAAAGATAGCCGATCTTGTCCACGAGAAGCGGATCGAGGGCATTTCGGATCTGCGCGACGAGTCCGACAGAGACGGTCTGCGAATCGTGATCGAGCTGAAGCGCGACGTGAACGCGCAGATCGTTTTGAACCAATTGTTCAAGTACACCCAGCTTGAAGACTCGTTCAGCGTGATCATGCTGGCCCTGGTTGACAGAACGTCGCCGAAGGTGCTGTCGCTCAAGGAGGTTCTGACGCAGTACGTTGACTTCCAGAAGGAGGTCATCATCCGCCGCACCAAGTTCGACAAAAAGAAGGCCGAGGCGAGGGCGCACATTCTGGAAGGCCTCAGCAAGGCCCTTGACAATATCGACGAGGTAATCAGCATAATCCGAAACAGCTATAACGACGCGAAGGCCCGTCTCATCGAAAGATTTGAGTTTTCCGACGTTCAGGCGCAGGCGATTCTCGACATGCGTCTGGCGAGGCTCAGCGGCCTTGAACGCGAAAAGATCGAGAACGAGCTGAGCGAGGTCCACGCACTTATCAAGCACCTGACCGAGGTCCTCGGCAGCGAGCAGATGGTGCTTGACATAATCAAAGAGGAGATCACCGCGATCAAGGACAAGTTCGGCGACGAGCGCCGCACCTCGATCGAGCCCGTGGCGGACGATATAGACATTGAGGATCTGATCGAGGAAGAGGACAACGTTATAACCATGACCCACCAGGGCTACATCAAGCGCCTGCCCGCCGACACATACAAGAGCCAGCACAGAGGCGGAAAGGGCATTATCGGAATGCAGACCAAGGAGGAGGACTTTGTCTCGACAATGTTTATTTCCTCAACTCATTCATACATCCTGTTCTTCACCAACACGGGACGGATGTTCAGGATCAAGGCCTATCGCATTCCGGAGGCAGGCCGTCAGGCAAAGGGCACGCCGATCGTCAATCTGCTGGAGCTCGCGCCCGGCGAGACGATCTCGGCAATGATCCCGATCCGCGAATATAAGAGCGGACAGTATCTGACCATGTGCACCAGACAGGGCGTGATCAAAAAGACCGACATCATGGAATATCAGAACGCGCCGAGAGGCGGAAAGCTGGCGATCAAGCTCCAGGACGGCGACGAGCTGCTCAGAGTCAAGCTGACCGACGGCAACACCGATTTGTTTGTGGGTACACACAACGGAAAAATGATCCGCTTTAACGAGCGCGACGCCCGCGAGCTGGGCAGAGTCTCGCGCGGAGTACGGGCGATCAAGCTTGACGACGATGACTTTGTTGTGGGCATGAGCGTGTACCGCGAGGGAGCGAAAATGCTGGTCGTTTCCGAGAACGGTTACGGCAAACGCACCGAGCTTTCGGAGTATAAGATCCAGGCCCGCGGCGGAAAGGGCTGCTCTACCTACAAGATCACCGCCGACACCGGAAAGATCGCGGGAATTAAGGTCGTGACTCCCGATGACGATATTGTTCTTGTCACATCGGAGGGCGTCATAATCAGGATAGACTCCGAGGACATCAGCACCTACGGCAGAGTTACGCGCGGCGTTAAGCTGATGCGGCTCGGCAGCGGCGTTAAGATCACCTCAATAGCCCGGATCGAAAAGGAACAAGACGATGAGAACGATGCCGGTCCGAGTGCCGAAAAGGCTCCCGAATCGGAAAACCAATAACAAAAAGGTGGCTGTTATGAAAAATAAACTGCTTTATAAAGCGGGCGCGGTCATTATCTCTCTCGGCCTGTGCGCGGCATCGCTTTCCGCCTGCGGCGGAAAAGATAAAGCCGCCGAGCCGACACCCGCGGCCGACGAAAACAAAGGCGACACCACAGTGTCAAAATTCGATGACGGCCGATCGGAGCCTTCGGCGTCCGCGGAAAATTCGGCGCCGCCCGCCCGCAGCGCAGCGCCGAACGGCGCGACCGAGACGTCGGCAGCGTCGGATAAGGACGCTTCGGCGCTGGCAGAGGCGCGGTCGTTTTTCGAGGCGGGAATGTATGACGACGCCCGTGAGATGCTTGAATCGGTCGACAGATCCAAACTCACGCCGGAGCAGACAAAGATCTACGATCTTATCTCGGAGAGCCTCAAAAACCGCGGCGGCCTGTCGGACGGAGACCCCGACAGCTTTACCGCGGAAGAAGCGATAAATATTGCCGAATATACCTACGGAGTAACGCTTGACGGGGACCCGAGCGAGCTTAATCCCCAAACGGACGCAAACGGAATGACCTATTACACAATGCAGATCCGTCTCGAAAGCGAAAACCTGATCCTGACCGTAAATGTCTACAGCGACGGTTCGGTCGATGTGCTAAGCAGCGAGCCGATAGCGTACGGGTAGCGTCGCAGATCCCTGCGCTTATTCCCTTTCACGCAAAGCGTGAAACTTCACCCGCTCCGTCCTTCGGACGTAACGAATCAGGGGACTTCTTCCCCTTAAAACTCTTGAAAATATGCGCTTTGCGCGAGCTAAAAACAGTTTCTTTGCCGTCCGGGCGTGGCATGACGGAACCGGGTTCGGCGATCATATCAAAGCTGTTTTTAGCTCGCAGCTTTATTGTAGCTATATTAATAACAATTTTTCAAGCTTTTAAAGCCTGCCCCAATTGCGCTCGCCGGACCCGAGCGCTCCCTTTCCCACTAAGCATAAATGCTTCACAGGAGTCCTAAGCAACTCAAAGCCGTATGCTTTGAGTCGCTTCTTTTTTATTTACTGTACATCAGGCTCAGCGGGGCCAATGTTTCGGGGTCCCATATGAATATCTTAATGCCGCCGCCGGGATTTTGATAATCAACTCCGGACAAGTCGTTTCCGGTTATGTCAAACATTTTAATATCAGTCATGATCCCCTCGTCGGCGTAGGAGGCTATTATAAGTCTCGCTCTGTCGGTTCCGCCGCCGTTATATGTTAAATCTATATTTATCTTTCCGTCAACGCCGAACTCATAACCGTTGATCTCATAAAGATAATCGTGCGGCCCGGGAGTTCCCGAAGGCTCGGGCGTGGTCACGGGTTCGGGCGCGTTTGTCGGCGCGGCGCTCGCTTCGGGCGAGGCCGTAGGCTCGGCCTCGGGAGTCGGCGTAACCGTTGTCGGCTCGTCAGTGGGCCCCGATGTCGGTTCGGGAGTCGGCTCTAAGGTTGGAGACGGAGCTTCGGAAGGAAACGGAGTCTCGGAAGGAGCCGCGCTCTCGGTCGGTACGGGCGCGTCGGTGGGCTTTAAAGGCTCGATCGTCGGCGAGGGAGCGATCGTGGGCACAGCCGTGGGAACCGCAGTAGGAGTCGGCGCGGCTGTGGGAGCTGCAGTAGGAGTCGGCGCGGTCGTGGGAATTGCCGTCGGCGTCGGCGTCGGTGTGTCGGCGCTTACAAAGCTCGCCCCCACCGTGACATCGCTGTTCGGCATAGTAAAGCTGTAACTGTTTTCCTCAAGCTTTGCGACCTCGGTCTCGGGCTCGGTAAACACCGATCCGGCTTTATAGCCCGCGTTCGGAACAGTCTTGACGCTCACAGTCTCGCCGACCTTCGCAGCGATCCCGCCGCCCGTCACCCTCACGCTTTTGAGCCCCAGCTTTGAGCCGTCGATCCACAAATAATACATATTGCCGGCCTTGCATTCACCCTCAAATGTGTATATGCCTTTTGCACTGCGGCTGATCGTTTCCAAATCCTTATCATTGGCGTTGTCGTAAACGTGCACCGTTCTGGCGCTGCCGCCGTAGACATAGTATTCCATAACCAGTTTGCCGTCGCTCGCGGGACACACCATAAACACCGAGCCGGAGGGCTTTTCGCTGCCCGTAAAAGGCTTTGCGCTTACATTCGGATTGGAGCCTTGATCGGCTCTGGCTATCACCGAACCTTCATAGGTTTCGACCGTTGTTTCGGGATCGTATATGTCAAGCGTGCCTCCGCTTTTGTCAACGCCGTTTAAGTTAAAAGTTTTCGCGCCGTTTATCTCGCTTTGATGCTCGGCGGCCTCCCATGTTATCGTTCGGCTCGAAACTCCGTTTATCTCGATCGAGCCGTTCTCTATATTTCCGTCGATCGAAATATTATACTCCGGAACAGCCGTGGGCATCGGCGTGTTTGTCGGCGCGGGAGTCGGAGTTGCCGTCGGCTTTGGCGTCGGCGTGGCGTTCGGATCGGGTGTGGTTTCGGGAATTTCGTTGCCCGCGGCCAGCCAATTGGCGTAAGCTTCGATATTATAATATTTGTTTTCGGAGTCCATTTCAAGCGCGTCGGATGCGTTGTTTTTATTAAGACCCATTTCCTCTTCATACGCGTCAGACATTCCGTCATTATCGGCGTCGGGAGCCCTTTTTCCGTCATAGGTTATCGGCTCAAATTTAATCCAGTCATCATAATTCACAATGCCGTTTGTGCCGCGGCTCGCCTTTCTGCCGCGCGCGTCGCTGATCGCGAGCTCGTCCACATAATCGCGCTTCAGGCTCGCTCCGACCTTATCCAGCACCAGCTCATACGCGTCTTGGGCCGACTGAGTATTTATAGGATAATCATGAATATACTGAGTGTGATTGGTCTCGGTTCCCGGCTCGTTTTCATCATATTTTTCGACATTATAAGTCGTAACGCCGCTATCGAACTTAAAGGCTGATTCTGTTGTATTATCCGCATTAATTTTATCAACTTTTGAATCCGGACTTTTCGCATCATAAAAATTTCCGTCTATGGCAAGATCGGTCGACCAGCCCTTGGTGCTTCCTTTCGTGGCGGGCGTAAACTGATAAAACCTTTTGATACTGCTGCTGGCGGGGCCTTCTTTGTAATAGTTGTTTACCAGATTGACCCTGACCATATTCTCGCCGCCGTAAGACGCGTTGTCGCGCCAATTGTAAAACACATTGTTCCTCACATCAAGCAGGCTCAACTTATCGTTTTGTCCTTTGTAAGACGAGGTCGTGGCGCTTGTCGCGACTCTCGGGAAACGGCTTTTGGCGTTTGATATAAAATTATGGTGGTATGTCATATTCACGCCGCCCCAAAGTCCGCCGTAGCCGTGTTCCTCAACTCCGCTTCCCTCATCATGGATCGATTTATTCAGCGGCTCGGTGAGCAGGCACCACTGAACGGTCGAGTCCTTTATCGCGTAAAGCGAGCAGCATTCGTCGTTCGACCAGCTCATGCTGCAATGGTCGACAATAACGTGATCCTGATCCTTTCCGTCCGTGAACGTGTCTTCGTCATATTTCTTATTCTTATAATCATATACGCCCATTCTGAATCTCAAATAGCGCACGATTATATTGCTCGCCTGCACATAAGTCGGCGCGCCGGATATGCAAATTCCGTCGCCGGGCGAAGTCTGGCCCAAAATCGTCAGATTTCCCTTTTTCAGGTAAATCGGTGTTTCAAGTTTGATCGTTCCCGCCACGTCGAACACAATTATTCTGTTGCTTTGCGATACCGCGTCGCGCAGCGATCCCGTGCCGCTGTCATCCAGATTTTTCACATGAAAAATCTCGGGGTTTGCCGCGGCTCTGGCGCCGGTGGTATACATTCCGCCGCCCTCCGCGCCCGGGAACGCCGGATACTCTCCGTCGGACGCGGCTGACACGGTGTTTTTGCCGCCCGCGTCAAAGGCGCAGAGCGTCAGGCAGATCGCCGCCGATAAAAGTAATGAGATCAGTCTTTTCATGGTTCATCCTCCTGAAATAAATAAACTTAAAATAAAAGAGACCATAACCTAAGGGTACGAAAATAAACCCTTAAGTTACAGTCTCGCAAATTCTTTATAAGAGAATTGCGGCCCCGGGCGCTTAGCGCCGTGATGACGAGGCACGCAGCGGCATTAGCCGTATGCTACTCCCCAAACTTATTAAACATATTATAGCACATTTTATTGTACGGTTCAATACCGATAAGCATGATTATTTGTCATAATTTTCGGTTTTTTTATCTGCTTTCGGCCAAAGGCTCCAGCGTGTCAAAGTCCCAGATAAATATTTTAATGTTATCGGCCGGACCGCTGTAGTCAACGCCCGAAACATCACCGCCTGTTATGTCGTACATCTCCGCGCCGCGGAGAGCTCCGCCGTCGGTATACGAGGCTATTATAAGTCTCGCTCTGTCGGTTCCGCCGCCGTGATAGGTTAAGTCTATATTTATCTTTCCGTCCGCGCCGAACTCATAGCCGTTGATCTCATAAAGATAATCGTGCGGCCCGGGAGTTCCCAAAGGCTCGGGCGTGGTCACGGGTTCGGGCGCGTTTGTCGGCGCGGCGCTCGGTTCCGTCGTGGGCTCCGTCGTGGGCGCCGATGTCGGATCGGGCGTGGGCAGCGGCAGAGACTCGTCCTTGAACTCCGCCCCGACAACCACGTCGCTGTCGGGCATTATGAACGAAAAGCTGTTTTCCGCGAGCATATGCGTTTCTGTCTCGGGTTTCGTGTAGATCCCGTGCGCCTTGTAGCCGCTTTCCGGCAGTGTCGTGACGCTCACGATCTCGCCGACCTTGGCGGATGCTCCGCCGCCTCCGGTCACGGTCACGCTCTCTATACCTATCTTCGAGCCGTCGGCCCACGCGTAGATCTCGCTGCCCGCAGAACATTCAAAGCTGTGCTCGTAATATCCCTCGGCCGGCTTCCGGCTACTTTGAACAATATATTTTTTCGCGGTGTTGTCGTAGATATTAAGCTCCTTGCCGCCATAGACATAAAAGCTGATCTTCATCTCTCCGTCGACCGCAGGCTTTATCATATAAACGCTTCCGCTCGGCTTGTTTGAGCTTGTAAACGGCGGTTTTGCGGAGGGATTTGTTTCCCCCTTGGCGCTGGTTCTGCCGCCGAACTCGAACGCTGCGGTCGTCGGGTCGTACATCGTTATGGTGCCGTCGCTGCCCTCGATCCCGTTGAGATTAAGCGTCTTTTCGCCGTCTATCTCGCTCTTGTGCTCCGCCGCGTTCCATGTTATCGTTCGGCTCGAAACTCCGTTTATCTCGATCGAACCGTTCTGCATGTTCTCGTCGACCGTTATATTATGCCTCGGTATCGGGGTCGGCGTGGGTGTGGGAGACGGGGTGGGCGTGGGCTGATTCGGGTCAAGAGTGGGCGACGGGGGAATTTCAAGCTCGTTGCCCTCGGCCAGCCAATTCGCATAAGCCTCTATATTGAAATAACCCTCGCTTGTCTTATCAAGCGCGTCGTTCTTGTTTATATCGAGCCCATGGTCCTTCTCATACTCGTCGGCCATTCCGTCACCGTCGGTGTCGATGATCGTGCCGCTGTTATAAACGGGCTGCTCCATTTTCTTGAGATGCGCCAGGTCGATTATTCCGTTATTGCCCATTTTGGCGGTTCCGGTTCTCGCGTCGTTTACCGCGCGCTCGTCGACCGAGTCGCGGCTGAGGCTGTCGCCCGCGTGCTCAAGCACCAGATTAAAGGCTTCCTCGGCCGAGTGTGTGCCGATCGGGTATTCATGTATATACTGGGTGTGGTTGGTCGCGGTTCCGGCTATGGTCTCGTCGTATTTTTCTATATTATAGGTTTTGCAGCCTCTTGTGTCAACGCCCTTTGTGTTGTCCTCGTTTATCGCTCTGACTGTGGACGATTGGCTGCTTTTCGAGGCATAATAATTTCCGTCAACGGCTATGTCGGTTCCCCATTTTGACTTGCCGCCCTTGCTGCCGCCGTACATCTCATAAAACCTGTTGATCGAGCTGCTGGCGGGACCTTCCTTGTAGTAATTGCCGACAAGGTTCACGCGCACTCCGTTCTCGCCGCCGTAGGAGTTGTTGCCGTTCCAGTTATAGAACACGTTGTTTCGGATATCGAGCAGGCTCTCGGTGTCCTTGCCGCCATTGTAGGAGCTGACAGTCTCGCTTGTGCCGACACGGGGAAAGCGGTTGTTGGCGCTTGACACCATGTTGTGGTGGTACGAGACGTTGACGCCGCCCCAGATACCGCCGTAGCCGTGAGCCTCTATGCCGCTGCCCTCGTCGTGGATCGAACGGTTGAGCGGCTCGGTCATGATGCACCACTGGATCGTTGAGTCCTTTATCGCGTAGAACGAGCAGCACTCGTCGGTCGACCAGCTCATGCTGCAGTGATCGACGATCAGGTTCGATGTGCTGCTTGTGCCGCCAAGCGCGTCGTCGTCATACTTCTTGTCGACCTCGCTGTAAACGCCCATGCGGAACCTGAGATAGCGCATGATTATGTTGTCGGCGCTGACCTTGACCGGAGCGCCCGAAATGCATATTCCGTCGCCCGGCGCGGTCTGGCCCAGAATCGTCAGATTTTTCTTTGAAAGGTTAATGGGCGACTTTATATTTATTTTTCCCCCGACGTCAAAAACGATTATCCGGTTCTCTTTTGAGACCGCGTCGCGGAACGACCCCGTGCCGCTGTCGTTGGTGTTTGTGACATGATAAACCGTCGGGTTTGACGAGCCTCTCGCCCCGGTCGTGTACATTCCGCCGCCCTCAGCGCCGGGAAACGCGGGAAGCTTTTCTGCGGCTGCGGCCGCCTCGGGCGGCTCATCCAAGCTCTGCGCGCCGACAAAAGTCATCTGCGCGAGACACATCGCAAGGCACAGAAAAACAGCAATAAATTTTTTCATATTCTACCTCCTGACACAGAATAAACAACTCAAATAAGGCAAACCCCCGCCTTGCCGCGCTTCATCAAAAATATTTTCCTTTTGAAGGATTAGCGGGCAAACGCCGGGGGTATTTTGATTATTTTCCGAGATATGTAAAATGCATGTGGTCAACGGTGCCGCTTACCCAAGCGTTTCCGCCCCAGAGCCAGCCGTATTTCGCGAAGGTCTGGACCACCGCTCCGGTGGGCGAGAACGAGAATATCGAGTTCTCGGGGTCATAGAATGTTCCTATCTGCTGACCGCTCTTGTATAAGCAATAGTTCTCGTTATAGTTAAGATCGATGACCGTGCCGTAGTTATGGTCTGACAGGCTTCCGCCGGCCATGGCGCTGCGCCACGCGTAACCGGTCGCGTCCTTGATAGGCGGTTTGGTGGGCGAATTGTAGATCTCATTGAATATGGCGACAACATCGTCCTTGAGAACAGTATTGATCTTAAACGTTCTCCAGCCGGTGCGGAGCTCGGTTTCTCCCTCGGGAAGCTCCCAGACAGCCACTGTGACGTCGGTCATATGCGCGTCGGCTTCCTCCGCCGAGGTATATTTGGCTCCGAGAGCGCCGAATATTCTCATTTCTTTATCCATCGCCTCGCCTGTGGCAAGGGTCTCGGAATAGGTCTTGAGCTTATACAGGCCGTCGGCGTCGGGCACCTGAAGCGGGGTACCGCTGGGCGCGAAGCCTCCGGTTCCGTCCGGAACAGGATCGGGATCGGTCTCCACAACCGGCTCGCTGCCGCCGCCGACTATCTCTCCGCCGGGGGTCACGAGCTGCTTATCGGGCGCGTTGCGAAGCGCGATAACCGTGCCGTTGTCCTGCATGACCGTCTTTTCAAGCGTGTAGATCGTTCTGCCGTTTGAGTCGGTTCCCTCCTTGAGGGCCGACTGGATATAGCCGTCAACATCCCTCCCATATTTTACATAACAGCGATAGGCTATTATCGCGGCCTCCTCGCGGGATACATATTCAAGCGGCTTGAAATAGCCTTCGTAACCCGCCATAAGATCGTTGTCAAGCATGAACGCGACATAGTCTCTGGCCCAATAGTCGATCTGGTCCGCGTCGATTATATCGTCAAACACGCCGCTCGACGGGAAGTACGGGCCCAAAACGCCCGCCGCGGACAACATGCTCGTTATTACCTTGCACATTTCCTCTCTCGTTATGAAGTTCGCCGGGAAAAAATGTCCCTCTCCGTCGCCGCTGATGATTCCCGCGTAATATGCCATGTTCGGGAACGCGTTGTCGGTGTCGATAAACGGATTGTAAGCGTTCGAGGACACATTCTCGGCTGTTATCGTGGCGTAAATATTAACGGCCACATTAATAAAGTCAAGTCTGTTTATCGCATCGGTATACGGCTTTTTGCCGTATTCGGTGGAAATAAGACTGTAATCCATCGCACCTTTCACAGTGTCCACGGCCCACCAGTTCGGGTCATAGGCAAACGCTCCCATGCACGACATCGTCACGCAAAGCGTCAGCAGCGCCGCAATAATTCTCTTTTTCACATAAACACCTCATATTAATTAATTTCGGATCTATTGTTCGCGTTTCCGTATCATTATAGCACAAAACGCGTTTTTTCTCAATAAATTTCCCGATTTATTAATAGAATATTAATAGAAATTTTACAAAAACATATTATTGTCTACTTTTTCCTGTATTCCTCAACAATATATCTGGGACGGGCTTTTGTCTCTTTATAAATTTTGCCTATGTACTCGCCGATCACGCCGACCGAGACAAGCTGCACTCCGCCCAGGAACCATATCGAGCACATGAGCGACGCCCATCCGTCGGTGGAATATCCCAAACATTTTGAAATAATTGTATATATCGCCGCTATTATCGCCGCCACGCATACCAAAAGACCGACCGTCCACACGATTTTTATCGGCTTCACGCTGAATGAGGTTATTCCGTCAAACGCGAATGAAAGCATTTTTTTGAGAGGATATTTGCTTTCGCCCGCAAATCGCTCGGCGCGCTCGTAATACACGCAGTCGCTCTTATATCCTATCGTCGGAACAATTCCGCGCAGGAAAAGATTCGCCTCCTTATACTCGCCGAGAGCGTTCAGCGCGCGGCTGCTCATCAGGCGGTAGTCAGCGTGGTTATAGACGACCTCGGCGCCCATGATTTTGAAAAACTTATAAAAGCCCTCGGCTGTGAATCGCTTGAAAAACGTGTCTGTCTCGCGCTTGCTGCGCACTCCGTAAACCACGTCGCAGCCTTCATCGAATTTTTTAACCATTTCGGGAATAACGTTGATGTCATCCTGAAGGTCGGCGTCGATCGAAACGGCGCAGTCGCACTCGTCCTTGACGGTCATAAGTCCCGCGAGCAGCGCCTTCTGGTGGCCCGCGTTATGCGCGAGCTTGACGCCGCGGTATATGCTGTCGCTGTCGCACAGGCCGCTGATTATGCTCCATGTCTTGTCGCGGCTCCCGTCATCAACCATTACTATCTTGCTGTCGGGCGAGATGAGCCCGTCCGCCGTCATGGTCTTAAACAGCTCGCGCATGCGCTTTGAAGTCTCGCCCAGGACCGCCTCCTCATTGTAGCAGGGCATGACAACGAATAATTTTGTGTCCTTCATAATTTTCACTCCTAATCATATTCTTATTGAACAAAACGGGTAGGCGCAAGCCTACCCTGAAGTTTCATATATTTTGATCCGGCTTATTCGGCGGCTGCGTCCTGAGCTGCTCCTGTTGACTGATCAACGGCGCCCGCAGCATCCGCGGCAGCTCCCTCATCGGCAGCAGCTCCCTCATCGGCAGCGGCTGCATCATCGGCGGTCACGTCCTCGGCGGCTGCGTCTCCGGCAGTCGCGTCCTCGGCGGCTGCGTCTTCGGCGGTCACGTCCTCATCGGCTGCAGCTTCCTGCGCCGCCATATCTTCGGCCGACATTACTATGTTTCCGCTTTCATCAACCAGATTACCGCTTTCGTCCATTGTAACATTCATGGTCTGGCTTGTCTCGTCTCCCGCGGCGTCATTCGCTTCTTCATCAATATTGGCCTGACGGATCGAAATGTATGTCAGAACGATAGATGAAAGAATGAACAAAATCGCAAAAACCGCCGTGAATTTCCTGAGCATCGCGTCGATCGTCCTGCCTTTGTTCTTTCCGAAAAACGTCTCGGCTCCTCCGGCGATAGCGCCCGACAAACCCTGCTGTCTGCCGTGCTGCATCAGAACTATTACCGTGAGCACAACCGCTATAATAACATGAATAATAACCAAAACTGTTACCATTTAAAACTTCCTCCTTATACGCCGCGCGTATATAGTATATTTGTAGAATTTGCTTTCGTAAAGCATCAGTATTTCAGATTATATCACAGACAAACCGAAAATGCAAGGGTTTTTTTGAAATATTCCGAAAAATTTCCTAAAAACACGCATCCCGAGCCGTATCCGGCAACGCCCCGCGGCTAAATCGTGTCATAATTTAGGCTCCGATGCGCCTTGCGATAGCTGTCGGGGGTGCATCCGGTGTACTTTTTGAAAGACGTGTAGAAATAGCTGCCGGAGTTGAGGCCCACCTCTTTGCCTATATCGCGGGCGGTCAGATTTGTCTCTATCAGCATTTTGCAGACCTGGTCGAACCGCTTGCGCGTAAGATATTCCGAGATCGAAATGCCCTGGCTCCGCTTAAAGATGCTGCGGATATAATTGGAGCTGCGGTTAACGCTGGCGGCGATCGCCTCTACCGACAATGCTGAATCGGTATAATTTTCATTAATATATTTGATTATCGCGGACACTATGTAATCCTTTTTCGTGTCCGATTTGGACTCCTGAATAAAGCGCATGGTCTCGCAGCACCTGTTTTCGACAAACTCCGTAAGGTCGTTGATCGACTCAAGCGAGATCAGATCCTCAATAATACTGTTGTGGACCGGCTCATTCTCACTTTTTTCACTGACAGCGAGCCCGTCGACCGCAAGAAGCAACCTCGTCGTGTGGAGCACGATCGTGTCAAACGACATGTTGTCTATAGTGCCGACAAACGCGCCGATCGCGCGCTTCAGCGACGCCTCGTCGCGCGAGCGGATACACTCAAAGATCTCGCGCTCGAGCAAAGAGGGATACTCGCAGCTAAGACGCGACATCGAAAAAGTTTCATCGTAATTGATTATCGAATACGGCTTAAACGACAGACGGTAATGCATTGCGTACCTGGCGTTTTTATATAATCTGCCGCAGTCGTCCACCGAACATTCCCGAGTACAGAGCGACATGGTCGTGTTAAGCCCGAAAAGCTCGTTTATGTGCCGCTTCAGATCCGCCGACTGTTCGGCGATAAAATCCGAATCCGTTCCGTGACAGCACAAGAACCCCACAGTCACCGCGTCAACGTCCACTCCGTAACACTCGGAATAAGCGCCGTAAAGCTCCTCGCCGATATTTCGGATCGCGTACATGATCTCCGGAACGTCGGAGCGCGGGATCCCGTCGCCCAAACTTATTCTGGCAAGAATGACCGAAAAAAAGTCCGACTGCATCCTAATCCCCAGCTCCGCCGATTTTTTCGGATTGAATACTCCGCCTCCGAGCAGCAGTTTTCTGATAAATTTTTCCCTCTCGTTTGCCGCGTTTTTATGTTCAAGCGTGTTAATGTTCGCGCTTCTTTGCATCATGTTGTCCATAAGAATGTCTACCTCCGCTGCATAAAACATCATAACCCATTCGAAAAACATAACAAAGATTTTGATCTTTATTTGATTTTTTACAAATCATAGTTCATTTTGTTTATCGTGTTAATAATATAACACAAAAACAATGGTTTTGTAAACATGTATTTTTAACAAATTATCCGCCGTCAAAACTCGCGGATTAGTTCAATCTCTCTCGGAATTTTCCAGTTCACGAGCTTTACGTTGTCATCGGCCATATATCCGTGATCCCCGGGGCTCACCGCTCTGCCCGTGTCGCCGAAAATATACTCTCTGTCGCCGTAGAGATTGAAGCCCGACGGGAAGCAGCGGATCTCAACCACATGCCTCTCATCAGCGGCCATCGGCGGGACCGGCAGGGTGTTGTTTTCGCCGTAAACGCGGCCGATGAACTTGTTGTCGAAATAGACTTCTATCACAGAGGCGTCGGCGCAGCGCAGCCTCAGGATCGGACGATTGATGTTTTCTTCAATATATATGATTTTTTTCGCCGAGGCGCAGACGTCGGCAAACGGATAGCCGCAGCGCACAAGGTTGTTCTCGCTCTCGGCTCCCGCGGGGCGCAGAACGAAATTGTTCTTGGTCTGGACCTGCCTTTGGTCAAAACTGCGATAGCCCGAAGCCGCCTCGACCCTGAAGCTTCCGGTCAGATACGCGAAGACCTCACCGCAGCCCTCCAGAACTATTTTATTTTCACCCGACACGATATTTTCGGTTATTTCATAATATTCTCCGCGCTCGTCTTTGTCCGAAACGCTTATCAATATGTCGTTTATGCTCGCCTCGCGGCAGCCGTCCGACACAAGCAGACGAACATCTCCGGAAAAATCATCGCCCGCCCGGAAGCGGAATTCCGCTCCGCCGTTCCTGTAATCGGGACTGAGCGGCATGATATTTGTCTCCGGCGGAGTGATCGTCCATTTGTCCTGGTTGACCACGATCGGAACGATCTCCTTTAAGGTGTCGCGGATAAGCTCAAGCGGTATGATCTCGGTGTCGGATCTGGGAATGTCACGCAGGATCCGCGCGCCGCTGGCCTTTGCCTTTTCGATCATTAGCTTTCCCTTTTTTGTAAAGGCGCAGCCCGGAGTTATCAACAGAGTGCCGTATGAGCGCCCGCCCATTATGACTCCGTTTCCTCCGGCGGAAGCGAGATTTTCAAACATATTCTCATCGGTCACATCAAAGCGGCGGCTCATCTCGTGGAGCCTGTCGCTTATTCCGGCAGCCGCCTCGCTGAGCTCTTTCGCCTCCGCGTTCTCGCCGCCGGGGACATAGACGCTCCACATGGCGCGGGTCGGACATACCAGCAGGATCCTCCTGGCGCGTTTGCCCTCGATTTCGGCCACCCGCCTCAGTTCGGCAAGAATCTCCGGTATAACACCCTTCCACGGGATATGCTCCGGGAAGGAGATGTGGCCGCCCTTCAAAGCGGCTCCGCTCAGGCGCGGATAGCAGAAATTTACAACGAATGTTGTAATTCCGCACTCGGTCAGTTTTCTCAGGCAGTTTTCAAACTGCTCCGGCATAAGTCCCCAGCCGGTCGCGCCAAACACCGACGCCGCGGCCTCGCCGCCGCGGAACTGACACGCAAGTCCGGACGCCGCAGACGCCGCGAAAACGCTCACGTCTTCAACTCCCCCCACAGCGACCGACGGCAGCGCCGCGCCGCTCTCGGACTCTATGTATGAGCCCCGCTCCTCGATCGTGTCCACCGGCTCAAACTTCGCTTCGGAGGTCATGATAAGCTTTTTGCCGTTTTGCGCGCACCACTCCCTAAGCGGAGCCAAACGCGCCTTTGTGAAGCGCGAGGTTATCCTGTTCCAGTAGCGGGCCTTGAGCTTTGACGGCTCGCCCTCGCTGAACAGCTCGCCCAAAAACGGTTTTATATCCATTCCGTAATCGTTCAAAAATTCTTCCTCTATGTCGTCATACCAAGGGACCGTGGCTCCGCTGAGGTCAGAAAAGCCCGGGAATCCGGCGCAAAAGCCGGTTATGTATTCAAAAGCCTCGGCTGACAGGCCGTTCTTGATCTTCTCATACACGCCGCCGATCTGCGCCAGCGCGCACACCTCGTCAAAGGGCGAGGGTCTGTTCGGATCGGTGAGCTTTATGACCTCGCCGTCGTTGCCGAGCGCCAGCCTTTGCGCGGGCGCCATAGGAAGGTCGGTTCCGTCATCTGTTATCCCGAGCCATGCCGAAAGCTCCTCCGCCTTGGCGCGCAGGATCGTTTCGTCAAGAGCCTTAAACGGCTCCTTCTCATCGGCGGCTCCCGTTCCAAAGAGGCGGCCTGCGCTGTCCGCGACAAGCACCACGCCGTCAAAGCCGCAGTTCTTGATCTGACTCATGCGGCGTTTGATGATATCCGGGTCGTTCCCGGCGCCGTCAAGCACCAATGACATCAGAAAATTCAGAGGTTCCATAAACTATTTCCCCTTTACGTTATTGACAAAAAGGTTATTAATTATTATACTATAAGAAAAAAGAAAAATAAATACTTTTTTCAAAATATATTCAAAGAAGGAGCATTTTACAATGAAAATAGCGCTTATTAACGAAAATTCCCAGGCGGCCAAAAACGAGATTATCTTTAACTCACTGAAAAAAATTGCCGAGCCCATGGGCCACGAGGTTCTGAATTTCGGCATGTACAGCGCCGACGATGAGGCGCAGCTCACCTATGTTATGAACGGCCTTCTGGCGGCGATCCTCTTAAACTCCAAGGCGGTCGACTTTGTTGTTACAGGCTGCGGCACAGGCGAGGGCGCCATGCTCGCGCTCAACTCGTTCCCCGGCGTGCTTTGCGGACATGTCACAAGCCCGCTTGACGCGTATCTTTTCGGCCAGGTAAACAACGGCAACGCGATCGCCATGCCGTTCGCTCAGGGCTTCGGCTGGGGCGCGGAGCTTAATCTTGACTACACGTTTGAAAAACTCCTGTGCGACGAGATGGGCGGCGGCTATCCGAAAGAGCGAGCCGTTCCCGAACAGGCCAACAAGAAGATCCTCGACGAGGTAAAGAAAATCACGCACCATGACATCATGTACGTTCTCAAAAACATAGACCAAGACTTCCTGAAGAAGACGGTCAGCGGCGAGAAGTTCGCGGAGCTGTTCTTCCCGAACTGCCAAGTTCCCGAGATCGCCGAGTACATCAAAGGCGTTTTGGATTAAAACACCCGCCCGCCGCAAGGCGGGCTTTTTGCCGCTTGCGGCAAAACAAGCCTAAAGACGTTCAGGGCTCCCGAAAAGCGCCAGCGAAGCGCAGACAGGGCTCCCGAAAACGCTTGCGTTTTTGCGAAGAAGGAACAAATTCGCAGCGATGAGCAAAAGGCGCGTGCGCCTTTTGTGATAAGCGAAGAAATTTGTGACGAGGGAAAGATGAGCGTCCGCCTTAAAAGCGCAGCTTTTGCCGCTTTGCGGCAAAACAAGCAAGCGAAGGGATCGAAAAAGCGCCGTAAGGCGCGCAGGGCTCCCGAAAAGCGCCAGCGAAGCGCAGACAGGGCTCCCGAAAACGCTTGCGTTTTTGGGAAGAAGGAACAAATTCGCAGCGATGAGCAAAAGGCGCGTGCGCCTTTTGTGATAAGCGAAGAAATTTGTGACGCGGAAAGAGGAGCCGACACGTAGCGGGCGCAGTTTTTGCCGCTTTGCGGCAAAACAAGCAAGCGAAGGGATAGAAAAAGCGCCGTAAGGCGCGCAGGGCTCCCGAAAAGCGCCGGCGAAGCGCAGACAGGGCTCCCGAAAACGCTTGCGTTTTTGGGAAGAAGGAGCAAATTCGCAGCGATGAGCAAAAGGCGCATGCGCCTTTTGTGATAAGCGAAGAAATTTGTGACGCGGGAAAGAGGAGCCGACCCGCAGCGGGCGCAGTTTTTGCCGCTTTGCGGCAAAACAAGCAAGCGAAGGGATCGAAAAAGCGCCGTAAGGCGCGCAGGGCTCCCGAAAAGCGCCAGCGAAGCGCAGACAGGGCTCCCGAAAACGCTTGCGTTTTTGGGAAGAAGGAGCAAATTCGCAGCGATGAGCAAAAGGCGCGTGCGCCTTTTGTGATAAGCGAAGAAATTTGTGACGCGGGAAAGAGGAGCGTCCGCCTTAAAAGCGCAGCTTTTGCCGCTTTGCGGCAAAACAAGCAAGCGAAGGGATCGGCGACGATGACGTGAAATGCACGTTTTGTAACGTGAATGATATTGTTTTTTAATATAATATATGGTATACTTTGCTTAAACAATAAAATAATATTAAATTTTAAGGAGGTAAAACTATGAATACTGCTGCGCCCCTTTCCAATGACGCTTTGGGCGGATTAGCTGTCGGAGGCATATTCGGCTTTATTGCCGCATGCGCGATCATAATGTGGGTATTCCAGATTATCGCGTACTGGAAAATGTTCACCAAGGCGGGCGTTCCCGGCTGGAAGAGCATTATCCCGTTCTACAACCAATACATCATGTATAAGCTGACATGGAAAACATCGTGGTTCTGGATCTCGCTGATCGTCGCTGTTGTGTACGGCGTTTTCACGTCTTTAAACAACAGCTTCCCCGACAACATGTTCTACGCGGTTATGCTGCTTATATTCGCGGTCATCGCCTTGGTTATCACGATAATCTCGTACCACAAGATCTCGAAGGCATACGGACACGGCGCGGGCTACACCGTGGGCATGATTTTCCTCTGGCCCATATTCGTACTTATTCTGGGCTACGGCAAATCACGGTACATAGGTCCCGACAAAGCTTAAAACTTCAAAAAAATTTGAGGCGGAACGAAGTTCCGCCTCAGACTGTCGAAAAAGGGAAGAAAAAGCTCAGAAAAGACTGGGCTTTTTCTGTATTTTATGATAAAATATAGG
>CANQMT010000019.1 GCA_947625055.1 uncultured Monoglobus sp. | reverse complement strand
AACCTCACTGAATTTCTGCACTTTTTCCTTGCTTTGATCAATGTTACAACTTTGTTAATAAATTAGATTGACGTGGCGCGGGCAATCCCGCTGTTGACAAGGGCAAAAAGTAGTGTTATAATGTTTTTTGTATATATTTTTATCGGCCTTTGCCGGAGAGGATGATTTTTTTGGACACGCAGCCTCCCTTATGGGTGACACTGATTATTCTTTACATACCGACATTTCTTATAGCCATGATCAAACACGCCACGGTGGCGGCGGGGGACTCCCGCCTCAAACTTATGGCTGATGACGGAAACAAGCGGGCGGCCGGCCTTATTGAATTTCTGGACGGACACTCGCGCATGATGGCGGCATCGATCAGATTCTTTAATCTGGCGCTGGCAATGGCGATCGGGATAACCTCCGCCGGCCTTGCGCGGATCCCCGCGGATGCGGCAGGCGCACCGCGCGCGTTGACAATGGTGATAGTTATTCTCGTGTCGGCGATGCTTTATCTTTTTATCGGAGTGTTCATACCCAAGGGCATAGCAGGCAAAAAGCCCGAGAGCACGGCGCTTGCGCTGCTGCCGTTCACGAAGCTCATAACTTACGCCGGAGTACCGTTTTTGTTTGTGCCGGGAATTTTGTCCAAGATCCTGCTTAAAATCTTCGGTATAAACCTTGGCGAAAACGCCGAGGACGTTACCGAGGAGGAGATCAGAATGATGCTTGACATCGGCTCGGAGAGCGGCGCCATTGACGATGACGAAAAAGAAATGATCCACAATATTTTTGAAATGGACGACAAGCCGATAGAGGACATAATGACCCACAGGACCGACGCGGTCATACTCTGGATGGACGACGGCGCCGACGAGTGGGAAAAGATAATAAACGAAACGAATCACACCCGCTATCCCGTTTGCGGCAACGCGATCGACGATGTTGTGGGCATACTTAACAGCCGCGATTTTTACCGTCTGATGCTTAAAGACAGGAACGCCGACTTAAAATCCATCCTCAGGGAACCCTATTTTGCCCCGGATTCAATCAAGGCCGACGAGATGTTCCAGCGCATGCAGACCGAAAACGCTCACTTCGCCATTGTGCTTGACGAGTACGGCGGATTCTGCGGCATAGTCACCCAGGAAGATCTGATCGAAGAGATCGTGGGAGAGCTCTACAGCGAGTACGACGAGCCCGAAAAAGACTTGGAAATATATAAGATCCCCAGCGAGAAAAACTCGTGGCTCATTGACTGCGGAGCGGAGATCGAGGATGTTGAGGAAGAACTCGGGATCGAGATCCCGGATGATGACGACTATAACACATTTGCCGGACTGATACTGGATATTTTGGGCACTGTTCCCGCGGACGGCGAAACGCCCGAGCTGACCTTCGGCAGAATGAAGATCAAGGTCACAAGAGTGCAGGAGCACAGGATCGAGGAAGCGATCGTGACGCTTGAGGACGAGGCTGAACCCGAGGCCTCCGAGGAAGACGGACAAAAGGACTGAAACTTTCACAAGGTGTAAGGTATGAGAAACAGATTTCTTAGAATTATTTCCGCCATAGCGGCGTTTGTTATGACAAGCGCCGTTTCTTTCAGTGCTTTCGCCGCGGTTCTTTCAAATTTCTCTCAGGTGAATTATTACGGCCCCGAGACTTATTACGACGTGAGCGCGGACGATTGGTACAACGGCTATGTTGGCTTCGTATACGATTACGGCATTATGACCGGAACCGAAAAGAGCGCTTTCTCGCCGAACGGAAAACTTACTCTCGCCGAGGCGATCACTGTGGCCGCGAGGCTCAACGCCACATATTACGGGAACAATATCGACCCGAATCCTCAAAACATTCGTTTGTCGGCGGCGGAAAACATCGAAAGGTCGCTGCCCGTCACCGGCGATGCGGGCTTTGAGATAAGTTCCGCCATAACGGAAGGCGAAATGACAGGCCGCTATATCAGGACAGAAGGGCTGGCTGCCGCGACCCATTCCGCCGAGGAGACGGCTTGGTTCATGCCGTATCTGGCCTACGCGATAGAACAGGGAATAATAGGCCAAAGTCAGTTCGGCGGCATGTATTTTGAGGCCGCCACCCGCGAGCAGCTCGCGTATTTGATGTGCCGCGCGCTGCCGGACTGCTATTCCAAGATCAACGACATAACGCCGATACCCGACGTGAACACCTCGGGTCCGTATTACAGGGAGATACTCACGCTTTACGAGGCGGGCGTCATAACCGGAAACGACGAGTACGGCACGTTTTATCCCTACTCAAGCATACTGCGCTGCGAGGTCGCGGCAATGGTCGCGAGGGCGATCAATCCCGATCTGAGGGCGAGATTTTCGCTAAACCCGAACATTCCGCTTAAAAATCTGTTTTTTACATGGAAATACCCGAGCTACGGCAGCGAGTATTCGATCAATCTGCAAATCTCGTATTACGACTATAACTATTTCAGCAGCAAGCGAAGGGTGTATGATTACACGGTTTACGCCACCGACGACGCGGACGTGGGCGGACTTTCGGTGCTGGCAAATTCTCTCAAGAGCATAGCCCAGGAAAACGGTTTTACCTCCGCGTATGACATTGCCGGATTTATTTCCGCCTTTGTTCAAAATATCACCTACACGGACGACATGGCCACAAAAGGCGTTGCGGAATACCCCAAATATCCTATTGAAACATTGTTTGAGCAAGGTGGGGACTGTGAGGACAAAGCCGCGCTTCTGGCCAAGCTCCTGAAACTTTTGGGCTACGGATCGGTGCTTTTGGTCAGCAGCGACCACATGGCGGTGGGGCTCCAAACCTCCGGCAACGGAAATCTGTCATATAACGGCGCGGAGTATTACTATATCGAAACGACCGGGCCCGGCTGGCGCGTGGGCGAGGTTCCCGGCGACATGCTGGGCGTCGGAATGGAAGTGCTCTATATTTGACCCCGGCGCTTCGCGTTTGCCTAATTTAATATAAACTTTGAAAGGGTGTGGGCAAAATGATCGCGTTTGGATTTCGGTACCTCAAATACCGCTTCCTCGCATGTTTTTCCGCCCTTTTTATGATCGGTCTTGCCGTCTCGGTATACGGCGGACCGTTTTCTCTAAATTATGCTGTGCCGCTCCTCGGCGCGGCTTTTGTTTCGTTCGCGGCGGCGACGGGCTTCGCTCTCCTGCACAAAGGCGCGGCCGCATATTGCGCCGCATTGATCGGCGCTCTTTTGCTGGGTCCGGGCTATCAGGCGCTGCGCGAAGCTCTTATCCGAACTTTCGACGGCCCTGCCGTGTTCCTGCGCCTTCCCGAGCTTTGGAGCGCCTTTAATTCCGCCGCGGCTATCGTACGCGCCAAAATAATCGAATTCTGCGAAAATCCGCTGCTGAGCGCCGATGAGAGTGCGCTGCTCTGCGGCATACTTATAGGCAGCAAAGACGGGTTCAGCGACCTGCTTTACGAGATCATGTCCGCTTCCGGATTTATGCATATCGCAGCGGTATCGGGCCTGCATATCGGATTTTTGTGCGCGTTTATGTCGTTTTGTCTGAGGCGTCTCCGCTGTGCGAAACGGGCCGCATTGACAATTCCGGTCCTGCTGTTTTACATGGCCGCCGCGGCATTCACGCCGTCGGTCTGCCGAGCCGTCATTATGTGCAGCGTTTACCTTGCGGCCCGGATCGTCCTGCGTACTCCCGACCCGCTCACATCGCTCTCTGCCTCGGCGCTGCTGATGTGCCTGATAGATCCGGAAACGCTCAAAAGCGTCAGCTTCTTAATGTCATACGCCGCAACGATATCCCTGCTGTTGTTTATGCCGCCGGTCACAGAATTGGCGTCGGCTTTTATATCCCGCATTTCTCTGCGGGCATCGAAGCGTCTTCCTTATTCGGAATTGATCGCAAAAACGATATATTCCTCGCTAATGGCGCTGACCGCGTCAGCCGCCGCGTCCTTGTCCAGCCAGATAGGCATTATGCCGATAATCCTTCATTATTTCCACAGAGTTTCGATCATGTCGTTTATCGGCAACGTTATTGTCATTCCGTGTACTATGGCCGTATTTGTGACGGGTCTTGTATGCTCGGCGCTCTGGGCCGCGTTCCCGGCGGCCGCTTCGATCATCGGATACATTTTTGTAAAGCCGCAGCTTAAAATAATTTTGAGCTGCGCCGGAGCCTTCTCAAAATTCGCGTACTCTCCTCTTCACCGCCCGGGGCCGTCGGCCGTTATCCTGTTTTACCTCCTGGCTCTGCTGCTTTGGAGCCTTGTCGTCAAAGCTTCCGCCAAGTATAATGAATCTCCCTTGGACGCTTCATGAGCGAGGTTACGTAAAACACACAAAATAATTGCTAAAATTGTCGTATTTGCCGCTAAATTTTGCTATAATATTACCAGTTGTTTTTTTACCGATTTCGTGATATATTGTATTTGGTGAAAGTTGGGTAAAATACAACACGGAGGGTTCCCTGATGGATATTGCATTGCAAATAATTTCACTGTTTGGCGGTCTGGGAATGTTTTTGTTCGGCATGAACGCCATGAGTTCCTCCCTTGAGAGAGCGGCGGGCTCGAATCTGCGCAGAATAATGGAAAAAGTTACCGGCAATATCGTGAAATCGGTAGCTTTGGGCGCTGTTGTCGCGGCGCTGACCCAATCATCCTCCGCCACTACGGTTATGGTGGTCGGCTTCGTTAACGCCGGCGTGATCACGCTGAACCAGGCGGTCGGCATAATTATGGGCGCAAATATCGGAACCACGATAACCGCATGGATCTTGAGCCTTAACGACCTCCCCGGAGACGTGTGGTACCTGGCAATGCTCAAACCCACGACTCTCGCTCCGATCTTCATTATCATCGGCGCGATCATGCTGGTCTTCTTCGCCAAAAAAAACATAAAGACGATTGGCGAGATTTTTGTGGGCCTCGGCCTTATATTCATAGGCATGGATTTTATGTCGTCCTCGATGGAAGTCGTGTTTGACGAGATACCTTCGCTCAAAAACATATTCGCCATGCAGACAAACCCCTTCACGGGCCTGCTGATAGGCGCGGGGATCACCGGAATTATCCAGTCCAGCGCGGCGTCCGTCGGAATGCTGCAGGCGGTCGCCTCAAGCACCACGGTCATATTTGCCTCGGCCTTCCCGATCATCATGGGCCAGAATATCGGCACCTGCGTGACCGCGCTGCTGTCATCGGTCGGAGCCAGCAAAAACGCCAAGCGCGCGGCCATGATCCACCTTTACTTCAACGTTATCGGAACCATCATATTTTTGACCATTATATATATACTCCAGTACACGATCGGGCTGCCGTTCTGGAACGCCAGAGTTTCGGCCACCGACATATCAATATTCCACTCGATATTCAACGTGGCGTCAACGATAATGCTGCTGCCGTTTTCAAAGCTCCTGGTTTGGCTCGCGGAAAAAACGATCCGCGACAGCAAAACCGAAGAAGAGGACAACCCCTTCGCGCAGCTTGATGAGCGTTTTATCAAAACTCCGTTCGTGGCTGTCGGTCGCGTGCGCATTACCCTGATCAAAATGTTCAAGGTGGCGAAGAAAAACGTCAAGCTTTGCGCCTCTATCGTCCACGGCGAAGCCTCGGACGCCGATTACGAAAAGATGATCGCGAACGAAAATCTGCTTGACGAATATGAAATACGAATAACCTCGTATTTAGCAAAGATCTCGGACGAAAACCTATCCCAGCATGACAACGAGCGCTCTACGGCGTATTTGCGCCTTGTCAATAACATTGAGCGCATCGGAGACTATTGCGACAATATCCGCGAAATATGCGAAAACCTTTCCACCCGCGGCCTTGAGTTCAGCGAAACCGCCGCCCGCGGGCTTGACATTCTGTTCGGCGCGGTCATCAATATCGTGGAGCTGACCTACGACGCCTTCTCCAAAAACGACGTGAATCTGGCGCTTAAAATCGAGCCTCTCGAAGAAGTCGTTGACAGTATTCAGGAAAAGCTCGAGGGCGACCATATGAAACGCCTCAAGTCGCGGACATGCTCGGTCGAGGCCGGCGTTATGCTGCTTGAGATAACCAGCAACGCCGAAAGGATATCCGATCACTGTTCCAACATCGGCGTGGCGATCCTTCAGAGCAATTCAAACACGGATATCGACAGGCACGAATATCTGCGCAGACTTCACGCTGAGATGCCCGGAAAGTACCGCGAGGACTATGAGGAATACAAGAAAAAATACGCGCTTGAATAAAGCGCAGCATGAAGGACGCGATAACCCACGGCAACAAGCTTATCATGATGCACGAGGGCAGAATAATATACAGCGCGGAAGGCGACGAGAAAAAATCGCTCACGGTCGACGACCTGCTCAAAAAATTCGCCGACATCAGCGGCAAAGAATTCGCCAACGACCGCGCGCTCTTAAACTAAACACCCCCGCGGGAATATGCCGTTGCATATTCCCGCGCTTTTTGTTTTGGAACAATAATTTAAGTATTGTTTGATTGACATTTTATATAATTGTGATATAATAATCACATAAAGGATGTGGTTTTATGGTTAATTACGAGATAACCGCAATTAAAGACAAGATACGCGCGAGCGTAGCGCCGAAACGCATTTATTTGTTCGGCTCATTTGCCAAAGATAATTATACCGACGACAGCGACTATGACTTTTATGTCGTTGTTCCCGACGAGGCGGGAGATAAAATAGAACTGTCGCAAAAGGCGTACAAATCTTTGCGCGGCATAAGAAAACGCCCCGTAGATATAGTGGTCGGATATGAGACCGCTTTTGATAAGCGCTCAATGCAAAACACTCTTGAAAAAACTGTAAAGCAGGAAGGAATTTTGCTTTATGAAGAATAATGATTTAATCAAAGAATGGGAAAGTTTTGCCGAAATGGATTATAAAACGGCAAAGCATCTGTACTACAATATGAAACCCCGCCCACTGGAAATAATATGCTATCATTGCCAGCAAGCGATTGAAAAACTGCTCAAAGGCGCGCTTTTGGCAAGCGGAGCGAATTTGCGGAAAACTCATGATTTGGGTCTGCTTGCCTAGGAACTTGGCGAATTCATTGACATAGGCGAGGAATATATCGAAATGTGTGACAATCTCACGCCTTACGGAGTTAAAATCCGATATCCGCAGGAACTGTTCATTGAGGAGCACCACGCCGAAAAAGCTCTTAAAGATACCGAAAAACTGTACGAATATATTAAAAGTATAATAGAAAAAATCAATTAAAACGTATTTACTCGCGGGAGCGTTTGAAAACAACAAAATTTGATTTAAACAAAGGTACGGCTGTGCCTCTTTTTATATTTTTCAATTCCGCATTGACCTTTTTGGAATATTATGCTATACTGATTGTGCCACATATCTGAATATATAACAATGAAAGCTGTTTTTTTCATACACAGTTTTATTTGTGCAATAATAAGCTAAAAATGTTGGCTTTGACGTGCACAAATAAAACAGTATGTCTTGTTGTATTTGTTTCGGATGTGTGGCAGCATTGAAGTCTTAGCCGCGTTTTTATGTGCAGCTCAGACTCGGGCTGCACATTTTTTATTTGAAATTTTTGTCGGAAAGGCGGGGAGAGAACATGACGCTCGGATAAAAGTGTCGGCCACATTATAAAATATCGGAGGGTTATAAAATGAAACCAATAATAAAAGAAAGATTAAAGGGCGCGGTCTCGGGCCTCATTATCGGAGCCCTGGTCGTAAGCGGCGGAGTGTTCGCGAAGCAGAAATTTGAAACGATCGAAGTGGAGTACAACAATATCAAAGTTTACAAGGACAATGTTTTATGTGAATTAAAAGACGCGAACGGCAGCACGATCGAGCCGTTTATCTACAACGGAACGACCTATATGCCCGTTCGCGGCACGGCAAATCTTGCCGATATGCAGGTAACATGGGACGGAGCGACCCAAAGCGTGTATTTGTGGGACGAAATGGTTCCGGGCGGAACGCCGTTTTTGGAAGTCTGCCCGCCGTATGATGAAAGTAATTGCTACACATATTTAGCAACCGAAGGTCAAAGCTTTGAGATGTCGGGAGAAAAATACAGTAACGGTTTTGCATTCAGGGACAATTGGGGAGGCAAGAATGGAAATGCATTATTTAATCTTAACGGCAAATATTCAACCATAGAATGTACAATAGGTCATGCCGTTGGTCAAAATAGTAAATCTGTATCATTTATCGTTGACGGAAGGACGGTAAAAGAGGTAGAACTTGAAGATGAAGCTTTACCCAAAACAGTTTCTATCCCTGTAAATTATGGCTTGCAGTTGAAAATTGTGGGTGATGGAGGAATAGGCATCGGCAACATGATGGTGCAATAAACAAAAACCCAATGCGGACTTTACCGCTCCGGAATAAATTTTCGGTTTGATCCAATAAAGCGGGCGGAAGATTGCCGCCCCTACGACGTTTTGCGCACTTTGGTCGTAGAGTACGCCGACCCCGGCGTCCCGGCTCGCCTTCATTTATGAGGGCGAGGCAAATGCCGGTCATTTTGTTTCACCGGTGCTTTGTTTTGGTCATATTATACCTCGGGAGGTAATAATATGACTAAAAATAACACATGCTCCGCCGCGCGGGCGGAAGTAAAAGGGATCGGTGACTGTCCGGATATTCACGGAACCGTGACCTTCAGGCAGATGACAAACGGCGTGCTGGTTACAGCAAAAATATGCGGTCTGCCGACCGATGACGGCTGCGGCATATTCGCGTTTCATATCCACGGAGGAACAAGCTGCTCGGGAGACGCGGTCGATCCGTTTGCCGACGCGGGCGCGCATTACAACCCGGACGAAAGCCCGCACCCGTGCCATGCAGGCGATCTGCCGCCGCTTTTCGGGAACCGGGGATACGCGTACATGTCGGTGCTGACCGACCGTTTCACCGTAAAAGAGATTATCGGCAAAACGGTCATTATTCACAGCAAGCCGGACGATTTTAAGACCCAGCCGTCCGGTGACTCGGGAACAAAAATTGCCTGCGGCAAAATCCGCCGCTGAACATAAAAAAGAAATCCTCGCGGATTTCTTTTTTATGTTCATTCTGTGCCGTTCTCAATGGCTTCATTGCAAAATTCAAGCAGCCGCGGTATATCATTGATAGCTGTTTCCCAAATAATATGTTCGTCCATTTCCGCATACGCGTGAGCCATCCAGTTTCGCATACCGCGTATCATTTTCCAAGGAATTTTCTTTTGCGTTTCCTCACGGAATTTATCGGAAAGGCCGTTTGCAAGCTCCCCGATCTGCAGTATGCACATTGAAACGGCGCTGAAATACGCCCGATCACCGACAAACGTATCATAGTCTTTGCCAAATCTCTCAATAAATTCCGCAATATCTCCGCAATATGTGCGAATATGAAGCAGTCTCTGAAAATCACTCTTATTCATATATTTTTATCCTCTCCGCGTTTACGTTTTCAATAAAATACGGCGTGCGCTGTTTTGTGCTCTGCTGTTCCAAAGTATGCGAAGTGACAAGATCTATATTTTTCCCGATACTGTCGCAAAGGTCATTGTATAAAGCTCCCATATCAAACATACTGCGGATCTTGGAGCCTGTTCTGTCAATAAGAATATCGACGTCGCTGCTGTCCGTGGCCTCGTTCCGGGCATATGAGCCGAAAACATACACGGCGTTTAGGTTATACTTTTTTGCCACCGGCGCGACGCATTTTTTTAACTCGTCAACCGTCAATACCATTACAGTGCACCTCCTTTATTTATCCAAATATTATATACCCATTATTCCTCATCTTTATGTTTACCGAAATGTATGTGATGCTTATGCTTTTTCGGGGGCGGCTCTTCTTCGCGGGGCGGGCTGGGGATGCCGGCCTTGGCCTCGCGGTATTCCATAAAGTCGATGATTATGCTGCGTCCGAGCGCGGCGATCGGCACCGCCAGGAAAATTCCGATCGTTCCGCAGAGGCCGCCGCCCACAAACACCGCGAAGATGACCCACAGCGGCTTGACCTGAAGCGAGCCCGCGAACAGCTTTGGCTGGATAAGGTTCGCGTCGAGCTGCTGAACGACTATCATCGAGATGACCGCCACGATCGCCAGCGTCAGCGAGCCGGTGAACACGGTGATAACGCCGATCGCCGCGGTGGCTATGATCGCGCCGAAATACGGGATCAGGTTGAACACGCCCAGCATAAGGCCGAGCAGAGGCGCGTATTTTACGCCCTCGACCGTCAGAACCAAAAATCCGAGCACGAATATTATTACCGCGTCGACCAGCATGCAATAGATATACTTGTTGGCGAACTGGTTTATGCGGCGCAGATATTTTACTATAAACGCGCGGGTCCTGTCCTTGAATATGTCCCGCGACAGGCGCGCCAGTCCGCGTTTTATGTTCGAGCGGTCAAGCAGCATATAGATCGAGACGATAAGACCCATGAACACATGCACAACGCCCGAGCCGAAGTTTATGACGCCCTGAGCGTAGCGGTTCATATTGGCTAGGTCGAAAAACTTTAAGAGCTGCTGGACCGAGAAATACTCGTTCTCGAACAATTGCGACAGCGTGTTCTCGCCGAGCGTGATGCCAAGTTCGAGAGAGTTGAACCAGTTCACAAACTCGCCGATAAGCTCGGGCAGATTGTTATAGAACTCGATCAGGTTCGACACGATAGCGGGCACAATCGCCACAAGCACCAGAGCGATCAGCAGAATAAACGCCGCGTAGATCGTCACGACCGCGATAGGGCGGCGGTGGTCCCTGAGCCAGGCGTTGCCGCGCTTTTCCAGAAATCTTTCAATAAAGCGGCAGGGCGCCACCAATATGTACGCTATTACAAAGCCGATTATAAACGGGCGCACCAGCGTTACCAGACCGCCCAGCCACCTGAAGATCGTTCCGATATTGTCAAATGTCTTGTAAACCGCGATGACCGCCACCGCGAACACAAACAATCCCAAATATTTAGATACGTCTTTCCATTTCATAATATATGCTCCTTAGATTATAGTACCTAGTACCTAGTATCTAGTACCTACTTCCTAGTCCCTATGTTATGTTACCATATTTTATTAAATTAGTAAATACCGAATTTTTAATTCAGCGCGGAAAAATTACGCTTTTTTCAACATTTTTGCAAAGCTTCGAGCCACTTTAAGAAACCGCGAAAAAATTTTCAAATTTTTTGTAATTTTTTTATAAAAACATTTGAAATTCGCAAAAAGTTATGTTATACTCTTTAAGGGGTATAATGCGCCTCGGATACCGCTGTGCTTGAGAGCGCAAAATACCCGTAAAATTCACAAAAAATAACAATATATTATAATCCCAAAGGAGGACAAAAACAATGGCTAAATTTAAGACCATGGATGGTAACTGCGCTGCCGCTCACGTTGCATACGCGTTTACGGAAGTTGCGGCTATCTATCCCATCACGCCTTCCTCGCCGATGGCCGAGTACGTTGACGAGTGGAGCGCGCAGGGCCAAAAGAACATTTTTGGCGAGACAGTAGAACTGGTTGAGATGCAGTCCGAAGCGGGCGCCGCGGGCGCCGTTCACGGTTCGCTTCAGGCGGGCGCTCTGACCACAACATTCACAGCATCACAGGGTCTGCTTCTTATGATCCCGAACATGTACAAGATCGCCGGCGAGCTTCTGCCGACGGTATTCCATGTAAGCGCGAGAGCTATCGCGGCTCACGCTCTTAACATCTTCGGCGACCATCAGGACGTTATGGCCTGCCGTCAGACGGGCTTCGCAATGCTGGCTTCGGGCAGCGTTCAGGAGGTTATGGACCTGGGCGGCGTTGCTCACCTGGCCGCTATCAAGGGCAGAGTTCCCTTCCTGCACTTCTTCGACGGTTTCAGAACCTCTCACGAGATCCAGAAGATCGAGGTTATGGACTATGAGGACCTCAAGAAGCTGGTTGACTGGGACGCTGTAAAGGCGTTCAAGGACAACGCTCTGAACCCCGAGCACCCCGTGCTCAGAGGTACCGCGCAGAACGGCGATATCTACTTCCAGGGCAGAGAGGCCTCGAACAAATTCTATGACGACATTCCCGACATCGTTAATGATTACATGAAGGAGATCTCCAAGATCACCGGCAGAGACTACAAGCCCTTCAACTACTACGGCGCGCCCGACGCGACCAAGGTTATCATCGCTATGGGCAGCGTTTGCCAGGCGGCCGAGGAGACCGTTGATTATCTGACAGCAAAGGGCGAGAAGGTCGGCGTTCTGAACGTTCACCTTTACAGACCTTTCTCGGCTAAGTATTTCTTCGACGCTATCCCCGAGACGGTTGAGAAGATCGCGGTTCTTGACAGAACAAAGGAGCCCGGCTCACTGGGCGAGCCTCTGTTCCTCGACATCTGCAACGTTTACAAAGACTGCAAGAACGCTCCCAAGATCGTTGGCGGACGCTACGGTCTGGGTTCAAAGGACACCACGCCCACACAGCTCGTTGCGGTATTTGACAATCTCGACGCAGACGAGCCCAAGACAAACTTCACGATCGGTATCGTGGACGACGTTACAGGCCTGTCGCTGCCTCTCGGCGAGACAGTTAACTGCGCGCCCGAAGGCACCACGCGCTGCAAATTCTGGGGCTTTGGAAGCGACGGTACTGTCGGCGCCAACAAAGACGCTATCAAGATCATCGGCGACAACACCGATCTCTATGCTCAGGCGTACTTTGATTATGACTCCAAGAAGTCGGGCGGCGTGACAATGTCTCACCTGAGATTCGGCAAAAAGCCCATCAAGTCGACATATCTGCTTGACGAGGCCGATTACATAGCCTGCCACAAGCCCGCGTATGTTCATCAGTATGACATACTCGAGGGTCTCCGCGAGGGCGGAACATTCCTGCTCAACTGCGTATGGTCGGACGAAGAGCTTGACAAGAACCTGCCCGCCAACGTTAAGAAGTATATCGCCGAGAAGAACATCAACTTCTACACGATCAACGCCGTTGACGTCGCTGTAAAAGTAGGCCTCGGCCCCACAAGAATAAACATGGTTACTCAGAGCGCGTTCTTCAAGCTCTCGAACGTTATCCCGTTTGACGAGGCTGTCGGCTACATCAAGGCCGCTATCAAGCACACCTACGGCAGAAAGGGCGACGAGATCGTTAAGATGAACTGCGACGCGGTTGACGGCGCTATCGACGCTCTGCACAAGGTTGACGTTCCCGCTTCCTGGAAGGACGCCACGGACGCTCCCGCGGCGGACGCCGGCAGACCCGAGTTCGTAACAAAGGTTGTTGACCCGGTTAACGCTCAGCGCGGCAACAAGCTGCCCGTAAGCACATTCGCGGGCCGCGAGGACGGAACATTCGAGACAGGCACATCACGCTATGAGAAGCGCGGCGTTGCCGTTCTGGTTCCCGAGTGGGATGTTACGAAGTGCATCCAGTGTAACCAGTGTTCGGCGGTATGTCCCCACGCTGCTATCCGTCCCGTTCTGCTCACAGACGAAGAGGCGGCTGCGGCTCCGGAAGGATTCGCCACCAAGCCCGCTATGGGTCCCGAGCTCAAGGGTCTCAAGTTCAGAATGCAGGTATCTCCGCTTGACTGCTTAGGCTGCGGAGTATGCGCGAACGTTTGCCCGGAGAAGGTACACGCTCTCGACATGAAGCCCATCGACGACGTTCTGGCCAAGGGTGAAGCCGCCAACTGGGATTACGGAATGTCCGTTCCCAACAAGGCGAACCTTGTTGACAAGACAAAGAGCATCAAGAACTCTCAGTTCGCAATGCCTTATCTCGAGTTCTCGGGCGCATGCGCAGGCTGCGGCGAGACTCCCTATATCAAGCTGATCACTCAGTTGTTCGGCGACAGAATGATGGTTGCCAACGCTACCGGATGTACTTCTATCTGGGGCGGCTCGGCTCCCTCGATGCCTTACTGCAAGGACGAGAACGGCAGAGGTCCCGCATGGGCCAACTCGCTGTTTGAGGACAACGCGGAGTACGGTCTCGGCATGGTTGTTGCCACCAAGAAGATCAGAGAGACTCTGGTAAGCAGAATGAACGAGGCTATGGACGCTGTTGATCCCAAGCTGGCCGACGCTTTCAAGGCATGGATCGCCGGCAAGGACGATACCGAGGCTTCAAAGGCCGCCGCGAAGGATATCGAGGCTCTGATCAAAGACGCCGACATGTCCAATCCCGCAATCAAGGATATCGCTGACAGAACCGACTATTTGGTTAAGCGTTCGCAGTGGGTATTCGGCGGAGACGGCTGGGCCTACGACATCGGTTACGGCGGACTTGACCACGTTATCGCTTCGGATATGGACATCAACCTGTTCGTTGTTGACACAGAGGTTTACTCCAACACCGGCGGTCAGGCTTCAAAGGCCACGCCCACAGCCGCTATCGCTCAGTTCGCGGCTTCCGGTAAGAGAGTTAAGAAAAAGGATCTCGGCATGATCGCCACGACCTACGGCTATGTATACGTTGCTCAGATAGCTCTGGGCGCCAACATGCAGCAGGCTCTGACGGCTATCAAAGAGGCCGAGGCTTATCCCGGCCCGTCACTGGTAATCGCCTACGCTCCGTGTATCAACCACGGAATCAAGGCCCGCGGCGGCATGGGCAACTCGATCGCCGAGGAGAAGAAGGCCGTAGACGCCGGTTACTGGCACCTGTGGAGATACAATCCGCAGGCTCCCGAGGGCACAAATCCGTTCACGCTCGACTCCAAGCCGCCTCAGGGCAGCATCCAGGAGTTCATGAAGGGCGAGAACAGATATCTGCAGCTCCTCAGAGCTTTCCCGGACGAGGCTCCCGGACTGTTCGACAAGGCCGAAAAAGACCTTACCGACAGATACAAGACCTATCTCAGAAAGGCCGCAGAGGATTACTCCGAATAATGCAAAACTCAAGGGCTGCCTTCGGGCAGCCCTTTTGCTTTTAGTTTTAGACGAAAAAGTCAAGAAATATTCTTCTAATTTTCTTCTAAATTCTTCTAATTTAAGGTTTTTTCTTTTAATTTTCTTCTAAACTTGGATTTTTTCTTATAAATTCATATAATTTTAAAATTTTTCTTCTAATTTTCTTCTAAATTCTTTTAATATATATTTTTATATTACGATTGACCGTGATTTGATATTGTGGTATAATTATATCATGAAAGGGGGAGACCGTTATGAAAAGATTGTTTTTTGCGGTGTTGGTTTTGGTTTGCTCGGCGGCACTGCTTTGCGGCTGTTCCGAGGATGAGACCGGAATGTATAATTTGGCCAAGGAGTCTTACGGCAATGAGCAGTATGCGGTTCAAGGCGTTTTCGGCTCAAACATCTCACATTATGACACGGACGGAAGTCTGACATACGACGAAAGTCTGACAAGCACTTATGATGTTTATTACAACAAATATGTCAACAATTCGGACCCGGACAAACCGTATATAAGGGCCGAGATAAGCGGTATACTCGAGGGCGTCGAAATAACAGAGCCTGCCGAGATCATATATTACGACGGGAAAACATATTTATCCGCGAGTTTGTTACTTGACTACATAAGGCATGATAACGAAAAATATCCCGTCCAAATAATGTACAAAGCGGCAAAAGAGGCCTTGGATATGCTCGGTTCGGATTACATTGCCGAGGACAGCGATTATTATATCATAGACATTCATTTTCCCTTTATGCTTGATCCCGCGTCAAATGAAACGTTCAGCGGAAAAACATTTGAAGAATATGCGCGGCAGGCATTATCCCGTCGAAATCTCTCGGTCCAAAAAACTGATACCGGCTACGGTATGACCACGGAAATAACGGACATGGGCGTATATACGGTCGAAAAAGTGACAACCGACGCGACAACAGAGGGTTATAAAAATATTTTCAGTTCCTCAACTTATTACGGAAAAACTGTCAATCGGGATTATTATGAAGAAAATATTTTCATGGCGGATGTGCCGATTATAATTCCCGAAAAGGCGGCGGATTTTTCGGAATTTATGCAAAAAACACGTGAGGCGCATGACAAATTAGATCCTCCAGTTTCACTTAATTTTATAAATCTGAAACTGAGTCCTGTTATGACAAACATGGTGATCGACGGGAAAAACTTCAGTGTATCTCTCGTCAAATACATAACTGTTATTTTCATAAAAGAAAGCGGGGGCGGACGGCCTTATTTAGGATTTGATCGTGATTATCATATTGAATATGTTACCGACGAAAACGGCAGCTTTTATGTCCCGCTGCGCGGAACGGCTGAGTTTTTCGGCGAAACCGTTGTGTGGGACGAAAGCACAGGAACAGCGGGGATCAAACGGAACGGAAAAATTACAGCCATGGACGGGGTTCTTTATGACGACACTTATTTTGTAAAAATCCGCGAAATGGAAAAGCTTGGCTATACTGTGGATTATGTCGATCACGGAAGCGATCAATTTGAAATTACGATAAGCAAATAACGCAGTAAAAAGGCGCGCCGAGGGGCGCGCCTTTATGGTTATTTTAATCTTTTATTTTACCAGCGCGTCGGCGAGGGCGTTCAGCGCCTCGACCGTCTCGGGCTTCATTGAGGATCTAACGGTGACTATCGGCTCGATTATCTCGATGCCGCTCAGCTTTTCCATTGCCTCTTTGATCTTTTTGCCCGCGGACGGCGCCCATGTGCCGTTCTCGATTATGCCGACCTTTCTGTTTCTGTAGGTCTTGGCGGTAAGGTGGCCGATAAATTCCTCGGCGGGAGTGAATATTCCGCTGTCATATGTGGGCGACGCGATAACCAAACGGTCATAGCGGAACGCGTCCTCGACGCACTCGGCCCAATCGTCGCGCGCCAGATCGGCGATCGAAACCTTCTCCGCACCCTTTTCGCGCAGCAGCTCGGCCAGCTTTTCGGCGGCCTTTTTGGTGTTGCCGTAGATCGAGGCGTAGGCGATAAACACGCCGCGGCTCTCGGGCTCATATTTGCTCCATGTGTCATAGAGTCCGATATAGTGGCCGAGGTCCTCTTTAAGGATCGGGCCATGAAGCGGGCAGATGATCTTAATATCAAGCGCCGCGGCCTTTTTAAGCAGCGCCTGAACCTGCGCTCCGTATTTTCCGACAATGTTGAAGTAATAGCGGCGGGCCTCGCAGTCCCAATCCTCGTCGGTGTCAAGCGCGCCGAATTTTCCGAAGCCGTCGGCGGCGAACAGAATCTTCTCGCTGCTCTCATAGCTCACCATTACCTCGGGCCAGTGAACCATGGGCGCCATAACGAACGTCAGCGTATGCGAGCCCAGCGGGAGCGTGTCGCCCTCCTTGACCTCAACCGTTCTGCCGCTCAGATCAATATCAAAGAACTGATTGATCATCACAAATGTTCTGGCGTTGCCGACGATCTTCATGCCGGGGTATTTTTCGGCTGCCGCCTTGATGCTCGCCGAGTGGTCGGGCTCCATGTGCTGAACCACGAGATAGTCGGGAGCCTTGCCGCCGAGCACCTCGTCAAGGTTTTTGAGCCACTCATCGCAGGCGCGGATGTCGACCGTGTCCATGATCGCTGTTTTTTCGTCCATAATAACATAGGAATTATAAGCGACGCCGTTGGGAATGATGTACTGGCCCTCGAACAGATCAAGATCATAGTCCTGAACGCCGACATATTTTACCGCCTCGGTTACAACAATATCACTGTATTTCATATTTGCACCTCCAAAAATTTCTTTTATTATTATACCATTAATTTCTCATACGTCAACATATTTTTTAAAAATTCCCCGATCCCGCGGCCCGAAAACCGCGCCTCCGATTTGAATTTGCAGCCCAATAAAACGCGGTGGCAATTTGTATAAAAAAATCTTAAAAAACAACGTATTTTCGGCACTTTTAAGGTCCTAAAAAAGTTGCGGAAATTTCAAAAAACTGTTGATTTGGAAATTTCGTTATGTTATAATTATTATAGTGTGAATTAAACGCTTAATCTTTAAAATCGAAAGGAAAAAAGCTATGAAATTTATATGCGGCAGAGACGCTTTAAACGCGGTTGTTACCGACGCCTCAAGGGCGGTCGCGGCCCGTTCCAGCATGCCCGTCCTTGAGGGAATTTACTTAAAGGCCGAGGACAACGGACGGCTGACGGTTATCGGAAACGACCTTGAAATCGCTATCGAATCGGTTATTGACGCGGACGTCCGCGAGGCGGGCGAGGTCGTGCTCAACGCCAAGCTGCTCGCGAGGATCATCGCGGCGTCGGGCGACGTTTCGGTCTCGGTCGAAACCGACAGCAACAACCTTACGCTTATCAAGTCCGGCAACGCCAAGATCGAAATTCCCGGGATCCCGTCCGACGACTTTCCCGATCTGCCCCGCGTTGACGAGGAATATTCCGCGTCGCTCCCGGCGGCGGTGCTTAAAAACATGATCGAGACCACGGCCTTCGCCGCGGCCAAGACCGACAACGACCCCACGAGAATGGGACTTCAGCTCAAAATCGCGGAGCACGGTCTTTCAATGGTCGCCCTTGACGGCTACAGGATCGCGCGCCGCGTTGTCGAGCTTGAGGGCGAATATGAGCCGAAGGAAATGATAATCCCCGAAAAATCGCTGACGGAGCTCGCGAGGATAATCGGCGACTATGACGGCGACGTCAAAATCGTCGCGGCGCCCGGCCACGCGGTGTTCACGATCGACAGCTGCCATCTCGTGACCCGTCTGATCGAGGGATCTTACACCAACTATGAGAGGATAATCCCCACGTCGTTTGATCTGGAACTTGAATGCTCGACCGCCATGATAGCCGACTCGGTAAGGCGCGCGTCGCTTATTATCATCAACGACGTTATCAAGGGCCCCATAAAGCTCACAATAACCGACGGCAACATCAACGTCTCGTGCAGCACGTCAGCGGGCTCTGTTGACGACAATATATCGGTCGACACGCCGCCCGACACCATGCTTGAGATAGGATTTTACAACCGCTATCTTCAGGATGTTTTCAACGTCGTTCCCGATGATGAGATCGTGATGAAGTTCAACAAGAGCGTCAACCCGCTTATCATCACTCCCAAAGAGGGCAATGACTATATGTACATGATCCTGCCAATCAGGCTGAGAAGCTCATACTAAGCCGGTCATGAGGGCAGACAAACTCCGGCTTGAAAACTTCCGCAATTACGAGGAGCAGGAAATTGAGTTCGGGCCAAAGATCAACGTGATACACGGCGACAACGCCCAGGGCAAGACCAATATGCTCGAGGCCGTGCACATGTTCTCGCTCGGCCGCTCCAACCGGACGGCCAAGGACGCGGAACTTATCCGCCACGGCTGCTCGGAGGCGAAGATCGTTCTTGACTACGCGGCCTATGACCGCGAGAGCAGATTTGAGATCGGGCTCGGCAGGAACAAGCGCAAGTCGATAACCTATAACGACATTCCGGTGAGGAAAAACAGCGAGCTTCTGGGCAAGTTCAACGTGGTCTATTTCGGCCCCGAGCTTATGGGCCTCGTGAAGGAGGGCCCGCGGGGCAGGCGGCGCAATTTTGACATGCTGATAAGCCAGCTCCGCCCCAACTATTTCTCGGCTCTCAGCAATCTGAGGCGGGTGGTGGAAAGCAAAAACGCGCTGCTCCGCATGTCGGAGCCCAACCGCTCGCTGCTTGAGATAATGAATGAAAAGCTTATCGCGTACTCGGCCGAGATCATCGGTTACAGGATCGAATTTATCCACCGCGTCGAAAAGCTGGCGGCGGAGATCCAGAGCGAGATCTCGGGCGGCCGCGAGGAGCTTAAATACCGCTACATGTCCTGCATCGGCAGGATCGAAATCGAAAACGATATGACGCTCGACGAGCTCGGCGAAAAGCTGCGCGAAAAAATCAAGGCCGCCGAGCCGCGGGAGCTTGACAGCGGCGAGACGATAATCAGCCCCCACCGCGAGGACATCGCCTTTGAGATAAACGGCAGGGACGCGCGCTCGTTCGCCTCGCAGGGGCAGCAGAAAACCATCGTGCTCGTGCAGAAGCTGGCCGAGGTGCGCCTGATAAGGGACGAGATCTCCGAAACGCCGGTGCTGCTGCTGGACGACATTTTGAGCGAGCTTGACAGGAACCGCCGCAGATTTGTTATGAAATGCATTGACGATATGCAGATCATCATCACCTGCACCGACCTTGAGGAATTTTCCGAGACTATCGACGGTGGCGGCGAGATCAACAAAATATACGTGAGCGGAGGCCGCGCCGAGCGGCAACCGTAAGCGAGCGACAGAGAGGGATTTGTTTATGTATCTCCATTTGGGCAAAAATACCACTGTGGACACCGACGACATCGTCGCCATACTCGATATGGACAACCTTACTATTTCGGCGAGATCGCGCGGGTTCCTGCGTCAGGCAGAGGAACGTGGCGCGGTGATCACCGTCGCCGAGGACGTGCCCAAGTCGGTCGTGCTGTGCGGAAGCGGCGGCGATTTTAAAGTTTATATAACAAACATTTCCTCAAAGGCTTTAGCGGGAAGAGCGAAAAGGCTCAAGGACTTTTCGGACTATTCCCTGATCGACGCCGGATTTTTCGGCTGATCGGATAACGCGGCGGCTCTCCGCATTATAACACCGCCTATCGGCGGCTCTGAAACACGACATATTCCGCCGGCCCGGCCCGGGCGCGCGGCGATTACATACAAAGCAAAATGGGCAGAAAGGCAAGATGATTATGCAGGAAGAACAACACATCACAAGCGTACCCATAGATGAAACCTATGACGAAAATCAGATACAGGTGCTCGAAGGGCTCGAGGCAGTGAGAAAAAGGCCGGGAATGTATATTGGCTCCACCACCTCAAGGGGTCTTCATCATCTCGTATACGAGATCGTGGACAACTCGATCGACGAGGCCCTGGCGGGCTTTTGCACCGAGATTTTGGTTGAGATCGAGCCCGACAACTCAATCACCGTCATCGACAATGGCCGCGGCATACCCACGGGAATTCACCCCAAAATGGGAATTCCCGCGGTCGAGGTGGTTTTCACCCAGCTCCACGCGGGCGGAAAATTCGGCGGCGGCGGATATAAGGTATCGGGCGGCCTCCACGGCGTGGGCGCCTCGGTCGTTAACGCGCTTTCGGAATATCTCGAGGTTTGGATAAGAGACGGCGAGCACGTCCACTATCAGAAATACGAGCGCGGCGTGAGCTGCGGAAAGCTCAAGTTAATCGGCGACACGACCGAGACCGGAACCAAGGTCCATTTTAAGCCCGACAGCGAGGTTTTTGAGGATCTGGTGTATGACTATGACATTCTGCGCAGAAGGCTCAGAGAGCAGGCGTTTCTCAACGCGGGCATAACGATAATCCTCCGCGACAAGCGCGAGGACGCGCCCGAGGATAAAAAAGAGATCAAGCTGCGCTATGACGGCGGAATTCGCGAGTTCGTGGAATTTTTGAACCGCAACAAGGAGCCGCTGCACCAGGAAGTTATCTACGTTAACGCCGTGCGCGAGACCTGCGAGGCGGAGGTCGCCATGCAGTATAACGACGGATACAGCGAGATGATCGTGAGCTTCGCGAACAACATCAACACCACCGAAGGCGGAACCCACGAGACGGGCTTTAAGTCGGCGCTCACCAAGGTCATAAACGACTACGCGAGGCGGACGGGCATGCTCAAGGAGAGCGACGCCAACCTGAAGGGCGAGGACACCCGCGAGGGTCTGTCGTGCGTGATAAGCGTCAAGGTCACGGAGGCGCAGTTTGAGGGCCAGACCAAGACCAAGCTCGGCAACAGCGAGATCAGAAACGTTGTCGAGAAGATGATAAACGAGAAGCTGACCGAGTTCTTGGACGAGAACCCCTCGGTCGCGAAGATCGTTGTGGACAAAGCCATGACAGCCTCCCGCGCGAGGGAGGCCGCCAAGCGCGCAAGAGAAAACACGCGCCGCAAGTCGGCGCTCGAAAGCAGCTCGCTGCCCGGAAAGCTGGCCGACTGCTCTGACCGCGACAACACCTACACCGAGATATATATCGTCGAGGGAGACTCGGCGGGCGGCTCCGCCAAGCAGGGCAGAGACAGACGGTTTCAGGCCATTCTTCCGCTCTGGGGCAAGATGCTCAACGTTGAAAAGGCGAGGATCGACAAGATCTACGGCAACGACAAGCTGACGCCCGTCATAACGGCTCTGGGCGCGGGCATAGGCGACGAGTTTGACCTAAACAAGCTCAGGTACGGCAAGGTCGTTATCATGGCCGATGCCGACGTTGACGGAGCGCACATCAGAACGCTGCTGCTGACATTCTTCTTCAGATACATGCGCCCGCTCATTGAGGACGGACATGTCTATATCGCTCAGCCGCCCCTCTTCAAGATCTCAAAGGGCAAAACCGACAGATACGCGTACAGCGACCAGGAACTTCAGGACATTCTGAGCGAGATGAGCGAGGGCAGAGCGCCCACGGTACAGCGCTACAAGGGTCTCGGCGAGATGAACCCCGAGCAGCTTTGGGAGACCACCATGAACCCCGAGACGCGCATAATGCTCCGCGTTGATCTCGACGACGCCCGTCAGGCGGACGAGACCTTCACCATTCTCATGGGCGACAAGGTCGAGCCGAGACGGCAGTTTATCGAGGAGCACGGAACATCGGTCATCAATCTGGACATTTAGGAACTTAGGCTCAGCCATGATTTTATCGGAGGCTTAACTATGATTTTAATCGAGAAAACAAAGGTTATGAACCTTGAGGGCGCCATACGCGGCGCAAGAAACCCAATGAACAGTTGGGCGCGGATCGACAGCAAATACGACGAAAAAGGCCGCTACATCTTAGGCCCCAACGATCTTGATCTCGCGAAGAGGCTGTGCAGGGCCGGCAGCGACCACCGCAAATTTATCCGCCAGATCATGGTAAGCGTGGACATCACCGCTCCGCTTTACTGGTGGAAGGAGTTTGATACCTACAAGGTTGCAACTGTGGCCAATTCCACCAGCACGATGCACAAGATACACGCCAAGCCGTTTGAGACGGGCGACTTTTCCTGCGAAAAGCTGAGCAAGAGCGCGATGGAAGCCTTCACCGCGTATATGGAATTTTTGGAGCTCAAGCGCAAACACTACGTTGATACAAAAGACAAGGCGGACTGGGACGATATTATCCAGCTCCTGCCCTCTTCATACAATCAGAAGCGCACGATAACCATGAACTATGAAAATCTGCTCAACATGTACTATGCGCGCAGGAACCACAAGCTGAGCGAGTGGCACGAATACTGCGACTGGATATTGACGCTGCCCTACACGAAGGAGTTGTTTCTTGATGATTAACGGCGGCGCAGCCCGCTTATTTAAGTCGGAAAACACGGAGGTATGCGCCAAGCCGCTGTTCGGCCCACTTATCGCCCTCCGTCACAAATTTGAGTTTGAGGTTTCCCCCGGGAAGCCTTTTTCTCGATGTCTGAAATTCAATCTGCCGAAAAGCGCCGCGGTCTCGGGGTTTGAGATAGGAAACGGACGGCTGACCGTCAGCGGGGCGATCACCGAGGTCCTCGGAAAGACCGCCGCCTCTCTGCGCCAGACAAACGAAACGGAATATGAGCTCAAGCTTTTTGATGTTCCGACAAGCGGATCCGTTTTGACAGTCACCGTTTTCTCGGCGGCGGTCATGGAATATGACGGCGCGGGCGTGTATTTTTTAAATATCCCGATCCGCGGCAGGACCGAGAGGATAACCGCGGTTCCCGACGCGTGCAGCAGCGGATATGTATACAAATGTCCGACGGGCGGGGTATACTGCCTTTACGCGCTGCGCCCGAGGCTGAGCCGCGGCCTGTTCGGGCACATAAGCATCAGAGAATATTCCCACGGAACCTACTACATGGTGCCGCGCGAGCTTGACGGCCTCAAAAAAGACGAGCCGATAACCGTCACTCTGGGCTCACAGATCTCGTACCCCGAAAAATTCTATTTGGAGCACAGCGGCACGGAGGCCGAGGTATCGGTAGACAGGATAACCGAGATCGGCTCACCCGAGGCCGCTCACGCTTTCGCCTGCCGCGCGATCAGCGATATGTATTCATACATACGCCAAAACTCCCTTGCGCCCGAATCGGTAATCAGGCTCAAAAAGCAGGCAGCAAGGCTCGCCGCCGAAACGGGAGTTCTGTGCCCCGAGAACCGCTGCGTGATTTGCTTTGATAAGCGGGCTCAAAGCGCGGATATTTCGCTTTTATGCGGCAGCAGCGCGCTTCCCGCGCCTTCCGAAGAAAAACTTTCGGATCCGAAGAACCTGACTTTTGCCGCCGCGCGAGAGCTGGCCGAGGCCGCCGTCAGAGCGCTTATGTGCTGCCTGCGGGCTGACGGCTCGTTCACCACGCCTTATACCTACGCATCCCGCGCAGCCGCGGAGCAAAGCGCATACGCAGCCGCGGCTTTAAGATCGCTTGAAAAAACCTTCCCCGAATACATTTCAGCCGCCGAAGGAGCCGAGGTCTTTGCCCGCTCAAACGGAATTGATCCCGAAAATATTCCCGTTGTCTTTGACCGAGGCGAATATCTGTATCCAACGGAAATTTTAAACAGTCTTGACGTCAAGCGCGTTTCGCGGCTGATCCTGTCGCTCAAAACGGGAGCGTGGACCGGGATCTCCTAAGCCGCGGCTCCGTTTTCGCCGCTCTCAAGGCGCACACAGATTACCGTCATATCGTCATTTTCAATATTGTTTTCTTTGTTCCGCCGCACGGCCTCGTCCAGGATTATCTTGGCGAGTTCTCCGGGCGGCACTTCAATATCCACACATTCCACAAGCTCTTTGATCCACGGATCCTCGGGCGGCGACGTCACTCCGTCGCTGGTCATGACCACGAGAGAGCCGTTTTCAAGAGTCCGCGCGAACGCTTCAATATCTCCTATCGGCACTATCCCGATAGGCAGAGAGGCGGCGCGGACCGTTTCGGTATAGCCGTCGTACTTTATGAAGCTTGGCTCGGCGCCGTTCTTTATAAACTCTATCTGGCCCGTGTACAGATCGATTATGCACATATCGATCGTGGCGAAAACATCCCGCGCCGACTTCATCACCATAATCGAGTTCACGAGCTTAACAGCGATTTTTTTATCAAATCCGGCATCGAGAAATCCCGAAAGCAGATTTACGATCGCGCCGCTCTCCAAGGCCGCCCTGCGGCCTGTGCCCATTCCGTCGCTTATCGTGACCGCGAGCTTGCCGCCGCTTAAATAATCGGTGTAGTGCTTGTCCCCGTTTTCTGCGCCGTCCGATCGCGACGCGATCCCTACAACAGGCTCAAAGCTCTCAAGCTGGCAGAAACGGACCTTGCACTTGCCTCCGTTTTTGGCCTCGCAGATGCCGAACGGAGTGGAAACGCTTATTCCCAGTGTGTTTTTTATCTCGCCCTTTATTTTTTTGCGGCAGGCGCTGTAGTCATCACAGTCCGCGACAATGACCTCGACAGTATATTTTTGATTTTCGCCGCAGATGACCTCCACGCGCTCGGCTTTTATTCCCGCGTCGCAGAGCCGCGACTTGATCTCGTCAGCCGCCTCGATGTCAAGCGTGTTGCCGCCGCAGATCTCCTCGGCGGCATTTTTTATTATCTCCGATATCCCTTTGAATTGCTGCGACGTCAGCTCTCGGCTCTCCTCAAGCTTATTTTTCCATGTTGTGTTTATCTTGTATATCTCAAACAAACGGTTTATCTCGCTTATCAGCGGAAGCAAATGCACACACTTGTCCGAAAAGGCTTTCGGCACATCGGCCCGCTGCAAAGCGCCTTTGCGCTCCATTATCTCAAGGAACTTAAACATGGCCGTATATGTGGCGTTGAAATCCTTTTCCCAGCAGTAGCGCGACCTTTCGCAGTTTTTACAAACGCGGTCGGCCGCGGTGTCAAACATAAGCGAGATCTCGGTCATATCAGCCGCGCCGCGTCTTTCCGACGTCTCGGAGAGGATTTCCGAAATTTCTTCAAACGAGTCCGCTATTCCTCCGAGCTTCTCGTCAACATAGCGGCGGAGACGGCCCGCCTCGTCATCGCTTCGGACATCAAAATCTATCACCTTGTCGGCGGCGACTATGGCGCGCCTCGGAATGAAATACAACGCCGCAGCCGCCGCGCCGATCTCGTAAATATTCGGCAAATGAGCGTAGCCTTCGGGTATTCCTAAATAGAGCATTGCGGCGAGCCCGAACAGAGCGAGGGCGGCGCACACCGCTTTTTTGCCGAGCTTTGCGGCAAGTCCCAAAATCAATCCGCCTATTGTCAGGAACGCGGCGTAATCGGGAAAGCTCCCGCCGAGACCCAGAATTATTCCGGCCGCTGTTCCGCTGACGACTCCTCTCGCCAAGCTCTTGGCGGTCAGCGCCGCAATTCCGACCATAAGAAATGCGAGGAAGTTTGAAACATTGAACAGACCGAGAACAGTCATATAGCGGGTACTGAGCAAAATTATTCCGGCAGTGACGCAAAGACTTATTTTTTCGTCCGTAAGCAGACCGCGGCTTAAAAATTTGTTTTCGATCAGCACCACGCGGCAGCGGTCAAACACCAGCGCTCCAACAGCCATCAACAGGGTGTCGCAGACAATCAGGATCAGCCCCGCCGCCGTGAAGCCCTTTAATATCAGTGACGCGAGCTCACACAGGAATATGCTGACACCCGCAGCCGCCGCAACGAATGTGAACGAGGGCGTCTCGTTCCGCTCAATCACAAACAGCGTCGTCTCGAAAAGCAGACAAGCGGATATGTAGGCAAAAGCCTCGGGAATGTCAAACAGCACCAAATAACCCGCGGACACAAACAGCAGATTTACTATGCTTGTAAGTGAAAATCTGCGGTCGATCGTCAGGAACGACAAGCCGAACGGCGCCAATCCGCTTATCGGCACTGCCCCCGCAAGCAAAAAGCCGAGCATCCGAAGCGGAATATCGCGAAGTCTCAGCCTCAGGCGGCTTTTGTCCCTTTTCCCGTTATTCGGCTCCGGCAAATATTCCATCGCCATAAGCTCCGTTTTATTCATAAAAATACCTCCGTAACCAAAATTTTCATTTGTTTTACAAAAATATTATAATAAAGCGTAATGAAAAAATTTGTCACAATCGGTACGATAATTAAAAAAATATATTTTTTAAACAAAAAAATCCCGACCCGGAAAAATCCGGATCGGGATTTTCAGCGTTATTTAATTTTTGAGAACTTCAAGCTTGGCGCCCATAAACCTCGTCTTGGAACCGCCGGCTATATAGAAGTAATAGCTCTTGCCGGCCTCAACGTTGATCCGGCAAAGCACCTTCTTATTGGCCTCGTCGATCGGATTGCTGTATATATTCTCCGTGGCGGGATCAGCCGCGCCTTCGGGAACAGCGTAGAACATCGTGGGCGGATCTTTAACCGAAACGCCGTAGGCGTATATCGTGAACCGTCCGCTCTCCGGAGCGGTGTATTTCATCGCGCAGCCCGTGGCGGCGCCGTCGGCCCAGCCGCCGTTTGTGTTTTTGCAGGTTATCGCGAAGTTGTGCGTGAATCCGTCCTCAAAAGTTTTCTCGTCGGTCATCGCTCTCTCGAGCTGCGTCATTCCCACAAGACCGGGCATAAACTCAGTGCCCGCAGCCTTGTTCTCATCGCCGCTTGCCGCTTTCCACTCGGAAGCAATCTCATATTGCGGCTCTGCGGGAGTCACATACCTTTCGAGCTTGGCGCCCATAAACCTCGTCTTGGAGCCGCCCGCTATATAGAAGTAATAGCTCTTGCCGGCCTCAACGTTGATCCGGCAAAGCACCTTCTTATTGGCCTCGTCGATCGGATTATTGTAGATATTTTCAGCGGCGGGATCAGCCGCGCCCTCGGGAACCGCGTAAAACATCGTGGGCGGATCCTTAACCGAAACGCCGTAGGCGTATATCGTGAACCGTCCGCTCTCGGGCGCAGTGTATTTCATCGCGCAGCCGGTGGCGGCGCCGTCAGCCCAGCCGCCGTTGGTGTTTTTGCAGGTTATCGCAAAGTTGTGCGTGAATCCGTCCTCAAAAGTTTTCTCATCGGTCATCGCTCTCTCAAGCTGCGTCATTCCCACAAGACCGGGCATAAACTCGGTGCCCGCCGTCTTGTTCTCATCGCCGCTTGCCGCCTTCCACTCGTTCACGAGCTCAAGTGTCGGCTGAGTCGAGGGGCCTGTAGAGGGCTCGGGCTCATTTACGGACGGGTCAAAATCCTGCGCGTTCGGATCATACGCGGGATCGGGAGTGTAGCTCTTGTCGGCCAAAGCGTTGGCGTATTCCTCAATGTTGGTATAGCCGCTTGCCGCTAACGCGAGTCCGTCGTCCGCACTGTTCTTGTCAAGACCAATTTTGTCCTCCCACTCGTTGGGCATTCCGTCGCCGTCGCTGTCCTTGGATTTGGTTCCGGTGAGCACGGGATATCCGCCAACGTCGGATGGCGAGTTGATTATGCCGTAGGTCGTATCGGTCTTTGTAACGCCGTTGTCGTCGTATTCCTTATCAACCTTGATGCCCGTGCGGTTCTTGGTGTCGTCTATGACGCGCTGATCCGCGGAGTCGCGCGCGATACTCGCGCCCGCGCTCTCGAGCACCGATTGATAGGCTTCCTCGGCGGTCTGGGTCGTGACCGGATAATCGTTTTCATACTTAAAGTGAACCGCCTTCGCCTCGTCGGTTATATTATTCTTTGTCCAGATATATTTTTTGGATGCCGCGCTGTCCTCGTCAACTCCCTTTGAGTTGTCCGCGGTGACTTCGGCGTTTCCGTCAACATAGTTTCCGTCAACATAGATATCGGTGCTCCACGGTGACGTTACGTCGTTGCCTGTGGAAGTGGTCTGGAATATCCTGCTTCTCACGCGATTTGACGTCGACGGGCCGTATTTGTAATAGCTGTTTATTATGTTCGCGGCCGCGGCGCCCTGTCCGCCGTACGCCGATTTGCCGCCCCAGTTGTAAATTACGTTGTTGCGAAGATCGGTCAGGCTTGTCTGCTCGCTCATGTTATAATCCGGTTTGCCGACAAACGGACCCTCGGCGATCCTCGGGTTCCTGCTGTCGTGATGAGCCAGCAGATTGTGGTGGAAGCTGGCGTTTGTGCCGCCCCAAATTCCCGCGTAACCGTGGGCTTCCTTGGCGTGAACGGAGTGCTTGAGACTCTCGGCGACTATGCACCACTGCATCGTAAAGTCGGTTACTTCATAGAATGACGCGCACTCGTCAACGCTCCAACTGAACGAGCAGTGATCAACGATTATATTGTGCCTGCCGCGGCTTCCGATAGTGTCTTCCTCCATCGTCTTTTCATCGCCCATTCTGAACCTCATGTAGCGCAGAATAACGTTGTTTCCGGTGATGTCGGTGTTGCAGTTTTTCACGCACACGCCCATTCCGGGGGCAGTCTGGCCGAGTATCGTCAGATTGTCCGCCTTGATCGTCAGCGTGTCGGAAAGCTCAATGTTTCCCGCGACGTCGAACACGATTATTCTGTTCGGCTGCGAAACCGCGTCGCGCAGAGTTCCGTAGCTGCCGTCGTCGGTCAGCTTGTAAACATGGTAAACCTCGAGATCGTCTCCGCCTCTTGCTCCCGTTGTCCACATTCCGCCGCCCTCGGCTCCGGGGAAAGCGGGGATCTTATCGACCGCCGCTATCGGCTCGCCGTAGGGTTCGATCGAATTTTCCGACCAAAGGTAGCATTTGACTCCTTCGGAAACACTGTCAAGCGTCACTGAAACGGCTGTTTCGCCGCCGCTCGGCACCGTCTTGACCGCGGCGTCCGCAACATAGTCGCCGCTGTATACCGCCGCGATAAACATAGCGTCGGAACCGCTTGTGTTCATGATCTTTGCCGAAACGGTATTTCCCGAGACCGTCGGCTTTGATGTGTAGTAAACCGCGGCGCCGCCTTCCGCCGCGAATGCCGGAACGCATATAGACGAAAGCGCCATGCACAAAACTACGAGCCGGATAACAGCCGTAAATTTTCTGAGTTTCATATTTATCCCTCTTCCTTATTGAATTTTATTTTACCCGTTTTCTGATAAGCATAAGGCACAACGCGCCGATGATCACAACAAACGCGAGATACTTGCGCACCTCGGCCTGCGTCGCCGGGTCAACCACCGGCAGGAAGCTTGCCGCCACGGCAATAATAAGCAATATGAACCATATTGCGGCTATTATATAAAAAGTTTTTCTGCTCATATACAAAACCTCGCTTTAAGCATATTTTTACATTATTTCTCTCATTACCGCGTATACCATATACGCCGCGTACATAAGCACCATAGCTATGCCCGGCAGGCGCTCGATCTTGTTGCGCATGCGGACGACTATGTATATTATCACGCTGACCGCGATAAACAGACACAGGTCGATTATCGAAAGGTGTCCGACCGAGTAGGGGCTTATCGCTCCCGAAAGGCCCGCGACGCCGAGAATATTAAAAATATTCGAACCGATAACGTTTCCCATCGCCAGATCGTTCTCGCCCTTGCGCGTGGCGACCAGCGAGGTCACAAGCTCGGGCAGGGATGTGCCGACCGCCAAAATCGTCAGTCCGATTATAACGTCGCTGAGGCCGAACGTTTTTGCTATGTTGGTCGCAGCGTCAACGACCATATCGCCGCCGAACGCTATTCCGGCAATTCCGATGAGCGTGAAGATAACGCTCTTCAGCGGCGACATGACTTTAATCTCCTCGCCCGCCTCGGTCCTGTTCTTTATCGCCGCGAACACCAGATATACCAGATACGCGATAAGCAAGGCGAACATCACAGTGCCCTCAATTCTGCCTATTTTAACACCGCCGCCCATAAACAGGCCGTCCACGCAAAACAGCAGCAAAACCAGCGCGACAATTATCGAAACCGGAAAATCCCGATTTTTAAGGTCTTTGGAAATCGGCAGATTCTTGATAACAGCGCAGGCGCCGGCGACGACCAGAAGATTAAACATGTTCGAGCCGAGAACGTTGCTGATAACAATGTCGTTGCTGCCCTTGATCGCCGCGGAAACCGACACCGCCATCTCGGGCGCGCTGGTGCCCATGGCCACTATCGTCAGGCCAACGACAATGCTCGGCACTTTAAGCAGCCTCGCGATCGACGACGAGCCGTCAACAAAAAGATCCGCGCCCTTGATAAGCAGCACAAAGCCCACCAAAAGCCAAACGTACATTAAAATACTTCCCATAACCGACCTCCTGAATTTTAATCGAAATTACAGTTCTTATTTTAACACATATTCACAAATTTTACAAGATATTTTTAAATATATTTGTCATAATCCCTTTCAAAAAGCTCGCGGCAGATTTCGCGGCGCAGTGTGCCGCCGTCAAGCTTGTCGATCATGTATTTTATGACGAACAGCTTGTTTTTGTCCGCGTATTTGTGAAGGCCGTGCCTGAGCCTTATGTTCATCAGCTCGCTTCTCCAGAGCAGCGAGAGCTGCCACCGCATTTTTACCTTGGGGTTCGGCTCTGCTTCGCGCAGGACCGTTATTTCATTACCCACATCGGGAATAACGATTATCCCCCAGTACGGCGGCACATGCTCGGCGGCGTGCTTTGAGTGCGTCTCGCCCACAACAAGGTAGTTATAGTCAAAATATTTATCGTATGACTTTGTCTGCGACGGCAAACGCGCGTAGCTGTCGCCGTTGCTCTTTAGCTCATATCCGATGAGCCTGTCGGGCAGAACCGCCGCCATGTCGGCGCGCGATTTGCCTATGACGATCTCTTCCATGACTCTGATTTTTTCGTGGCTCCCGTCAAGATACCAGAAAAAATCATCCTTCATATCCGTTTCAAGCATAATCTGACTCCGTATTTCTTTTTAAAATATTCGCGGTTCGAGCCTTTCTGGCCTATTATCTTCGATGTCTCCGAAGGCGGCGCCTCGATCTCGTAATCGCAGTCTTTAAGGCCGCGGCTTATTATGTCGGCCTCGATCCTGTTTCGGTATATCCGATTTTCCACCAGTTCTCCGAAGGCCGAATGAAACGGCCCGGCCACAATGTTGCCCTCGCTCCGAAGGTCCTCGCCCGGATAGAGGCCGACGCGTATAACGTCGATCCCCCGCGCCCTGAATTTGCTCAAAATTATTTCCGAAAGCTCCACCGCCTCGTCAAGACCGAGAGGCGCATACGCGCCCGCCTTGTAAAGCTCCGCAAGGCGGGTGTCTTTAAGGACGAGGGTGGGGTATATTCTGGCGCAGACGGGCCCAAGCCCGATTATCTTTTCGCAAGTGTAAATGTCGTCCTCGCGGCTCGAGCTGTACATCCCGATCATCAGCTGGAGCCCAAGGTCGATGCCGAACGACTTTATCATATCCGCCGCCTTTTCCACCCGCGCGAATGTGTGGCCCCTGCGGTTCAGCTCGAGCACTCTGTCGCTCGCCGACTGGACTCCGAGCTCGATCGTTCTGACACCGAACTCGGCGCACTGAGAAAGCACCCGCTCGTTAATGTAATCCGGGCGGGTGGACAGCCTTATTCCCTTTATCCGCTCGTCACTAAACGACGCGGCGGCCTCAAAAAAGCGCCGCTGCAGATCAAGATCAAGACCGGTGAAGCTGCCGCCGAAATACGCGATCTCTATTTCACAGTCCGGATTTTTGATCGTGGATAAGTATTCGCCGATTTTCTCTTTGGCCTTCTCGGGCGTCACGGAGGTCTGAAAGCCCGTTATTTTGCGCTGGTTGCAGAACACGCAGTCGTGTCCGCATCCCTCATGAGGGATAAACAGCGGTATGTTATACTTTCTTTTTTTTAGTCTGTTTGAGGGCATATCTCGCCGCCTCCTGTTCCGCGCTTTTGCGGTTCTTGCCTCCGCCCCTGCCGATCACCTTGCCTCGGTAGACCGCCTCGACCTCAAAATACGGATCGTGGTCGGGCCCCGATTTTGAGACAAGGCGATAGGTCACAACTTCGCGGTTGCGGTCGCGTTTCTGATAATAATTTTGTATTTCCGATTTTGCGTTTTCAAGCTCCGAAAAAGTCACATCGCCTATCATATCTCCGATAGTGCTCATCACGAATTCGCGGGCGGGCTCGAGCCCGCCGTCGAGGTATATCGCCGCAAGCACCGATTCATAGGCATCGGCCAGCACCGAGTCCTTACGCTTTCCGCCCGACATTCTCTCGGATTTTCCAAAACGAAGATCCTCGCCGAGCTCAAGTTTGCGCGCGGCTATCGCCAGCGTTTTCTCGCATACCGCCGAGGCGCGGAGCTCTGTCAGAGCCCCTTCGGCCACATTGCGGTGGCGGTCATAGATATAATCCGCCACCACAAACGAAAGCACACTGTCGCCCAGGAACTCAAGCCTTTGGTTGCTCTCGACGTGCTTATCGTTGGCGTATGAGATATGCGTGGTGGCCAGGCGGTACAGTTTTTTATCCTTAAATTCATAATTATATTTCATTGCAGGCTCCTTTGTATTTTATCGCGGGTCTGTTTGAAAACAAAAGGCTTCCCTCTGTCCGGGGAAGCCTCGCCGCTGTTTCCTAATCGGTATATTTTTTGATCACTATCGAGGCGTTATGACCGCCGAAGCCAAGCGAGTTGGAAACGGCATAGTTGATCTCGGCCTCTCTGCCCTTGTTGGGAACGTAGTCAAGGTCACATTCGGGATCCGGATCGTCAAGATTGATCGTGGGCGGCAGGAAGTTGTCCCTCACGGCCCACGCGGAAATTATGCCCTCAATACCGCCCGCGGCACCAAGCATGTGTCCGGTCATTGACTTTGTGGAGCTCACCGCCAGCTTATAGGCGTGATCTCCGAAAACGGTCTTTATCGCCGCTGTCTCAAACTTGTCGTTATACGGCGTAGACGTGCCGTGCGCGTTTATATAATCGACCTGATCGGGCTCGATCCCCGCGTCCTTAACAGCCGCGGCCATGCACCTTGCGCCGCCCTCGCCGTCCGGAGCCGGCGCGGTGATGTGATACGCGTCGTTGGTGGAGCCGTAGCCCGCAAGCTCCGCTATGATGTTCGCGCCGCGCGCCTTGGCGTGCTCCAGAGACTCGAGTATCATTATGCCGCTGCCCTCGCCCATAATAAAGCCGTCGCGCTTTTTGTCAAAGGGCGAGCAGGCCTTTTCGGGCGTGTCATTGCGGGTCGTCAGCGCCTTCATGGACGAGAATCCCGCCAGCGCGAGTTCGTTGATCGTGGCCTCCGCTCCGCCCGCGAACATAACGTCCGCGTCGCCGCGGCGGATCGCCAGAAGCGCCTGACCGATAGCGTCTGTGCCCGAAGCGCAGGCCGAAACCGTTGTAAGGTTAACGCCCTTGCAGCCGAACGCGATACCTATCTGGCCGACCGCCATGTTTGAGATCATCATCGGTATCATAAAAGGCGAGACCCTGCCCGGACCTTTGTCAAGCAGTCTCTTGTGCTGCTCGCACAAGGTGTTGATTCCGCCTATACCCGAGCCAACCATGACTCCCACTCGCGTTTTGTCCTCGCTCTCCATGTCGAGTTTCGCGTTCTCAGCCGCGATTTTTGCCGCCGCCACCGCGTACTGCACGAAAAGATCCATGCGCTTCGCTTCGCGTTTGTCAATATATTCGGTAACGTCAAAGTCCTTGACCTCGGCGCCGACCTGACACGCAAAAGCCTCGGGATCGAATTTGGTTATCCTGCCGATGCCCGAAACTCCGTTTTTTATATTCTCCCAGACGTTCTCGGTTCCTATTCCCACCGGGGTTATCGCTCCGACGCCCGTTATCACAACTCTGTTCATTTTAAGCTTCCTCCTAATGTACGTTTTATGTTTTCGATAAATCATACAGAGGCTTGTTTTGTCCGCAAAACAAGCTTCTGTATGATTTGATCTCGAATATGCGCATCCGAGGGCGGATATTATCCGCCCATACGATGCAAACGCGAAGCGCGGGCGCGGGCCGATATATTGCCCGCGTATCCGCCGCTCGCCGGTTTTTGATCACTGTATTAGTCCTGGTGCTCCTTGATATATTCCACAGCGTCGCTTACGGTCGAGATCTTCTCGGCGTCCTCGTCGGGGATCTCGATGTCAAACTCTTCCTCAAGAGCCATCATAAGCTCAACGATATCAAGAGAATCCGCCTCAAGGTCGTCAATGAAAGACGCGTCCATTGTTACGGCGTCTTCATCAGCGCCAAGCTGGTCGATCGTGATCTCTTTTACTTTCTCAAAAATATCCATTTTTGTTTCCTCCAGTTTTTATTTATAAAATTTTTTATTTTTAATTTAATTTTATTTCTGTTAGTTTATCACATTACAAGTCCGCCGTCAACATTTATTACCTGACCCGTTATATATTTCGCCTTGTCGCCCGCGAGGAACACCGCCAGATTGGCTATATCTTCGACCTGACCGAACCGCTTGAGCGGGATCGAGTCTTTATAGGCCTTTTGAATGTCCTCGGGCAGCTTGGCCGTCATCGGAGTCTCGATAAATCCCGGCGCGATGGCGTTGCAGCGTATATTGCGCGAGGCGAGCTCCTTCGCCACAGATTTTGTGAGGCCGATAAGCCCCGCCTTTGAGGCCGAGTAGTTCGCCTGACCCGCGTTGCCCATAACGCCCGAAACCGACGCCATGTTGACGATAACGCCCGCCCGCTGCTTCATGAGCGTCCTTGCCGCCGATTTTATCACGTTGAACGCGCCCTTCAGGTTGACGGTCAGCACCGCGTCCCAATCGGCCTCGCTCATGCGCATGATGAGATTGTCGCGGGTTATTCCGGCGTTGTTCACGATAACGTCAACGCTGCCGAATTTGTCCTTGGCGAATTTTATCAGCGCGTCGGTGTCGGCGGGCTTTGAAACGTCGCCCAAAAAGTATTCGGCTTCTCCTCCGGCGGCTCTGATCTCGCCGCATACCGCGTCGGCGATCTCGGCCTGGCCGTCGATGTCAATGTCAAAAACCACAACGCGCGCGCCCTCCGCGCCGAACTTCAGTGCGATCTCTCTGCCTATTCCTCGGGCGCTGCCCGTTACTATTACAGTTTTATTCTCAAACTCCATTTTTATTACCTCCGCCTACTCGATACCGAGAGCCGCCTTGGTCTTTTCAAGCGACGCCATATCCTCGATGTTGAGTATAGTCTTTGTTTTGTCTATTCTCTTAACAAATCCGCTGAGCGCCTTGCCCGGGCCGATCTCGATAAACGTGTCGACTCCGTCGGCTATCATGCGCCTTAAGCTTTCCTCGAACAGAACCGAGCTTGAAACCTGCCGCACGAGCAGATCCTTGATCTCGCCGCGGCTCTTCACATAGTCCGCCGTAACGTTTGTTATAAGCGGAACGCGCATCTCGCCTATCTCAACGTTTTCAAGCTCCGCCTTGAGCTTCTCGCCCGCGCCCCTCAGCATGCTGCAATGGAAAGGCGCGGAAACCGGCATCATCAGAGCGCGCTTCGCGCCCTTTTCCTTAGCCAGCTCGCAGGCGTATTCAACGGCCGCTGTTTCGCCCGCGACGGTCGTCTGACCTGGACAATTGAAGTTGGCGGGCTCGCAAATTCCCTTTTCAGAGGCCTTCGCGCAGATCTCGCGGACATCATCGGGCGTCAGCGCGATTATCGCGGCCATCGCTCCCTCGCCGACCGGAACCTCTTCCTGCATAAACTTGCCCCTCTTTTTGACCAGCTTCACCGCGTCCGAAAACCTCATGCTGCCCGAGCAGACATGGGCGGTATACTCGCCGAGGCTGAGACCCGCGACAACGTCGGGTCTGAGCCCAAGCTCCTCCGCCACTTTAAGCGCGGCGGCGGACATTGTTAAGATAGCTGGCTGAGTGTTCTCGGTTATCATCAGCGTCTCGCTGTCGCCGTTCCAGATCATGTCCTTTATGTCAAAGCCCAGCGCCTCGCTTGCCTCGTCAAACACCTTGTCGGCGGCGGGGAAGTTCTCGCAGAGCTCCTTTCCCATTCCTATAGCCTGGGCGCCCTGGCCCGAAAATAAAAACGCAGTTTTCATAGCTTAAAATTCTACTCCTTTGAAATAATCTTGTATAATGTCCGCGCAGGGCTCTATCGCCTTGACCATGGCCGCGCTCTGGCCCGCCATAAGCGAGCCTGTCTGAACGTCGCCCTCCTCGAACGCGCGGCGCAGTCCGCCGACGCCGAGCGCCTCGATCTCCTCAAACGACGCGCCTTCCTTTTCAAGTCTGTCATACTCGCGCGTCAGCTTGTTTTTGAGCGCCCTGACCGGCGCTCCGGTCGAGCGGCCCGTAACGACCGCGTCCCTGTCCTTGGCCTTGAGCACCGCGTTCTTGTAGTTCTCGTGCGCCAGACACTCGGTGGAGCAGATGAACCTCGTTCCCACCTGAATCCCGTCCGCGCCCAGCGCGAACGCGGCTCTTGTGCCGCGGCTGTCGGCGTAGCCGCCCGCGGAGATAACGGGGATCGAAACCGCGTCGACCACCTGCGGGGTCAGCACCATTGTGGTGAGCTCCCCTATATGGCCCCCGGCCTCGGTGCCCTCGGCGATAACCGCGTCGGCTCCCGCCTTTTCCATGCGCTTTGCCATGGCGACGCTCGCGATGACCGGCATTATCTTTATGCCCGCTTCTTTGAGGCCCGCTATGTATTTTCCGGGATTTCCCGCTCCTGTGGCGACAACCGCCGGTTTTTCCTCAATAATGACCCGCATTATCTCGTCGGCGTTGGGGTTCATCAGCATAACGTTCACGCCGAAGGGCTTGTCGGTCAAGGTTCTCGCTTTTTTTATCTGCTCGCGAACGACCTCGGCGGGCGCTCCGCCCGCTGCGATAAGGCCCAGACCGCCGCCGTTTGACACCGCGGCCGCGAGCTCGGCGGTGGCGACCCACGCCATTCCGCCTTGTATTATCGGATATTTTATTCCTAATAATTCACAAATTCTGTTCATTTTCATTCCTCCCCTACAGCTCGATCAGCGCGCTGCCCCATGTGAGGCCGCCGCCGAAGCCCACGATAACCAGCTTTTCGCCGCGCTTCACTCTGCCCTGCTCGACCGCCTCGCACAGCGCTATCGGTACGCAGGCGGCCGACATGTTGCCGTATTTTTCCACGTTGCAGAACACCTTGTCTCCGTCGAGCTTGAGCCGCTTTCTCGCGCCCTCGATTATGCGCTTGTTGGCTTGATGCGGGATTATCAGGTTTAGATCATCAACCTTGACGCCGCATTTTTCGGCGACCTCGATCGTCGCGCTCTCCATTGTCTTGACGGCGAATTTGAACACCGCCTGACCGTCCATCCAGATCGTTCGCTTGTTCTCGCTGAAAGGTCTGCGCTCTGTGTCCTCCTCACTCGCCTTGAGGCCGCAGCAGGTAAGCAGATTGCCCTGCGAGCCGTCGGAGCCTAAGACAGTGCCGAGCACTCCGGTTTTCTCGCTTGTCGCCGTGAGCACCGCAGCGCCCGCTCCGTCGCCGAACAGAACGCAGGTCGCTCTGTCCTTATACTCGGTGATTTTTGTCAGCGTGTCGGCCCCGATCACGAGAGCGTTCTTATAAGCCCCGCTTTTTATGAACATATTCGCTGTCGAAACCGCGAATATAAAACCGGAACACGCGGCGTTTATGTCAAAAGCGACAGCCCTCGAAGCGCCTATTTTCGACTGTATCATGCATGAGACCGAGGGCGTGTACATTTCGGGCGAAACCGTGGCCAGAATGATAAGATCAATTTCCTCCGCGGTCATGCCGGCGTCATTAAGCGCCGCCTCCGCGGCCTTGGCGCCGAGGTCTGAGGAGAACTCATCGGGCGCGCTCATGCGCCGCTCTTTAACGCCGACCCGCTTTGTGATCCACTCGTCGCTTGTTTCGACTATGCTCTCGAAATACGCGTTGTCCAGAATTTTTTCCGGAAGGTATTTGCCGACGCCGGCAATTTTTGCATATATTTCACTCATTTTTGTTATGCCTTTCTTTATGCTGAATTTAGGTTAATAGCTGTTTATGTTTTCCGAAACGGCTCCCACAAGATCGTTGTTGACCATGTCGATCGCCTGTCTGACCGCGTGATAAAACGCTTTGGCGTTCGAGCTTCCGTGCGCCTTTATGACCGGCTTCGCGCAGCCCAAGATCGGCGCGCCGCCGTATTCGGTGTAATCCATCTGCTTGGCGAAGGCCTTCGCCTTGTCGCGCACCATAAGCGCCGCCATTTTGGAGCGGGTGCCGTCAAACAGCAGGCTTTTCAGGGCGTTTTTGATAAATATTCCCATGCCCTCCATGAACTTGAGCACCACGTTTCCGGTAAACCCGTCGCACACGACCACGTCCGCGCGGCCCAAGGGGATGTCTCTGCCCTCTATGTAGCCTATATAATTTATCGGCGTCTCTTTGAGCAGCTTTCCGGCTTCGATAACCGACTCGGTGCCCTTCTCGTCCTCGGAGCCTATGTTCACAAGCGCGACTCTCGGTTTGTTTATCTTCATGATCTTTTCCATGTATATTGAGCCCATGATCGCGAACTGCTTCAGAAACGCCGGGCTGCATTCGGTGTTGGCTCCGCCGTCAACCATAAGAAAGCAGCCGTTCTCGCAGGGCATCAACGGGGCAAGCGCCACGCGGCGCACGCCCTTTATACGCTTGACGATGAGTGTCGCGCCAGTTATCAGCGCACCCGTGTTTCCGGCGCTCACCAGCACGTCGCCCTTGTCTCTGTGCAGCATCTCAAGCCCCACTCTCAGGGATGAGTTTTTCTTTTTGCGGATCGCCGCGGTGGGCTCGTCATCGCCGCTGATGACCTCGTCCGCGTTTTCGACAACTATTTTATCCCCGCTGTATCCGCAGCTTTCAAGCTCGCTCTTTATAAGGCCGCCGCGGCCAACAAGCGTTATTTTCTCTCCGAAATCCTCTGCCGCCATAACGCAGCCCTTGACTATCTCGGCGGGAGCGTTGTCGCCGCCCATAGCGTCTATAATTATATTCATACACTCATTCCTATCTGTCGGTTAAAACATAATATAAATTAAGAGAAATTTCAATAGCTGTCATATTTATGTAACACAATTGTTACTTAAACGTTAACAATTCCCGGTTTTTCATAAGGTAATCAAGTCCCGAAAGCACGGTGAGCGCGGTCGCGAGCACGACCAGAACGAGCACGATCATGTTCCAAAATCCACCCGACACCGGCTCGCGGTAAACCTCAAGAATTTCATTGATTATGACCGCGATGATCATGAAAAACTGCGCCACCGTCTTGAGCTTGCCGAAAAAGCTCGCGGCGATCACGCGGTTTTCCTCAAGCGCAAGCATCCGCATGCCGGTCACGATGAGCTCGCGGGCGATTATCACGACCACGACTCCGGCGCTTATATAAGCCGCGTCTGAGGACAAAAAGCAAATCAGCACGCTTATTGTCAGCAGCTTATCCGCCATAGGGTCCATCAGCTTGCCGAAGTTGGTGACGCTTTTGGTGCGCCGCGCTATCTGACCGTCAAGATAATCGGTGGCCGCCGCGATAAGGAAGACCGCCAGCGACAGATACAGCCCGACCGTACCGCAGCACAGATAAAGCACCATAAACACCGGAATAAGTATAACTCTGATAAGCGTCAGCCTGTTTGGCATACTCATAATTACCCCTCCGTTTCCTCAAACGTTTTACTCCCGCACGGCTGTTCCGAACAAATTCATATCCTCAGCCTCGGTTATCTTAACTTTGGCGAAGTCGCCGGGATTAAGCTTTTGCTTTGACTTAAAGAACACCATACCGTCGATATCGACAGAATCGGCATAGGTCCTGCCGTAATAGCTCTTTATTATCTCGTCTCGGCCCTCGACCAGCACGGTCTGGACCGTGCCGACCTTGGCCGCGTTGTGCTCATCGTCAATATCCGCCTGCGCCACCATAACGCTTTCAAGGCGGCGACGCTTTTCCTCCTCGTCTATCTGATCGGGCATGTCATAGGCCGGAGTGTCCTCCTCGCGGGAGTATGTAAACACGCCAAGGCGATCAAACCGCGCCTCGTCTATAAATTTAAGCAAATCCTCTATGTCCTCCTCGGTCTCTCCGGGGAAGCCCACGATCAGCGTTGTGCGCAGAGCCGCGTCGGGAATACGCTCGCGGATCTTCTTTATCATCGCGGTGATCTGCGCCCTGTCGGTCCTTCTGCCCATGCGCTTTAATACTCTGTCGCTTGAGTGCTGGATCGGTATATCAAAATAATTGCAGATCTTCGGCTCGGAGGCCACCGTGTCGATCAGCTCGTCGGTCACGAGCTCGGGATAGCAGTAGTGCACGCGCACCCATTCAATGCCGTCTATGGCGCACAGCTTTTTTAAAAGCTCTGGCAGGCGGTACCCGCCGTATAGATCGATCCCATATCGGCTCGTGTCCTGGGCGATCAATATGATCTCCTTCACGCCCTCCGCTGCCATTTCCTCCGCCTCTTTTAAAATATCCTCCATGGCGCGGCTGCGGTATTTGCCGCGTATCGACGGGATAACGCAGTAGGTGCAGTGATTGTCACAGCCCTCGGCGATCTTGATGAACGCCGTGTAGGGCGGGCTCGTGCGCTCGCGCTCTCCCTCAAACATAAGCGGCTTTTCGGAACAGCTCACGCTCGCGGGGCCGCCGCCTATCCGCGCGTTTATTATGTCAACGATCTTGTCGAACTCATTGACGCCGATCACCGCGTCGACCTCGGGAATTTCGCGCAGGATCTGTTCCTTGTAGCGCTGCGCGAGGCAGCCGGTCACGACAAGCAGCTTTTTCTTGTTCTTGTCGGCCTTTTTGTACTGCGCGAGCTCCAAAATACAGTTTATCGACTCGGTCTGGGCGTCCTCGATGAAAGTACAGGTGTTGACGATCATAATATCGGCGTCAGCCTCGTTTTCCCAGATCTCAAATCCGCCCGCTTTGAGCAGCGCGGTCATATGCTCGCTGTCTATCTGATTTTTCGAGCATCCGAGGGATGCGATCGAAACCTTTTTCAATTCGTTTTTCAAATTGTCTCTCCTCAATTTTCATTAAAATCAAACTCAAACTCGTCAAGCACGCGCCTGATCCCGCCCGGCGAAAATCCGCGCCGCGCCAGCGCCGCTTTGAACTTCATCAGCGACTTATAGTCGGTTATCTCGGTGACGCGGAGCCGCTCCTTTACATACTCGCGCAGGGCGGCGTCAAAATCAACGTCCGCGTCGTCAAAGGCGCGATCGATCAGGCTCGCCGCCACGCCCTTGCGCAGCAGCTCCTGACGGATTCGGTACTCGCCCTTGGCCGAAAGGTTCACGCTGTCTGCTATATAGCAGTCGGCGTAATGCTTGTCGTCAAGCAGCTTTTCTGAGATCAGCCCGCCGACAATGCTTTCGGCGGTTTCCTCGTCATAGCCCTTGCGGCGGAGACGGTCGTATATCTCACGCGAGGTGTACATCCGCGACGCTAAGAACCGCATGGCCAAATGTTTTCCTTTGGTAAGCTCATCCATAATTTTCTCCATTCACTTTTATTTTTCACTTTTATTTTCTCGTTTTTATTTTTTCTTTTTCGGCTTTTCCAGGCCCTCGACCGGAGCGTCGTCAAACATTGACGGGCCTTCCTCGCCGAGCTTGGGCAATCCCGCCTGCTCGCGTATCTTGTTCTCGATCTCCTCGGCCAACTCGGGATTTTGCTCTAAAATTCCCTTGACCTTCTCGCGGCCCTGACCGAGCCTTTCGCCCTCATAGCTGAACCACGATCCGCTCTTTTTGATTATGTCAAAATCGACCGCGACGTCGATAATATTGCCCATTTTCGATATGCCTTCGCCGTAGATTATGTCAAACTCCGCCTCTTTGAACGGCGGCGCGACCTTGTTCTTGACGACTTTGACTCTTGTGCGGTTGCCCATAACGCCGTCGTCGCCCTTTAAGGTCTCGATCCTGCGCACGTCAAGCCGCACCGAGGCGTAGAATTTGAGCGCGCGTCCGCCGGTCGTCGTCTCGGGATTTCCAAACATAACGCCGACCTTCTCGCGGAGTTGGTTGATAAATATCGCGGTGGTGTTGGACTTTGAGATTATTCCGGCCAGCTTTCTTAAAGCCTGGGACATCAGCCTTGCCTGAAGTCCCACATGCGAGTCGCCCATAAGGCCCTCTATCTCGGCTCTGGGGACAAGCGCCGCGACCGAGTCGATCACGATAACGTCAACCGCGCCGCTGCGCACGAGTTGCTCGGTGATCTCAAGCGCCTGCTCGCCCGTGTCGGGCTGGGAGACGATAAGATCGTCGGTGTGAACGCCGAGCGCCTCGGCGTATATCGGGTCGAGCGCGTGCTCGGCGTCGATAAACGCGGCCTCGCCGCCCATTTTCTGGACCTGCGCCACAACATGCAGCGCGACGGTAGTCTTACCCGAGGACTCGGGGCCGTATATCTCAATGATCCTGCCCCTCGGCAGGCCGCCTATTCCGAGCGCTATGTCAAGCGACAGCGCGCCCGTCGGTATCGCCTCAACATTGGCGTCGGGCTTCTCGCCGAGGCGCATTACCGCGCCGCTTCCGAATTGTTTTTCAATCTGGCCCATCGCCAGATCAAGTGCTTTTCTTTTTTCCTCATTCATTATATTTTTCTCCGTTTCTGCGAAATTTTTATGCGTAATTTTAAAAGGATACTATTCCCCTGAATATAATTATAATTTACAGACAAAACCATGTCAAGCAATTTATATTACAATTTTATTACATAAAATCATAAAAAAACAGCCCGCTCGGGGCTGCTTTATATTGCCGCAATATTGATGTAATTAAGCTCTATGTCCTCTGTTCCGGTCATGAAGCAGCCCTTTTCCTTGGCGTAGGATATATACTCAAGGATCTCGGGGGTTATCCTCTCGCCGGGCGCGAGGATCGGGATACCGGGCGGATAGCACATGACGAACTCGGCGCACACCATGCCCGCACTCTTTTCGATCGGCACCGCCCGCTTCGGCGCGAAAAACGCGCGTTTCGGCACGGCGGCGACCTCGGGCGAAATATACTCGTGGTCAAACATTCCCGCCGTGGGGCGCCTGTGGATATGCTCGATCTGGCTGAGCGAGGATATGAGCCGCTCGATCATCAGATATGTGTCGCCCACCGAGATTATCGCCAGAATATTTCCTATGTCGCCGAACTCTATCTGAATGTCATAATCATCGCGCAGAATGTCATAGACCTCAATTCCGGCGAGGCCTATGTCGCGGGTGTGGATCGAGAGCTTGGCCAAATCGAAATCATAGACCGCCTTTCCGTCGATCAGGTCTTTACCGAAGGCGTAATAGCCGCCTATGCGGTTGACCTCGCCGCGGGCGTACTCGGCGAGCTCGCTGACGCGGCGGTAGATATTTTTGCCGTTTAAGGCGAGGTTCTTGCGCGACAGATCGAGAGATGACATAAGCAGATACGAGCCGCTGGTGGTCTGGGTCAGGTTGATTATCTGGCGGGTGTAGCCCTCGCTGACGTAGTTGTTGATAAGCAAAAAAGAGCTCTGGGTGAGAGAGCCTCCGTTTTTATGCATGCTGACAGCGGACATGTCGGCACCCGCGGCCATCGCGCTTATCGGGAACCCGTCGCCGAAATAAAAATGCGTGCCGTGCGCCTCGTCGACAAGGACAAGCATACCCGCCCTGTGGGCCGTTTCCACTATCTTTCTAAGGTCGCTGCAAATGCCGTAATATGTGGGGTTGTTGACGAACACCGCCTTTGCGTCCGGGTTTTCGGTTATCGCCGCCTTAACGTCGTCGGCGCTCATTCCGAGCGGGATCCCGAGCCGCTTGTTAACGCCCGGGTTCACATAGACCGGCTCCGCGCCGCTCAGCACGAGCGCGTTTATAGCGCTGCGGTGGACGTTTCGGGGCAGAATGATCTTCTCGCCCTCTTTAACTGCAGAAAATATCATCGCCTGCACCGCGCTTGTGGTCCCGTTGACCATAAAAAACGCGTGGCGCGCGCCGAACGCGTCGGCCGCAAGCTCCTCCGCCTCGCGTATCACCGAAACGGGGTGGCACAGATTGTCAAGAGGCTTCATCGAGTTCACGTCGGCCTCCATGCACTGCTTGCCCAAAAAAGCGGTCAGCTCGGGACTGCCCTTGCCCCGCTTGTGGCCGGGCACGTCAAAGGGCACTATTCTCATTGATTTAAAATTCTGCAAGGCCTCGTAGATCGGGGCTCTGTTCTGTTCCAACGGCGCTCCCTCCGTCAATAAATATTTTGTCCGCTGAATATCTCGATCATCTCGCGGCGCAGACTGTTGCTGATATTGAGCCGCGTCCTGGGATCGAGCTCATATACGTCGGTCTTGAACAAATAATTCTGCAGATCGATCTCCTTGATGAGCAGCTTGGTGTGGAAAATGTTCGACTGGTACACGTTGACATCGATCGCGTCGTAACGCTCAAGAGTCTTTTTGTCTATGTAATCCTGAATGGAAGTTATGTCATGGTCGATAAACAGCTTTTTGCCGTCGAGGTCGCGGGTGAAGCCGCGAACGCGGTAATCGGCCGTGATTATGTCGGAATCGAAGCTGCCGATAAGATAATCAAGCGCTTTAAGCGGCGATATTTTGCCGCAGGTGGAGACGCAGATATCCACGCGGAATGTCGATATCGCCTTGTCGGGGTGGTATTCGGGATAGGTGTGGACCGTGACATGGCTCTTGTCAAGGTGGGCCATGATCTCGTCTCCTGCAACCGTACTGCTGTAGGCGGGCTGCGCCGGCTTCAGCGAATCGTCGCTTATCATAAGGTTGACGCTCGCGCCCTGCGGCTCGTAGTCCTGCCTTGAGATGCTCAGCACATTCGCGCCGATAATATCGGTTACGGTCATCAGGATATTGGTCAGACGCTCCGAATTATATTGCTCGTCGATATACGCGATATAGTCCTTCTGCTCGCGCGCGCTCTTGGCGTAGCACACGTCATAAATGTTAAAGCTCAGTGTCTTTGTGAGGTTGTTGAACGCGTAAAGCTTGATCTTGTTGTTTGCCATTTTTTCATCTCCCGCCTTTTTATTTCAATTTCCGCGCGGCTATTCCGAAAACCGCGCTCTCGGGTACCGGGCCGAACTCGCGGCTGTCGCGGCTGTTGCCGCGGTTGTCACCGAGGACGAAAATATATCCGTCCTCCACAACATAGGGCGACTCCTTGCTGTAATTCCCCCCGCTTTGCAGCTCGGTTATAAATTTTCCTCCGGTTCCCGCCGATATTTTCGCGTACGGCTCGTCAGCAAGTTCACCGTTTATAGAGAGTCTGCCGCTCTGCATGTCGATATAAACGCTGTCGCCGCCAACCGCCGCGACGCGCGAGATCGAGGCTCCGCCGTCGTCAGAGCTAAATACGACAATATCGCCGCGGCTTATATCGTCAAAGCGTTTGTCAATGAGCCATCTTTCGCCCGAATATATCGCGGGCTCCATGCCCGCGCCCGTGACTTTTATCATCGAAAACATGTACTTATTGATCAGCGCCGTGATGATCACGGCGGCGATCAGCGCGCACAGCGCGATCACGGCGATCATGGCGACCGGCCTCATTTTCCCGCCGCCGCGCGGATTTTCCTTTTCCATTGATTTACTCCTTTTCTTTGCCTCCCCCTCGGGGATAATCATCGTGCGAAGCGTGCGGGTTCAAAGCGACCTTTAAAAATCGCTTGCGATTTTGACCAAGCGCTTCCTTAGAGGTGGATTTCCGCCGCAAGGCGGAAAGACGGAGAGGGGCTAACGTAGTGATTAGGGATTAGTAAATAGCGATTAGTTCCCCTCTCAGTCTGCGGACAAGCCGCAGCCAGCTCCCCCCCAAGGGGAGCCTCTTCTTTGCCTCCCCCTCGGGGGAGGTGGCGCCGCAGGCGTCGGAGAGGGGTTCTCGTTTTGTTTATATCCCCTCTATTCTTCTTTTTATTACCTCACATACCGCTTCAAAATTCTCATCAATATCTTTATTTGAAAATCTAATAACTTCTATTCCATATGAAGCTAAATATTTTGTCCTTTGATTATCATATTCAAATATCTCATCATTTTTATGCTGCTCTCCGTCAATTTCAATGGCAAGCATTGCCGAGTCACAATAAAAATCAACAATATATCCGGCAATTATTTTCTGTTTGTATATTTTAACAGGATAATTTCGCAAAAAGTCATACCATAAATGTCTCTCTTGTCTTGTCATGTTTTTTCTGAGCCGTCTTGCATTGTTCAAAAGACTTTTCTCTTTTGGGAGTGACATCACATGCCCCTTTCTTTTTGCCTCCCCCCTCGGGGATAATCATCGTGCGAAGCGTGCGGGTTCAAAGCGACCTTTCAAAATCGCTTGCGATTTTGACCAAGCGCTTCTTTAGAGGTGGCGCCGCAGGCGTCGGAGAGGGATTCTTGTTGGGCGGTTCCCCTCTCAGTCAGCTTCGCTGACAGCTCCCCCAAGGGGAGCCTTTTTCCTTGTTTGCACTATTATACCACAGCTTATTTGAAAATACAAGCTATTTTTGGCGGGGCGCAAAAAATCGCCCCTCGGGATTTCCCGAGGGGCGATATAAGCCGCAAATCAGTCAGCGGAAAAGGAAATACTCATTTCCGCGTTACCGCTATGTTCGCGAGCGATCAAGCGGCGCCTACTGCCGCAGGCATATCGGATCATTCGGCTTTAAGAATCGGATCCGCGAAATATGAATCGCTTTCGCCGGTTGTTCCTCTGCTGATAAGGCGAATCTGCTTAACGGCCGTGTCGGCAACATTTTCTATCGTCGCCTGAACATTGTCCATAAGTTTTTCTCCGGACGGAGCCGTGAGCGTACCCGTGATCACAGGCGAACCGCTTGTGTAGTCAATAACTACCGTCGCGTGGTACCAGCCGGTTTCCGTAACGGATGTTACGGGAGTGCTGCTGCCTGTCGCCACTATATTTTGAGCTATAACGCCGGGGTTGTCGTTCTGGTAATTTGTGCCGGCTGCGTTTTCAACCTGAATTCTGAATCCGGGCTCGCTGGGGCCGAGATATACGTCAGTCTCAAATGTGAACTTGCCGGCGCTTATTGCCTCGGGAAGCACGGCGTAAATGTTTCTGCCAACCTGATGAACGCCGGTCTTGCCTTCCTTGTCAACGATAAAATGCTCGCCGTCAGTGCTATCCGACTTTGCCTGACCTTGTTCCCATGCCAATTCAATTTCGCCGGGAACCGGGGGCGTATCGGGCTCATCTGTCGAGGTAGGCTCATCCGTTGCCGCGGGCTCATCCGTTGCCGTAGGCTCATCCGTCACCGCCGGTCCGGGCTCGCTCGAAGCCGCGGGCTCGCTGCTGAATCCAACATTAACGATTATATCGTTATTCGGCATTGTGAACTTGCCGTCCGTAACCGCCAAGTTAATAGGCGTACCGTCCGCGCCCGTGATCTCGATAACCGGAGTCTGACCCTCGGTATCGGGTGTGGCGTTTATTGTTACCTCGGAACCTTCGAGGATCTCATACTCGGCCGTAACCGCGCCGGGCTCTTCCGAAGGCTTGGGCGCTTCGGCGGGATAAGAGATCGTAAAGTAAGAAATGTAACCGCCTATGTTCTTTACGACTATTGTCGATGATGTCTTGCCGGTTATTGTCTCGCTCTGCTCGTTTCCGACCTTGTCAACGCCGTTTATCGTGTATGTTCCGTTTGTGCCGTCATAAATCTTATTCATTGTGACAACAGTATTGTCAACTGTGGGGAATCCGAATGTCGTTCCCTCGTTGCACTGGGCACAATCGTTCCAGTTGCCGTTGTTGAGCTTACCGGGGTTGGTGACAACAGTGATAAGAACGTCAATGGGAGTACCGTCCGCGGTCTTGCCCTGAACAACGTATACATTCTCGCCGCCTTCCCAAGCTATAGCGGGAGCGCCGTTGTTCTTCTGGAAGTCAACCACTACATCACCGACCGGAACAGCGCCTTCGGCGTTTTGAACGAATACGGGCGTAAGTTCCATATTGCCTGTCGCCTCGAATTCGGCGCCGACTTTATATTCGGTCGCGCCGCCGTCGGGCGTCCAGCCTGTGAGCGTGTAACCCTCTTTGTAGAGCTTGCCGTAGATCGGGATATTGACCTTTGTTCCAACGTCAACCGTTGTTTCGAGAGGCAGCTCGCCCTGAGCCTCGGAATCGCCGAGAGCATAGGTTATCTTCGCCTTTGTCGAGGGATCGGGAACCTCCGAAGGATCAACCGTCTGAACCGCGAACGAGTGAACATATGACGCGGAGCTGAATTTAACGGTTATAGGCGTCTTTTCGGTTCCGCCGTAATACATCACAACCTGAGCTCCGTCGCCCGCGCTCTTGAGAGGCGCCGAATCAATAACTTCTTCGCCGTTTAAGAGCTGGACCGAATCAGCGCCGAAACTGCAGGCGCCTATCGTTACCTTGTAGGGGCCTTTGGCGTCGATCGTGATTGTGCCGAGACCGTTGCAGCCGTGTTCGTTCCAGTACATTGTTCCCGCGTCAAGGGTCACGCCCTGCTCGGCAAGTTCCGCAATTGTCGCTTCTGACAGAGGCGATTTCTGAGCCGTGCCTGTATAAAGATCCGTGTTCGTGAAATCAAGATTTACATCTATAACGCCTTCCGGTCTGGGTGTCGGCGTCGGCTTCGCGGGGCCGTCATAGTGAGGCGGCGTCCATGAGCCGAAGTAATCATATGCCGGGTGTACCGTGTAGTTATTGGCTTCCGCTGTGCCGTTGGGGTTAAAGTTTGTTCCGGATACGTCAAGCTCATTGCCGTCCTTATCCGTTACCTTGAGGATATAGAGCGTGGACTCGCTGAGCTCGCCGCCCATCTTTACCCACGGGCCGGGAAGGTCAACGCCGTCAAGCTTCATGCTCTCGTATACAACGTGGCAGGAAGCTCCGCCCCAGTTTCTGCCCCAGCCGCCTGCCGAGAACTTGTTGTCCGGGAAGTACTTGGAGTTGGTGACTGTGCAGTTTGTGAACAGATAACCTAAAGATACACCGTCATCGGAGCAGGCCGTCAGATATCCGCCGTTCGCCTGATCGCTGTAGCCGTGCCATGCCAGAGTACATCCGTCAAACACGATCTGCTTTCCGCCGTAGATATAGTCTGTGCCGCCCTCGATGTAGCAGTCCTTGATATATGAGTTTGCGGTGTTGGTATAGAACGTATCCTGAGACGATACGAACTCGCACTTGTATGCCTCAAAGTTGTTGGCGTCGATCGCGATAGCCGCCGCTCTTTCGGTGGCGTCCTTTTTCATCGCGTCATAGCCCTCGACAGTTCTGTCGGGCTTGCCCGAAACATCGCCGTAGATGCCGGGGCCCGCGGCCTCAACGCCGTCGGCGATCTCCTCGGGAACTACTCTGCAGTTGAACGTGTCGATGACCTTGATGTTCTCCATGAGAACGTAAGGCTGCTCAATGCGAACCGCGCATCCCCATCTGGTTACGGGCTTCTTGGCTGTCTTGGCAACCGCGCAGTCCTCACTGTAATACTGATCGGGACCGGCGCTGTAGTAAATATAACCTATACCGTAGTACCAGTTGATCTCGGGCGGGTTAGCCTCGTCTGCCGCCTTGAGCGTTACATAGCCTGAATTTACCCTAACCTGCTCGGTGTAATTGCCCGGGTCGATCTCGATCGTGATACGGCCGCTCTCACCCGAGTCTCTCTTCATTGCCTTAACGGCTGCCAGAGCGTCGCTGATAGTCGCGTATTCCTTGTCTTCGCCGACCCTTACGGTCTTGTCGGCGGGTACCGCGACCTCTCCGAGAGTCTCTGTGATAAGGATGTTCTTAAACGGCTCCATATCGCCGGCGGCCATCAGATAGCTGCCCGACATGGGCGACAGCTCATAGCCTTCAATGCCCTCGGCTGTAACCGTATACTCGTGGTTGGGCATCATTGTTACCGTGTACTTGTTGTCCACGATGCTGCCCGCCTCTACTGTGTATGCGAGATTTTCGTCGTCCTTTGCGGTGAACTTGAGACTAACCTGGCTCAGATCAAGCGACTTGCCGTCGTTGTTCGTTATCTCGTGAACGACAACATCGCCCTTTACTTCCGTCTCCGCGATATCAACCACGTTGATATCCTGAGTCTTTGGCACTTTTGCTATCGAAACGCTGTTCGAGTCAAGCGTTACGGCTGTCGTGTTGCTTACTTTGCCGTCCGCGTCAACTATGCTTATTGTATAGTTTCTGTTCTGACGCAGATCAACGCTGTAAGCGCCCGCATTAAGGTCAACATCATATGTGGTCTGGTCTTTTGTATCCGTAAATCTTACTTTTAATCCTGTCTGCGAGCCGGTGTAGTTGATCGTGCCGCTCAGCGTCTGATAAACAACCACGGTGGGATCATAATAATCCGCGAATATGCCGTAGAGCTGTTTGTTGGAGCTGCCGCCGTATACATATACGTCGCCGGCTGTGGGATCCTCGATATCGGCTGAAATTATCGCGGGTTTGCCGTCTGTCGTGGCGCCGTCCTCACCGCTTGCCAGCAGTTCTCCGCCCTGGTAGATGTACATGGGTCTGCCCGCTGAGGCTGTGTACGCAACCGTCACGATACAAGCCTGCTTGGGTGTAAAGTAGAAGCATCTCTTGGTCTTATTGCCCGCGCCGGCCTGCCAGCCGTGATCAAAGTTATAAGTTTGTCCGTTTCCTTCGTGAGTATACGTAAGAGCCTTGCCGCCTTTTACCCATTCGCCGTAGCCGTTCAGGTCCTTATAGGGGCCGAAAGCTACTTCGGATTTTGACGCCACAACCATAGCGTCCAGCTCGGCGTCCGCCGATGTCCAGGCCTCGTCAGCGGGCAGATCTGCCGCCGCCTCAGCCGCGGGAGCTGTCGCTTCCTTAACGCCCTCGCCTGTCAGCGAGCCTGTGCCGCCTGTTACTTTAAGAGTGGCCTTGTGGTAAACATCCTGAACGCCGGGTGTAGGTGTCGCCGGAGCCTCGGTTGCATTCGGATCGACCGTAGGTGCCTCGGTCGATGGGGCCTCGGTCGAAGGTGCCTCAGTCACACTCGGATCAGCCGTTGGAGCCTCGGTCGAGGGTGCCTCGGTCACACTCGGATCAGCCGTAGGTGCCTCGGTCGAGGGCGCCTCGGTCACACTCGGATCAGCCGTAGGTGCCTCGGTCGAAGGAGCCTCGGTCACGTTAGGATCGACCGTGGGTGCCTCGGTCGAAGGTGCTTCGGTCGCGTTCGGATCAACCGTAGGTGCCTCGGTCGCCGGAGCCTCTGTGGGCACGGGTATTGATGAGCCGTTTACTACGATGTCAAACTGAACGGTTCCGCCGCTGGTCTCAATTACAACTTTATGAGTTCCGTCATAGAGACTGTCGAGGAATTCTTCTTTAAATACAACGTTATTGCCTTCGATCTCGTAATCCTTGCCCTCTTCGAGAGTAATGGACTGACCGGCCTCGTCGGTTCCTTCCCAAACAACGCCGTTTACTGTCACGTCTTCTCCGTCTGCGGGAACCAGCTCCGCCTTAACATCTGCGGGAGCCTCGGGATTGTATTCCTGCGTGGGATCCTTGAGCGAAACCGAAGGTGTTGCGGTGGGAGCCTCGGTCGAGGGTGCCTCGGTCGCGTTAGGATCGGGCGTCGCGTTAGGATCTACAACAAAACCGGCATAAACCTTCAGGCCGGATGTGATCCTCCTGTTTCCGAAATCGAAAAGTCCGAGATCGCTCGCCTTATCGGCATAAGCCTCACTGGTGTACCAGCCCGCGAATATATATCCATCCTTCTCGGGCTCGTCGGGAAGATCCGATATATAGCTGTTGTAGCTTACCTTTACGCTCTTATAGAATTCGCCGTCAACATAGAAATTCACGGTGCAGCTTCTTGAACTGCTCGAACCCATAGGTCCGCCGTAAATCGTTGAGCCGTTTGTTCCGGATGTGGTGGTGTTGCTGCCCACGCTGTTGACCGTCATCGTGCTCGACAGATTGTAAATGTTGTTGTCGATCTGCGAATTGGTGAGTGTGAGCTGACCGCCTGCGGACGGAGAGATAACAACGCCGCTCGCAACGATGCCGTTCAGGTTAACGCCGCCGCTCTTGATCATAACAAGACCTTTAACGTAAGCCGGGCCGTATGTGCCGGGAGCCGTTATGTACAGGCCGATCATGTTGTCAAGGATCTTGACAAACTCTCCCCTTGAGATACTGGCCTGGGGTCTGATAGTTCCGTCCTCATAGCCGTTGACATATCCCGCGGCGGTCATTGCGCCGATGTAGCCGTTGGCATATTCGGAAACGCTCTGATAATCCGCGTACTGCGTGATGCCGGCGTTGGTGTTCGCGGGGGTCAGACCGTAGGCTCTGCCCAGCATGGTCATCGCTTCCTCACGGGTCATATACGCGTCGGGACGCATTGTTCCGTCGCCGTTGCCTTTAAGCGTTCCGGCCTCGGCCAGACGCAGGATAGCGTCGGCATACCACGCGTTGGGATCAACGTCTGTGAATGTGTTCGCGGTTGTCGCGGCATAGCCGATGACGTTCTGCGTTACCTGCGCAACCTCGGCGCGGGTGATCGAGTCATCGGGTCTGAAATAGCCGCCGTCGCCCTGGATAACTCCGTAACCCGACCATTTGTCGATTACGCCTTCGGCCCAGTGGCCGGCCGTGTCCGCATATCCGGCGGCCGAAACAGTTACCATGCCGAAGGTTGTGAGCACCATGGCGATAGCCAGAACGATTGAAAGTGTTCTTTTTAAGGTTCTCATCATAAAAACCCTCCTTGATGTAATTTTATAAAATTTTTATTTTTTTACACAGCTATTGAATATTATAAATATACATCATATATTGTAACATAATTGAAACAAAAAATCAATCATAAATTTTGGTCAGTTCATTGTTTTTTTACGCAAAATGAAGGATAAATTAACATAGTGATTAGGGATTAGCGAATAGCGAATAGGAACCCCTCTCAGTCGCCTTCGGCGACAGGGCAGAATGTCAAGCAAGTGCAACATAAATTTCTTTAGGCGATTTCCAACCGAGACACTTACGAGGTCGGTTATTA
>CANQMT010000018.1 GCA_947625055.1 uncultured Monoglobus sp. | reverse complement strand
TTGTCACCCTTTTTAAGTATATCATGTTTTTGGATTCTTTGGGTTACAATTTTATTTCAAAATTAGATTGACGTGTAAATTTATTTAACAGCGGCTCGCGGGGGCATATTTTTTGCGCAAAATATATTGACTTTTTTTAAAAAAAGATGTATAATTTATAATATCTGCCGATACTTTCGGTTTGTCGGCATGCAAAATTTGTAAAAAACATAAAATATTATATTAAGGAGGGTTTTTATGAGAACCTTAAAGAAAACGTTGGCAATGGTACTTGCCATCGCTTTGGTGCTCACAACTTTCGGAGCGGTAACGGTTTCGGCTGCGAATTATCAGGACACAGCCGGCCACTGGGCCGAAGACGTGATCGACGTATGGTCGGGTTACGGCGTGGTACAGGGCGACGGCGGATATTTCAGACCCGATGACTTCATTACTCGCGCGGAAGTCGCGCAGATCACGCAGAATGTTATCGGCTATGTTACCAAGGCCGAAAATTCATTCAGCGATGTTGACCCGAACGCGTGGTACGCGGACGCAGTTCTGCGCCTCGTTGCGGCCGCCGTTCTTAAAGGCAACGGCGACGGCACAATGAGCCCCGACGCGAACATGACCCGCGAAGAGGCCATGACCATGATCGGCAGAGCCTACGGCCTGACTCCCGCCAACACAAACGCGGGCATCACGCAGTACGCGGATTATCAGAGCGTTTCCGATTTTGCGAACGGCTATATCGGAGCGATGACCGCCGCGGGTTATGTAAGCGGTTATGAGGACGGAACGATCAGACCTCAGGCGACGATCACAAGAGCCGAATTTGTGAAGATCCTTGACAATATGATCAAGATGTACATAACGGCTCCCGGCACCTACGGCCCCGCATTTGTCGGCGGCTTCGTAATGGTTAAGGCCGGCGGCGTTACGCTTAACGGCATAGTTGCCGAAAAGGTCGTTATCTCGCCTCTGGTTTCCGGCAACGTTACAACAAGCGGCTCGCAGATCAATCAGGGCGTGCTCAACCTTTCGGGCTCGGCCACGGTTAACGAGTCGTCTTCAAACAATTCCGTAAGCGGAATGATCGGCGGCTATTACGGCGGCGGTCCCGGCGGAAGCTCAAGCAGCGGAACGACCAGATACACCGTAACATTCTATCGCGACGGTCAGGTTTATACCACAAAGACGTATACAAAGAACGCGTACCTCAGCTCGAATATGCCTATCGACCCCACAAAGGCGTATGCGAAATTCGTTGGCTGGTACGAGTCTCAGGCCGACGCGAACGACGCGGCCAATAAAGAGCCCGTTGATCCCGCTAAGATAAAGGTAACTCAGGATGCGAGCTATTACGCGGGCTTTGTAAGCACGGGCGAGGCTCCCGCGGCTTCTTCGTCTCCGGATCCCGGCGCGACGGAGGCTCCCGTTAAGCTGGACGATAAGAAGTACGAAGCGGACAAGGGCGGCAGCGTGGATGTTGAACTCGGCGAGAACGCCAAATCTGTATCCGTAGCCTTAGACGGCAAGGAACTGAGCGCTGATTCTTACACCTACAAAGAAGGAAAAGTTACTTTTGAGGAAAAATACCTTAAAGAGCTGGCCGACGGCGACTACACTTTCCGCATCACGGATGATCAGGGCAAGGTTTATAACGTTACGATCACGGTTTCAAATTCAACTGTTCCCACAGCGGCTCCCGGCGAGACGACGGCTCCCGACGTGACAACAGCTCCCGAGCAGCCGACAAAGGTTCCCGAGCAGCCGACAAAGGCTCCCACGCCCACGCAGGCTCCCGCAAAGATGTACACCGCCACGCTTAAAGTAAACGGCGGCGAGGGCGAGCTGACAAGCGCGGCGGCTCCCGAAGAGCCCACAAAGGCCCCCGATCAGCCCACAAAGGCTCCGGATAATCCTCCGGCAGTCGGCGGCGATGCGAAGGTATGGAACTTTGCCGAGGGCGAGTGGAAAGACCTCTCGTTCACACTTGATGAAGCTGCGGCTTCGCAGACGACAGTTGACGGCATAACCGTAGGCGCGGTAAAGGGCGTAAAGGGAGGAAAGAGCATCACGACAAGCGCGGAGGACGGACTCAAGCTCAGCGCGTCGGGAAGCTGCTACTTCTCATACACGGCGGCAGAGGCCGGAACTATCAAGTTCACGGTAAAGGCGTCGGGCGATTCGCCTTACAAGTCCGCCGATGACACAACATTAAGATCAATAAAAATAACAAAAGGCTCGGCAAAAGAGTATGAAGAGACATACTGCAGCGCGGATCCGTTAGTATTGACAAAGGATTATTCGTTTGATCTGGCAGCCGGCGAGGCAATAAGAGTAGCGGGCGGCACGAACGGCTTCTATCTCCCGTCTCTGAGCTTTACGCCTGCGGGTGGCGGCGGCTCGGTACAGCCCGATCCCTCGACTCCCACAGACGCTCCCTCAGAGCCCACTCAGGCTCCTTCGACCGGCACGGCGGCTCCCGCACCCGAGGGCGCAACCACCTTCACGGTCACGGAAGACACAGTCCTGAGCAGCGGCGACAAGATAACGGACGACGCGAATATCACCGTTGTTAACAAGTTCGCGGGCGCTATAGGCGAACAAAAAAATCCCCAGACCTTGATAATAGGCGGCAAGGAGTTTGACAGCAGATACTTCCTGAGAGTAAGAAGCTATGCCACAAAGCCGAAATCTGTCAATGATCTGACATTCTTTGAAGCTACCGGCGACACGAACGCGGACGGATCGCCCTCAAGCTTTAACTGCACGATCCTTGAGATAACGCCTCATGTTGACGGAGTATTCAAGATCTATTACAGACGCCAGCCCGAAAGCGGAACCACAAACTTTACTCCCGACGGCGGCAAAGACACCAAGCTCGCCGACGAGACGACCGGAACGGTTCCCTGCGCTGACGAGAATATCGAAACAACGACCGAGGCCAAGGATTACGGCTACGGCACAAAGACATGGAACCTCAGCAAGGATAAGCTCTACGGCCTCTGGGCGGGCGGCACGACCGGCACGATCTACGGCTACGAGTTTATACCCGCGGCGGGCGGTTCCGCGGCTTTCGATGAGACGGCTGACGCGGCGGCTCTGACGCCCGTTAAGGACAACACCTCTACTCATCTTGATGAGTATATAGAGGATGTATTTGAAGGCGGCAATGAGGTTTACCGCTTCAAAAAGCCCACCAGCGGTGAAATAGATGTATCCTCCACATTCGGCACGGAATATATGAAAGTATTCAGAAAGAATGAGGGCACCAAACCCAAGCTCGGTATGACGGATTCGCTCGGCAGACTGCTCCTGAGAGCGGGCACAATGGCTGACTTCGATCTTGACCTCAACAATGTTATTGCCGTATCCGTTCCGTATGACAGCGACATTCAGATAAGAGCCGGACAGTCCGGCGGCACGGTCGGCGAGCTTGCCGACCTTGAGATCAACGCTCAGATCGGAACCGGACTTGACAACCCGACCAAGAAGACTCTCAAATACAGCGCCGGCAGAAACGCGGATTCAATAGTTCCGGAGACATATCCGGCCAAGGCGGGCGACGATGTATACTTCTGGTTTAACAGCGGAAACGGAACAGTCATTTCGTTCACTTTCCTGCCGTCAGCCGGCGGCGACACGCCCACAGCGATTCCCGACACACCGACTGAGGCTCCCGATCAGCCCACGACAGCTCCCGATCAGCCCACAAAGGCTCCGGATAATCCTCCGGTAGTCGGCGGCGAGGCGAAGGTATGGAACTTTGCCGAGGGCGAGTGGAAAGACCTCTCGTTCACACTTGATGAAGCTGCGGCTTCGCAGACGACAGTTGACGGCATAACCGTAGGCGCGGTAAAGGGCGTAAAGGGAGGAAAGAGCATCACGACAAGCGCGGAGGACGGACTCAAGCTCAGCGCGTCGGGAAGCTGCTACTTCTCATACACGGCGACCGAGGCCGGAACAATCAAGTTCACGGTAAAGGCGTCGGGCGATTCGCCTTACAAGTCCGCCGATGACACAACATTAAGATCAATAAAGATAACAAAAGGCTCGGCAAAAGAGTATGAAGAGACATACTGCAGCGCGGATCCGTTAGTACTGACAAAGGATTATTCGTTTGATCTGGCAGCCGGCGAGACAATAAGAGTAGCGGGCGGAACGAACGGCTTCTATCTCCCGTCTCTGAGCTTCACGCCGGGTGGCGGCGGCTCGGTACAGCCCGGTCCCTCGACTCCCACAGACGCTCCCGCGACGGCGGAGCCCGGAACAAAGACATATCAGTTCGAGGAAGGCGCGACGGTTACTTACACCGGCACACCCGCGGCGGCGGGCGCTGTACCCGTGATCAAAGTGACAGGCGCCGACGGCAAGGATATCCCCGTAAGCGGCAATTCCTTCACGATGCCCGCTCAGGACGTAAAGGTTGAAGTGACTTACGAAGGCGGCGCGTCGAGTAAATACGAAGTTTCGATAGGCGACATCACCGGAGAGGGCGAAGCGTGGATAGTTGTTCCCGACAGCACGGAAGCGCCGGCTCCCACAGAGGCTCCCACGGCTGCTCCCACCGAAGCTCCTACCGCGGCTCCCACGGCGGCGCCTCCCGCAGGAACTCCCGGAACGCAGGAACCCCCTGCCGGAAACAACTACCCCGAAGGCTCGATCGTTTGGGACTTCGGCAAAGAGCCGTTTGTTAACGCCGACGGCACGGTGAACACCACAATGTTCCCCGAGGGCGACCACAAGAACGATGCCGGCGAGATCGACAGATACAACGTGGGTCCCGAGTCTATCGTTGACGTTAACGGACTGACATATTACTCGGTATCCGACATGGGCACAAAGCCCTCGCTGAACGCCAACCAGGGCAGCAACAAGACTTTCTCCGACGGCGCGAAGTTCACCCGCATGATCAAGTCTCAGGGCAAAGGCAGCGTTGTCTATAACACGGAGACCGGCGAGTACGATAAGGACAAGTGCTTCGAGTTTACCGCTCCCGATGACGGAGTAGTAACAGTTTACGCGAGAAGCGGTGACAGCAAGGTTGACGCTGTTCTGCACATCGCGGCCAACAATAACGACCTTAACACCTACACACTGGTTAAGACAGGCGAAGAAGGGAACCTTGAAGGCGGTCTGCCGGTATTCAAGCAGGATGTTTTCAAAGGCCAGACTGTTCAGATATACAGCGACAACAACACAAGCTACTACGCGATAATATTCTCGCCCGGCCTCGCGGCTTCGGCTCTCGCGGCCAATATGCCCTATGAGGCGGCAGAGGCTGACGCGGCGGACGGAGAGCTCCCCGCGGATAAGATCTGGAAGCTTGATAACCCGGCGGTCAAGGAAGCGCTTGCTAATTACGATTCCAATGCTACCACTCCGGTTGAAAACGTTGACGGCGCGGTAGTAGGCCCCGGATACGTATACGACGCGAGCAGAAGCGTGAACTACACCCATGACAACGGACAGGAGTATAAATTGACCGGCTCGCTGAGAGGCGGCGGCGGCAGCACTGAGAAGCTTTATGTTTCGATCATTCCCGAGCCCTATGCCTGCACGGTCACGGCAGTGTTCGACGGTCACGGCAATGCCGGCAGATCCCAGAACATCGCCTATGACGCTGACGGCGACGGCACAGCCGAGGTCGTTGCCTCGGAAGCTTCGGGCAAGGATGGCGCGACGGCGGTGACTTACGACCTTACAAAGGCTCAGGCCGAGAGCGGCAAGCCCGTTTACACCTACGGCGGCGGCTCCAACAAGAACCTCTACGCGATATTCATCGAGTACTATGTGGAAACTCCCGATAAGACGCTTTCGGGTACGCTCATAAACAAGACCGGCCGCGATTTTACCGGCAAGAACATCGTGTTCACAAATGACGATGATCCGACAGAAACATATTCGATACCCGTTGAGGATGAATACAGCATCACGCTGCCCAAGGGCAAGACGTTTACACCCTCGATCGAGGGCGAAGCAGACGTCTGCGCGACCATTGAATCTCAGCATATCAAGATCGAGCAGAACAGATACGACCAGACAATGGATCTGACGTTCGTTCTTATCGCGAACGCTGAGGTAGGCGGTAATGTTTCGACGATCTCGTCGCACGACCTGCTGACGCCCGTATATCCCTACGACGCGGCCATAGGCGCCAAGCTGACATTCACCAAGCAGGGTGAGGCCGAGCCTTACGCCACAGCCGACGTAGCCGCGGACGGCACATACAAGGTTACGCTGATGTCCAACGAGACATATGACATCGCCCTCACGACGGCGGACGGTCAGGCATACACGCTGTCGCCTCTGTCGGGAAGCTATCAGTTCCTGGCGGGCGATCAGAACCCCTTCAAGAACATACTTCTGATGAAGGACGGCCCCGATAAGCTTGATTATAAAGACACTCTGACGGTCGGCGCCGACAAGGAATACAAAACGATCAGCGAGGCTCTCGCGGCGGTAAGACTGATGTCAAGAGAGCCCGGTCAGGTCGTTACGATAGTTATCGACCCCGGCACCTATGAAGAGCAGCTCTATGTCAACATGGACGATATCGCTCTCAAGGCGGCGGATCCCGAGCAAAGACCGTTGATCACCTGGTACTACGGCATAGGCTATGTTTACGACTCAGCCGCGCCTCAGACAGACGCGGGCGATCCCGAGACCGGCGAGGGCAAGTCCTATCAGGGCTGGTACAGCGCCGAATACGCGGTTGCCAAGACGAGCCAGTGGACGGTCAACAACTGGGGATCGACGATCAGAACTCTGAACAGGGGCTTCTACATGGAGAACATCGACGTTCAAAGCAGCTTCAATCTGTACATCACTCAGAAAGAGCTTGACGACCACGTAATTCCCGGCGGCGGAGACGCCAAGACAGACGTGTTCAGAGACAGCCTTGATACCAAGGTAAACAACAGGACCTACAACGAGAGAGCGGCGGCTATATTCGCCGGCGGCAGCGAGATCGAGCTTTACAACTGCTCGTTCGTATCCAGCCAGGACACGTTCGGCACAGGCGCGTCTTCAATGTACGTTAAGGACTGCCTGATTTCGGGCAACACCGACTACATCTGCGGCGGAAACAACTGCTACTTCGAGAACTGCGAGCTGAGATGGCAGGGCATGAGCGACACCGACAACGGCGGCTACATCACGGCCTGCAAGAACTCAGCCGAGACAGACCTGGGCTACTACTTCAAGAACTGCACGATCACCAAGAACCCCGCTGAGGGTATGCAGGCCGGAAAAGGCGGCAACTGGGGCAGACCTTGGGGCGGCAAGGGCAAGACCGTTACTATCTTCGACAACACCACGATAGGCGACGGAGTCAACAAGCCCACAGGCTGGACCTCGATGAGCGGCAGCGGCCCCGAAGTGGCTATATACTATGTAGTAAACGGCGTTTACAAGGCGGGCGATCCTGCGACGGATATCACAACGGCGAACGATAACCCCAACGGAACCTACGACGCCAACGGTTACGCGCTGCCCACACCCGAGCAATACTTCGGAGGCTGGGCTCCCGTGAACTACAAAGCGGCATCGACTGACGAGAATCTGGCCAAGTCTTACATGGCGGCTCCCGGCGAGACCATCACGATCAAGACCAGCCCGAACGCCAAGGAAGTTCTGACGCTGCCCGGCACAACGGTAACACCCGTTGAGGGCAAGGAAGGATATTACACCTTCGAGATGCCCGCAGCCGACACAAAGGTAAACGTTAACTTCTAAGAGTTAATAATAAAAAGAGGTACTGCGGAGAGCAGTACCTCTTTTCTTTTCCGCCCCGGCTCGCCACCCAATCCGTAGGGGCGGACGACCCCGGCCGCCCGGCTCTCCCCTTGGGGAGAGCTGTCTGCGGCTTGTCCGCAGACTGAGAGGGGTTCCTAGTTCCTAGTTACTAATTCCTAGTCCCTACGTTCGTAGGGGCGGATATTATCCGCCCGCTTAAAGGAGTCATACCAACATTTCGTAGGGCCGGATGCCCACATCCGGCCCGCGGGACGCCGAGGTCGTCGTCCCCTACGACCAATAGGGCGGCAAAGAGGCAAAAACCTTTTGCCGTAGGTGCGGCCCCAAAATACCACTTGACAAAAATGCAAAATCATAATATAATAATCATAGAAAGAGAAACGGCAGAGCGTAAAAACGGTTCGGCCGCTTCGTGGTTATTTGATAACAACCGCCAAAGTCAGCTCAAAACTTTAAGGCGGTTGTTATTTTTTATTGCACCGCAGATGCAAAGATCGCGAGTAATACGATAATTACGAGCAATGCAGCTAAAATTTTGAAAGCAAAATTTTTCATAAGCATCACCCCTACGTCACAATGCGCGCCGCTTATCAAAAAATCGCAGGCGATTTTTTCTCATCGCTCTGCGATTGTTCCTTTTCCCACAAAGCGCACTTCGTTGGCGCTTTGCAGGAGCCCTATTTGCTATTCGCTAATCCCTAATCACTACGTTAGCCGTCCTTACGTTTTCATGTCTGCCTTTTACTTTAATATATTTTATTTACACCAAAGTGTTTCTCCGCCCGAGAAACTCGGACTTGTAATTATGTATCACCACTCAAATTATACCACACAATGACAAAATTTTCAAATTACAATTCCGTTACGCTATACGGACGGATATTATTCGCAAAAGGTTTTTGCAATGAAATGATTGCCCAAAGCCCATATTCCGCCTCGCCAAGCCGCGGCCGGCAAAGAAGCAAAAACCATTTTAGGTTATGTAAACTCGCTATTGCATATTTTTTTAAAAGGTGGTATAATTAATCGTGACTTTCTGCGTGAATAGGGAGGAATTTCTATGAAACTAAAGAGATTTTTATCGGTGATAATGGCCGCGGCGGTTTTCGCGGCGGCAATTCCGTGCGGCGCGCTCGCCGAGCCCGAAACGAGCGCGGACACAGCCACAGACCCTCCCGTGATCGAGGCTCCCGCCGCCGATCCGATCGTTCGATCGGAAGGCGATGTCCTGCACGGCGAGACCGAACCTGAATTTGAATATAATAACAACGTTGCGGTCGCCAAGACCCGCGTTTGGAACCTCGGCACTTATTTTCTCAACGGAAATAAGGAAGCGATGACGGATTATGACGCGAAATACCTTGTTGATCCTCAACACAGCGCGACCCCCTCGACCCAGGGAGGAAGCTATTCGGGAACCAAAATCGAATATTGCTATGACGATGACTGGACAACGCATTGGGAGACAAACAAACGTAACACTGAAACTTACCAAAACGCTGTTGAGTTTGATTTTCACGATCAGCCGCAGGAGATAGGCAGAATTATTTTCCGCGCCCGCAACAAGGACGCGGCCACAAAAGGCTATCCCTATGAGTTTAAGATATATTATCAGGAACAAAACGATAACGAGTACAAAGAGTGGGCCGTGGGCAGCAGCGCCTCGGCGACGACCGATATTATAGAGATCACGGTTCCGACCAAGACCGTTAAAAAGTTGAAATTTGAATACTTAAAGGCCAATCAGGACTGGGCCGCGGCAGCGGAGTTCAGGTTCTACAGGCGCGAGCATGCGCAGGACGAATACATGGGCCTTTTCCTCGACAGCTCATGCGCGGCTCTCGCGCACGGCGTGACCGCGGCGAACGTGATCGAGCTTGAAAAAAACATCGACAAATATCCCGCGCCCCTGCCGAAGGTGCTGCGCGCGTATGTTGACGCGGCGCTCAGCCTGCTCAACGTGCCGGGCCGCGGTGAGAACGTCAGCGCGCCGATAACCATGTCCCAGCGCGGCAACCGCGGGACCGAGGCGGGCAGGGTGCAGACCACCTTCCACATCGGCGGACAATATGACATAACCGGCCTCTACGCGAGGCCGGGAGAGAAGATAGGCATATTCGTGAGCTATGACCCCGACGGTCCCGCGCCGCGCATAGTTTTCGCGACCGCCAACCAGTACCGCGGCGGCTGGTTCAAGAGCTGGGACGGCGTGACGCTCTCAAACGGCTATAACGAGATCGACTGCACCGGCATGGTTTGCTGCGAGCTCATTTATCTGTATAACCCCGCGCTTCCGCAGGACCAGGCGTTCCCGCCGGTGGCGCGCATTGTGGGCGGCACCGAGTATCCGGTATATCACTATAACGCCGATGATCCGGATCTGAGCGACGATCCCGAAGTGTTTGAGGAAAATCTCAGAAAATATGTCAGCGAGGTCGTTGACATTGACGAGCAAGCCAACAATGGCGAGGGCAAATATAACGTCTGCGAGCTTGTCACAAAGCGTATAGTGCTGACCACCAGCGCTAGGGGCGCGCTCTTGGGTCTTCAAAATACCGCTCAGTGGAACAAAGGCTATGAAAAATGGCAGAAGGGCGAGGCGACTCCCGACCCGAACCGCGTATACAAGGGCGCAAAGGACGTAATGGAGCTGTGGGAGCAGCTCATGCGCGAGGACTACGCCGAATATATGGGCTATAACACTACCGACCCGCTCGGCGAGGACTACGAGCCCCGCCCCGCGTTCCTGTGGCGCATACACACCGACGGCGTAGGCTGGGGCTGGGCGCAGAGCGTCTACGCCTCGATCAACGCGGGCAATCTGAAGGATGACGACCCGTGGACCTCCGGCGAGTTCCGGTCGTTCACAAGCCCGAGCTCGGTTCTCAGCGCGGGCTGGGGAACATATCACGAGATCGGCCACGTTTACGACAACGGGGCGATCGGCACCAGCGAGTCCACCAACAATCTGTACGCGCTGAACGCCTCGCTCAAGTATCAGGGCGTTTCGAGAATGACCAACGAGAACCGCTGGTTCAGGCATTATGTGACCGCGATCAACACCGGCGTTCTGCCCGACGGCGACCTTATCTTCTATCCTGCGACCGTTATATTCCAGCTCGAAATGGTCGATTTTAACGAGACGGCGCTCTATCCCGATATAAAGAGCGTTTACGGAAAGGCCGCGCGTTTTTCGCGCCTGCACAGCTACGAGCTTACCGGCCTTTCCAAGGACGATCGGCTTATCGTGTCACTCTCGATGGGCAACGGAGTTGACCTCAGCGACCATTTTGAGGTGTTCGGCCACAAGCTGAGCAGCGAGGCGAAATGGCTGCTCAAGGACCTTCCCAAGGAGACGCGCCCCCTGCACTACGCGAACGAGAGAATGTTGAAGGGCGCGGCCTTCACCGCTCAGGAAGAGCAAATAAAGCCGCAGTTTACCGCGGAATACGTGCTGGACGCCGAAGAAGGCAAACATGATAAAAAGGGCTCGATAGTAAAGATCACTATAGATAAGGAAAACTATACAGACGACAGCGCGGGCGACAAAGTTAAGCCCAATCTGCTCTGCTTTGAGATATGGAAAAAAGACGTCACAAACGGCGAGGAAAGCGACAGGCAGTTCGTCGGCATCACCGGAGACGACCTGAAAACGAGCGAGAACGAGCTGTTCACGCTTGAGGACAACAATGTGGCTCCCGGCCATAAGTATAGGTATTACGTAAGGCCGTACGACTGCTCGCTGCACACGCCGCAGCAGGCGGAGAGCGAGTCGGACGAGGTTGAAGTGCCAAATACATCATATGTTGTTATGACCAGCCTTTCGATAAACGGCAAGGGAACGAGCGGAATTTCCGTGAAGCCCGGCGAGACGGTCAAGGTGGAGCTCGGTTACTACCCGCTGAACACGACATATGATTTTAGCTGCGTTAGCTGGGATGTGAACACCAACACCGTAAGAGGCGTGAAGTTTGCGGACGATCCCGACTACCCCGGCGATCCCACTCACAAGCTGCTCACAACTTCGGCAAACTCGCTCGGCACCGTCAGCATCAAGGCCAAAGCCGGCGGCGGCAGCGGACTTCAGGGCATGGGCTACGGCAGAGACGAAAATAACAAGAGCATGTATCAGACCGGCATGGAAGTTGAGGCCGATATGAGAGTCACCATATCGGGCAAAGAGGTCAAGATGACAGGAATTAAGATAGATCAGGACGATCTTGAAATGTCAAAAGGACAGACAAAGCAGCTCACCGCCTCGATCCTGCCGGAGGAAGCAACGACCAACGCGGCGATAAGATGGAGCAGCAGCGACGACTCCGTCGCCACGGTCGATCAGGACACCGGACTTGTCACCGCGGTCGGAAACGGCACGGCCAAAATCACGGCGTATGTTATGGAGAGCGCCGAAAGCGGCGATGATGACAAGAAGATCGAGAGCGAGATCACTGTAACAGTCAGCGACTCGGGCGCGGAGCTTACCGGTATCGAGATCGTGTCGTGGGCCGAAAAAGAGGGCGAAGATCCGATACTCTATTCGGGAGACGACAATTCCCAGATGATGACTATCAGGCCCGTACCCGATAACGCGCAATATGATCCCGATAATATTACGTGGAGCGTTAAGAGCTGCAAAAGCGTTACCGGAATGCCGGACTATTTCTCGGATGAAAAAGAAACGTATGAAAAATTAGGCAAAGAAGACCCGACGCTCTATCTGGCGAGGTTCGGCGGCTTTGACGAACGCGGGCCCAAAAATCAGCTTTGCGGAGTAAGCGCGCTGTCAGGAATAATTGAAGTAGAGGCTGTTCTGAATCAGGACGGCAAAGAATACAGCGCTGTTATGGATGTTCAGGTGGAATATAACCAGTTCCCCGAGCTTCCGATAGCGATCCGCTCGCTGACGCTTAACGACACCGAGCAGACGATGAATGTTAACGATACATTGGATTTAAGCCTTACCTACGCGCCCGAAGAGGCCGTTGGCAAAGACAATGTGCGATGGACCACATCGGATGAAAAAGTGGCGAAGGTCGAACGTGACGCCAATGACATCACAAAGGCAAAAGTCACCGCCGTCGCGCCCGGCAAAGCCACGATCACCGGAAACTGGTCGGGCAAGCGCGCAGTGTGCGAGGTCACAGTCACCGGCGAGATCGAGCTTACTGATGTTAAATTTAAGGTTCAGAACAAGGAGCAGCCGGGCGATCTGACACAGGAATTGGTCGAGGGCGGAAGTTATCAGCTTATGCTCTATCCGGTGCCGGTCGACGCGACCGGAACCGATGCGACCGTATGGACAACAAGTAATGAAAGCGTCGCAACGGTCAACCCCAAAACGGGATTTGTCGAGGCGGTCGCTCCCGGAACGGCAGACATCACCGGCACGATAACGCAGACCAAAAAAGACGGCTCAAAAGTCACCAGATCCAAAAAGTGCACGGTCACGGTCAGGAAAAAGGAGATATATCTCACCGGCTCGGCGATAAGCGAAAATTCAAAGCAGTTAAAGCCCGGCGAGACCGCGGAGCTGAACATTTCGGCCCGCCCGTCGAACGCCAACATGAGTACCGATGAGATAAAGTGGGAAAGCAGCGATGAAAACGTCGCGACAGTGAATATAAACGGCGATGACAGCAGGACAGCCACGATCACCGCGGTGGCCGAGGGCGAGTGCCAAATCACAGGAACTATGGGCGGTTTCCCCGTGACCTGCGAGGTGGCGGTCGAAAACGAGAAGAAAGAGGTTCGGCTCTCGCTTATTGATAAAGACAAAAAGAACGTAACAGATCAGAATATTGAATTGCAGGGCGTCAATGACGCGGTCCGTCTGGCATGCTATGTTGACACCTACGGATATAACTTGTCAAAAGACGAGATGTATTGGAATTCAAGCGATGAGAGCGTTGTGACAGTTGATGAAAGCGGCAAGATAACAGCGGTCGGTGAAGGAACCGCCGTTGTCAGCGCGACTGCAACCGCGCATATAGGCAGCGCGAAATGTACTGTCATCGTCCCGAACAAAATGATCGAGGATCCGGTCGAGCCCGCGGCTCCGCCGACTCAGGCGCCGCAGCCCACATTCACCCCGGAGCCGGGCAAGCCCACGCCCGAGCCGACAGCGGCTCCTGCGATGGCAACACCGACCGCGGCACCAACGGTTACGCCGACAGCAACGCCCACGGCAACGCCGAGCGTGACACCAACGGCAGCACCGACAGCAGCGCCCACGGCAACACCAAGCGCAACGCCCACGGCGGCGCCGAGTGAGGCACCGGCTACCGCAGCGCCTACGGCAACGCCTACCGCAGCGCCGAAGCCTACGGCAATACCAACGCCTACACCCATACCCACGGCAGCACCGACAGCGGTTCCTGCGACAGCCGCGCCTACGGCAGCGCCGACAGCGGCACCGACAGCGGTTCCTGCGACAGCCGCGCCCACGGCGGTTCCGGAATACGCTTACACGATAAACGAAATAACCGCGGAGGGCGGCAAGGTTAAAGTGAACATCACAAAACACACCGATAGCGGCGGAACGCTTATACTGTGCGCGTACAACGCCGACGGCGCTTTGGTCGACATTAAGACCGCGCCGGTCAACGCAGAGGTTGAGGCGGAACTGAACACCGCCGGAGCGAAAACGGTCACGGCGTTTATCTGGAATGACCTCGGCGGATTGATGAAGCCGCTGGCCCTCCCAAAAACGACAGAGATCAAGTAAATTGCTTTAAAAACAAAGAAATGATTTGAGAACAAAGAGATTATTTGAGGAAAAATATGAACAAATTCGGTCTTAAAGATGAAGTGTTAAAATCAATAAAAGAGATCGGCGAAGGCTGCGGGATCGAGCGGATAATCCTGTTCGGTTCCCGCGCCAGAGGCGATTTCAAACCACGCAGCGATATTGATCTGGCTGTTGAGGGCGGCAGCGCCGCGCGCTTCGCTCTTGACGTTGACGATGACGCGCCCACGCTGCTGAAATTTGACGTTGTAAATCTGAACGGCCCCGTTCAGGCGGAGCTGCTTGAGGCAATAAATACAGAGGGGGTTGTTTTGTATGAAAAAGTATGAAAACTTTATAAAGGCTTACAATAATTTGGCGGAAACGGCCGATCTTGAGCCGCCGTACAACACGGTGACGTTGACCGGACTTGTCGGGCTTTTTGAAATAACCTTTGAGCAGGCGTGGAAGATGATAAAAGAAATTCTGGGTCATCACGGCTACGGAGAAGGAGCTTCCGGCTCGCCGCGCATAGTTTTAAAGACTGCTTACGGCGCGGGAATGATAAACGATGAGGAAGCGTGGCTCGATATGCTTTATGACCGCAATAATGTGGCTCATTCGTATAACGAAAACGTCGCGTTGGGCATAGTTAAAAATACAAAAGAAAAATATATAAAGCTTTTCGGTGAACTGAAAAAAGAAATCGAAGAAAAATGGCTTTAAAAAAGGGCCGCGCGGCAATTGTGCCGCGCGGCCTTATATTATACTTTTTCAACCGAGATAGTGACCTTCTCGCCGTTGATGTTCCATTCCTTGCCGCCGCTCGCGGGGCTTGTTATGGCGTCCGCCAAGGCCTGCGCCTTGATCTCGGCCGAGAATTTTTCGATTATATTGTCGATCTTCTCTCCGCCGCTGTAGCCGATGTTGATCCTGTCCTGGACCTCAAAGCCCGAATCCTTGCGCATGGTCTGGATCTTGCTGAGTATCTCCCTGAGGAAGCCCTCGTCGATCAGCTCGTCGTTTAAGTTGGTGTCAAGGATCACGGTGAAGCCGCCGTCGCTGTCGCTGACGAGGCCGTTCATCTGCTCGGTCTCGATAAGCACGTCGTCCTTGAATATCTCAACGTCGGTATCCTGAACCGTGAGGCGCAGCGCCTCGCCGGAGTTCAGAACAGCCATGACTTCTGCGCCGTCCATCTTCGCGATCTCGTCGAATATCGGGCGCATGAGCCGTCCGTACTTGGGGCCCATGGTCCTCATCTGGGGCTTGAATTTGTAGGCGATAAACGCGCTCGCGTCGTCCACAAACTCGACCTCTTTGATGTTGAGCTCATCCAGAATGATGTAGATATAATCGGGGTTGATCCCGGTCTTTGACTGGATATACAGCTTACCGAGGGGCTGTCTGTTCTTGATGTTCGCCTCGTTGCGGCAGGCGCGGCCCAGAATTACCACCTTGCGCACCGCGTCCATATCGGTCTCGATCTCGGGGAAGCTGAGCTCCTCGCGAATCTTAGGATAGTCGCAGAGGTGAACGCTCTCGGGCGCGTCCCTGTCGACCGAAAGCACGAGGTTCTGATAGATCTGCTCGGTCATAAACGGAATGAACGGCGCGCAAACCTTCGAGAACTCGACCAGAACGGTGTAGAGCGTCATGTAGGCGCTTATCTTGTCGTCGTTCAGCTCGCTCGCCCAGAACCGCTCGCGGCTCCTGCGCACGTACCAGTTCGACAGCTCATCGGTGAACTCGGAAATAGCGCGGGTCGCCTCGACGATCTTGTAATTGAACAGATTGTCGTCGACCTCTTTGATAACGCCGTTCAGCTTTGACAATATCCACTTGTCCATAACCGACAGCTTTTTCGGGTCAAGCTCGTGCTTTGTGGGATCGAACTTGTCGATCTCGGCATACAGCACATAGAACGCGTAGGTGTTCCAGAGAGTGCCGAGGAACTTGCGCTGCGACTCCGAAACGTTTCTCGCGGAAAATCTGTTGGGCAGCCAAGGCGCGGAGTTGGAGTAGAAGTACCAGCGGACCGCGTCGGCGCCCTGGTCGTTCAGAATATCCATGGGCGCGATAACGTTGCCGAGGTGCTTGCTCATCTTCTTGCCGTGCTCGTCCTGAACATGGCCCATAACTATTACGTTTTTATACGGCGACTTGTCAAACAGCAGGGTCGAGATCGCCATAAGGGTGTAGAACCAGCCTCTGGTCTGATCAATGGCCTCGCTGATAAAGTCAGCCGGGAAATGCTTTTCAAACTGCTCTTTGTTCTCAAACGGATAGTGGAGCTGCGCGAATGGCATCGAGCCGGAGTCGAACCAGCAGTCGATAACCTCGGGCACGCGCTTCATCTCGCCGCCGCACTCGGGGCAGCGGAGCTTTACCTCGTCAACATAGGGCTTGTGGAGCTCGATGTCGTCGGGGCAGTTTATTCCCATTTCTTTGAGCTCGGCGATCGAGCCGACAACGTGCTTGTGTCCGCAGGAGCACTCCCAGATAGGCAGCGGGGTTCCCCAGTACCTTGAGCGCGAGAGGCCCCAGTCGATTATGTTCTCGAGGAAGTTTCCGAATCTGCCGTGCTTGATGTTGTCCGGCAGCCAGTTGACTGTCTCGTTGTTTTTGAGCAGATTGTCGCGCACTGCGGTCATCTTGATGAACCATGTGTCGCAGGCGTAGTACAGCAGCGGAGTGTCGCATCTCCAGCAGAAGGGATAGCTGTGCTCAAACGGGATCACGGCGAACGCCAGGCCTCTGTCTTTAAGGTCGCGGATAATGAGCTTGTCGGCGTCCTTCACGAACATTCCCGACCAGTCGCCGCAGCCGTCGATGAACTTGCCCTGAGAGTTGACAAGATTTACAAAAGGAAGGTCATAGTCCTTGCCGACGCGGTTGTCGTCTTCACCGAAGGCGGGGGCGATGTGGACTATTCCGGTACCGTCCTCCATGGTAACGTAGTTGTCGGCCACCACTCTGTAAGCGTCGCCCTCGGGCTTTGCGAAATCGAAGAGCGGGTCGTAGTGCGTGCCGACAAGGTCGGTGCCGATATATTTCTCAAGCACCGTGTACTCGCCGTCGATAACCTTTTCAAGCAGGGCCTCGGCCAGAATGTATTTCTGATCTCCCGTGTCGATCTTGACGTACGTCTCGTGCGGGTTAACGCACAGCGCCACGTTGGACGGCAGCGTCCACGGCGTGGTCGTCCACGCTAAGATATACTCATTCTCGGGCGCGTCCTTTATATGGAACTTGGCGATGACCGAGTTTTCCTTAACGTCCTTGTAGCCCTGCGCTACCTCATGGCTCGAAAGCGCGGTGCCGCAGCGGGGGCAGTAGGGCATGATCTTGTGGCCTTTATAAAGCAGACCCTTGTCCCAGATCTGCCTGAGGGCCCACCAGACCGACTCGATATAGTCGTTGTGGTACGTCACATACGGGTTGTCCATGTCAGCCCAGAAGCCGACGCGGTCGCTCATTTCCTCCCAGTCGCTCTGGTACACAAAAACGCTGTCCTTGCACTTTTTGATAAAGTCCTCAACGCCGTATTTCTCGATCTCGGGCTTGCCGCTGATGCCAAGGCTCTTCTCGACCTCGAGCTCGACCGGCAGGCCGTGGGTGTCCCAGCCGGCCTTGCGCTCAACCAGATAGCCCTTCATGGTGCGGTACCGGGGGATCAGATCCTTGATCGCGCGGGTCAGGACATGGCCGATGTGGGGTTTGCCGTTGGCGGTCGGCGGGCCGTCAAAAAACGTGTATATCTCCGCGCCCTCGCGGTTCTTTACACTCTTTTTAAATATATCGTTTTTCTTCCAAAAATCAACGACTTCCTTCTCTCTGTCCACAAAGGAGAGGTCGGTTGATACCTTGCGATACATTTATATCCCTCCAATTTCTAAAAATAATTCGCATTTAAACTAACTTAGATATTTTATAACAAATCAGGCCCGATGTCAAGTGATTTTCCGCACTTTTAGAGTTATCGCTTAAATTTGCCGCTCCCGATTTGTGTCAATTTTTGGCGAACGGAATAGTATATAGTGAAGTCCTTTCAGAGAGGAGAAGAAATATGGACAGATCCAATTATAATGAAAACGACTTTGGCTGTATAGGAAAATTCCGAAGCGGCAGGCGGCCGAATTGCGGCTGCGGCAATAATAACGACGGCTGCGCATGCTGTCCTCCGGGTCCGGCGGGCCCCAGAGGCCCTGTCGGCCCGCAAGGCCCCACGGGTCCTCAGGGACCGTCCGGTGACACCGGCCCTCAGGGTCCGGCGGGAATTCAGGGCCCTACCGGAGCCACAGGCCCTCAGGGCCCAATAGGTCCCCAAGGCCCCGCGGGTGAGACCGGAGCTGTCGGCCCTCAGGGTCCGGTCGGCCCAATAGGTCCCCAAGGCCCTGCCGGTGAGGCAGGCGCTATAGGTCCTCAGGGTCCCGCAGGTCCTCAAGGTCCCGAAGGCCCGGCAGGAGCAACCGGAGCGGCAGGCCCGGCAGGTCCCGAAGGTCCGCAAGGCCCCGAAGGTCCACAGGGCCCCATAGGTCCCGCAGGCCCTGAAGGTCCTCAAGGTCCGGCAGGAGCAACCGGAGCAACCGGTCCGCAAGGCCCGGCAGGTCCGACAGGCCCCCAAGGTCCTCAGGGAGAGCCCGGAACGGTCCTGAGCTACGCCGACTTTTACGCGGTCATGCCGCCCGACAACGCGGACACGGTCGCGCCCGGCGAGGACGTTGATTTCCCCAACAACGGCGGGATCGGCGGAGACGGCATAGTCAGAGCAACCGCGAGCTCGTTTACGCTGGCGGACGTCGGCGTCTATCTGGTTCAATTCGTTGTTTCGGCAACTCAGGCGGGCCAGCTTGTCCTGACGCTTAACGGAGCCGAACTGCCCTACGCGGTATTCGGACGCGCAAGCGGCGCGTCTCAGATCGTCGGCATGGCGATAATAACCACGACCGCCGCAGGCTCAACGCTGACCGTGCGCAACCCGGAGGATAATCCGGCGGCGCTTGCCATAACGCCCACAGCCGGCGGAACGCAGCCCACTGCCGCCCACCTTATAATCACGCAGCTTGCGTAACAAAAAAGCCGGGGATCCCGGCAATATAAATAAAACAGTAATGTTTTAAGTTTTGCGGAGGCACAGCTCAAACTGTGCCTCCCGATCTGTCGAAAAAATGTTATCAAAATAGTTGCTGCGGGCTAAAAACAGTTTCTTTGCCGTCCGGGCGTGGCATGACGGAACCGGATCCGGCGATCAATCAAGACTGTTTTTAGCCCGCGGTTTTATTATGGCTGAGACATCTTTCCGCGCACGGTAAAATAGATCAATTTAAACCATTGAGGCAATCTTGTATACCATTTTTTCGGTGTCGGCCCAGCCTATGCAGGGGTCGGTTATAGATTTGCCGTAGGTCATGTTTTCGCCGATCGGCTGGCAGCCGTCCTCTAAATAGCTTTCGATCATAAAGCCCTTTATCATTTTTTTGAGCAGCGGCTCGTATGTCATGCTGTGCATGACCTCGGACGCGATGCGCGGCTGCTGAAGGTGCTTTTTGGCCGAGTTGTTGTGGTTGGTGTCGATGATTATCGCGGGGTTCTTAAAGCCCTTTGAGTCATATTCCTCCGCGATGCGCAGCAGATCCTCGTAGTGGTAGTTGGGCACGTTCCTGCCAAGCTCGTCAATGCCGCCGCGGAGCACCGCGTGGGCGTAAGGGTTGCCTTTTGTGGCGACCTCATGCGTGCGGTAGATGAAGTCGTGTCCGTGCTGCGCGGCGTAGATTGCGTTGAACATAACGCCCGTGTCGCCGCCCGTGCCGTTCTTCATGCCGACCGGAAGGTCAACGCCGCTTGAAACCAGGCGGTGCTGCTGGTCCTCAACCGAGCGCGCGCCGACCGCCACATAGCCCAGAATGTCGTCAAGATACGGGTGGTTGCCCGGATAGAGCATCTCGTCCGCCGCGATCATGCCGGACTCCCGCATGGCGCGGATGTGCATGCGGCGTATCGCCTTTATGCCCTGGAACGCGTCGGGAGCCTCGCCCGGGTCGGGCTGGTGCATCATGCCCTTGTAGCCCTCGCCCGTGGTGCGGGGTTTGTTGGTGTATATGCGCGGCACGAACAGGATCTTGTCGCTGACCTTTTCCTGAAGCGCCGCCAGACGCGAGATGTACTCGCAGACCGCGTCCTCGTTGTCGGCCGAGCACGGGCCGATGATAAGCAGCATACGGTCGTCCGCGCCCGACAGCACATCCTTGATCTCTTTAAGCTTTCGCACCCTCATTCCGGCGCAGCTTTCGGGCACGGGAAGAAGCTCCTTGAGGTGCTCCGCCGAGGGTATTTCTTTTTTATATACAAATGACATATCAATCACTCCGATCCGGCGGAAAACCGCCAAGACCGATTATAACACAAACCCCCGGTTTATGCAAGGATTTTTTCCTTTTGCCGCACCACGGTCAATATAAACATATTGCAAAAAAATCTTGACAAAAATATAAAAGTATAATATAATAAAAATGCGAAAGGGAATCGCGGAAAGCGATCCCCAATCGCACAAAGGGTGACTGTTTAAACAGTTAGCCGAGAATTATGTCAAAATAATATGACCGTCATCTCTGCAAATTTTGACGGTCATATTGCTTTTATAGTGAAAAACACAAGAAACATTATAGTGAAAAAAATCACTCTAAGAAAATGCTTCATAGCAATCACCTCCGTAAATCATATTCTTAAAAAGAATGATGATAATTACACAGAGATGCACCTCCTTTCGTTATAGAATAGGAGATAGCTAACCGCTCAAAATACCCTTTTGTGTAAGCGCTGAAAGCGCCTTAATATATATTAACATAATTTGATAAAAAACTCAAGTAACATTTGCATTACAGAGTCGGAAAGACATCAGCCGCAATGGTAAGAACTATGCTAAGGAAATAGATTGTGTTCCGGTTTTGCATCCGCGGTGCAATAAAAAAATAACAACCGCTCCTATAGTTCGGCAAAACTTTAGCGGTTGTTAAATTTAAACTCTGAAGCGGCCAAACCGTTTTTACGCTCTGCCGTTTCTCTTTCCATGATTATTATATTACCCGTTTTTTGTTTTTGTCAAGTGTTTTTTGAGGCGGGCGGATAATATCCGCCCCTACAAAGTGAGAGCCCTAGTCCCTAGTTCCTAATCCCTAGTCCCTACGTTAGTTGCGCGGTCACGCGCGGGTTGTAGGAATGGGCATGGCAGATCGCGATCGCCAGCGCGTCCGCGGTGTCGTCGGGCTTGGGGACCTTGTCAAGGTTCAGCAATGTCTTGGTGAGCTGCTGGACCTGGTTTTTGTCCGCCCTGCCATAGCCCGCGATCGCCTGCTTGACCTGAAGCGGCGTGTACTCAAAGATCCTCACGCCGTGGTTGAGCGCGGACAACAAAAGCACGCCCCGTGCCTGAGCCACGTTTATGGCGGTCTTTTGGTTGCTGTTGAAGAACAGCTCCTCGATCGCCATAAACTCGGGCCCGGTGCGCTCGATGATCGTGTTCAGATCGTCATGGATGGTCTTGAACCGCGAGTTCATTTCCTCATCCGCTTCGGTGGTTATCGCGCCGTATTCGACGATCTTAAAATTGTTTCCGATATAATCTATGACCCCGTAGCCGACAATGGCGTAACCGGGGTCAATTCCGAGAATTCGCATAGATCAATAATTTTCCGGCTTGATCTTGAAGTAGCTCTGCGGATGCGCGCAGACGGGACATACTTCGGGAGCCTTTTTGCCGATAACGATGTGGCCGCAGTTGGCGCACTGCCAGATAACGTCTCCGTCCTTTGAGAAAACGCAGTCGCCCTCGATGTTGGCGAGCAGCTTGCGGTAGCGTTCCTCGTGCTCTTTCTCGATCTTGGCAACGCCCTCGAACAGCGCGGCGATGTCCTCAAAGCCTTCCTCGTGCGCGTCCTTGGCGAAGCCCGCGTACATGTCGGTCCACTCATAATTCTCGCCCTCTGCCGCGTCTTTAAGGTTCGCCTTGGTGTCGGGAACGCCGCCGTCATGGAGCAGCTTGAACCAGATCTTGGCGTGCTCCTTCTCGTTGTTGGCCGTCTCCTCGAAGATCTCGGCGATCTGAACGTAGCCGTCCTTCTTCGCCTTGCTCGCATAGTAGGTGTACTTGTTTCTCGCCTGCGACTCGCCCGCGAACGCCGCGAGCAGATTGGCCTCTGTCTTTGAACCCTTTAAATCTTTGCTCATAATAAATATCTCCTTTCCGGTTTTATATATTTTTTCCAAGTTTATTTAATTCTATCACATTTTTGCTCATAAATCAAGAGCCGGAGGCATATTCTTAATTAAGTCTTAAAGGAAAGGTGATACAAATGGCAGAGATAAGATTAAAAAACGAGGAATTTGAAATAATCCGCACCGTTGCCATGAAGTTCGGCAGAGCGGTCATAGACGAACAGTTGATCGTTCCCGACGTTAAGCCGGATATAAAGAAGATCCTGGACGTTTCGGCGCGGGCGTATATAACCGATGTGACTCCGGGGCAGGACAAGGTGCATGTGGAGGGAACAGTCAAGGCGTCGGTGCTCTATCTGCCGGACGGCGACGTGATAGGCACTGTCAAGTCGCTGGATATGAGCCGCGAGTTCAGCTCCGCGATAGACGCGAAAGGGGTGACTCCCGACAGCCGCATCTCGGCCGAGGCGGAGATCGACAGTCTCGACGGCACGCTGATAAATTCGCGCAAGGTAAACGTCAGGGTCGGAGTGAATATCGGGATAAAAGTGTGCAAAAGCGAAAAAATAGAGCTGCCCACAGGCATAGAGGAGGAGTATCCGCCGGAGCCGCCGGTCAGCGACCTGCTGCCTTTTAAAGGCCGCAAACGCGGAGCGGAGAACGACGCCCCAGCAAAAGAGCCGAACCATAATATACAGCTCCAAAAGACGCGGGTGAGGCTGGCCGAGAAGCAGTTTACTTCGGACGGCAGCATAATAGTGCGCGGAAAGCACGAGATCTCCGCCAAGCTTCCGCAGATAGGCGAGGTGCTGTGCGGGACCGCCTCGGTGGAGCCGGAGAAGGCGGTTATGACCGAGGGAAACGCCGATCTGAGCGGAAGCGTCAAAGTCAGCGTGCTCTATGAGGATGAGGCCGCGCCCGACGGCGCAAAAAAGACCGCCCTGAGAACGGCTGAGTTTTCGCTGCCCTATGACGAGAGCTTCGAGGCGGCGAAGGCGGAGGAGGACATGGAGTGCGACGTGGAATACAACGTGCGCGAGATCTACACCGAGGTCATGGACAACTCGGACGGCGAGCGCCGCGTGCTGGGCGTTGAAATAGTGATCGGCGTCAGCGTGACCGGTTATATGATCGCGGAGCCGGGAGTGATAAGCGACGGCTACTGCACGGACGGCGGCGCGCTCACTCCGGAGTTTTTCGAGACCGCGCCCGAGCAGCTTGCGGAAAGCATGACGGCCCGGATAAGCCTCAAATGCGCATTAAAGCGCAAGCCGACCGACGCTCCGATAACCGGCGTGTGCTCTCTGACCGCGCCCAAGACCTCGGTCAATGATATTGACATAAGCGGCGGCGCGGTGAACATAAAAGGCACCGTGACGGTCAAGGCGCTGTGCTGTTCAGCCGACGAAAATCAGCCGCTGTACCCGATCGAGGATTCCGCGCCGTTTGAGCACAGTTTTGAGATAAGCGGCGGCAGCCTCGGCAGCACGGCGGCATGCGACGCGAAAATTTTTGTGAACCATCTGGGCTACAACATTTCGGGCTCCGATACCGTCGATGTCAGAATGCTTATCGGAATATCCGTGAAGCTGATAAAAAGCGACCGCGTCAAAGCGGTGAGCTCGTTTGAGCATATCGAGCCCGAGAACGATCACGGCAGCGGTATGCAGTCTTATATAATATATTTTGTGCAGCCCGGAGACACCCTCTGGAACATTGCCAAGCGCTATAAGACCACCGTCGGCGAGATAGTCAGCGGCAACGGCATAACGGATCCGGACTCGCTGAGCGTCGGCCAGAAAATAAGGATCAAGGCATAAAAAGCGCGGCATAAAAAAGCGCATATTTTCAGGGGTTTTAGGGGACGAAGTCCCCTAATTCGTTCCACCCGAAGGGTGGAGCGAATCCGCCCGGGCGTGGCGGGCGGAACTGGGCTTGGGCTATTTAATTCTTGAAAAACGAAGTTTTTCCACATAAAAAGCGGCGTCCGAAAAGGACGCCGCTTAAATTCTCGAATTTATCTGTCTTTTCTGCGCAGGAACACCGGAACGTCGATCTCGTCATCCTCGCCGACCTTGCTGAACAGATTGGACGACGGAGCCGAATTAAACGACGGCCTCTGCTGCATGAACGACGGAGGCTCGTGCCGCGGAGCCTCCTGCTGGGGCTGCTGGGGCTGAGCGCTGTTCATGTTGAACTGATTTAAAAAGCTTGAGAAGGGATTGGCCTCTTCTTCCTGCTTGTCCTGCTGTCCGGGAATATTGCCCTTAAAGCCGGTGGCGATAACCGTGATAGAGATCTCATCGCCCATGTTCTCGTCAATGATCGCGCCGATAATGATGTTGGCGTCGGAATCCGCCGCCTCCTGTACCAGCTCAGCCGCGGTCTTGACCTCAAGAATACCCAGATCCGGGCCGCCCGTAACGTTAAGTATAACGCCCTTCGCGCCCTCGATCGTAGTCTCAAGGAGCGGGCTATGTATAGCTTTCTTGGCGGCTTCCTCGGCTCTGTTCTCGCCGGTGGCGCTGCCGATGCCCATGTGGGCGAAGCCGGTGTCTTTCATGATCGTCTTGATGTCCGCAAAGTCAAGGCTGATAAGGCCGGGTCTTGAAATAAGGTCCGAAATGCCCTGAACGCCCTGTCTTAAAATATCATCGGCCATTCTGAACGATTCGGTCAGAGGAGTCCTGTTTTCCGCAACCTCAAGCAGCTTGTCGTTGGGGATAACGACAAGGGTGTCAACCGCGCCCATAAGGTTGGTGATGCCGATGTCGCTGTTCTTCTGGCGGGTCTTGCCCTCGAACCAGAACGGCTTCGTAACGATGCCCACGGTGAGGATGCCCTCGTCTTTGGCGATCTTGGCAACTATGGGAGCCGCGCCGGTGCCTGTTCCGCCGCCCATACCCGCGGTGACAAAAACCATGTCCGCGCCCTGAACGGCCTTCTTGATATCCTCAACGCTCTCCTCGGCGGCCTTCTGTCCGATCTCCGGAACAGCGCCCGCGCCGAGGCCCTTTGTGACCTTTTCGCCTATTTGGATCTTCTGAGAGGCCTGCGACAGCGTGAGATCCTGCTTGTCCGTGTTTACGGCAACAAACTCAACGCACTTAACCTGGGCCTCGATCATCCTGTTAACGGCGTTGTTTCCGCCGCCGCCGACACCGATGACCTTTATTTTTGCGGGATTTGTAGATTCCGTATCAAACTGAAACACTTTATTTCCTCCTCTGTTTGCTTTTCATCGCAATTATACTCTTATAAAATACATTATACCACGAAAATAAAAATTGTAAAGAGAAAATCCGAAAGTTTCTTAAAAAATATTACGCCATTGTAACAAAAGTAATAAAAAACACAAAAATTCAGTAACACTCTTGTAAAATTTGACAATGTATTATTTTGGAAAAATAATTTTCGTAAATATTTTGTCAAAAATTTTTGCATCACTTTGTGTTGACAATATGCGCACAAAGTGATACAATTATTCTCGGGAGATGATATTATGGCTAAAACGTCAAATATAAACGTGCGTATCAGTCCGGACACAAAATCCCGCGCCGAGGAATTATTTAAGCATTTCGGGCTGACAATTTCAGACGCGGTGACTATTTTTCTTAATCAAAGCATTATATACGGAGGAATCCCGTTTGAGATAAGGCTTCCAAATCCCGAGACGCTTGAGGTCCTCGATGAGGTTCGCGATCACAAAAACCTTTCCGGCCCGTTTGACTCGGTGGAGTCTCTTATGAAGGATCTGAACGAATAATGCTTAATTTATATTATTCGTCAAGATTTAAAAAAGATTATAAACGCATGATAAAGCGCGGAGTCGATCCGAATGATTTTGAAAAAGTAGTAAACATGATTGTTTGTGAAAGTGTTTTGCCCGAAAAATACAAGGATCATCCTTTAAGCGGCGTGTATGACGGTTTCAGAGAATGTCATATAAATCCGGATTGGCTGCTCATATACAGGGTGGAAAAGGATAATTTGATTTTAACGCTCTCGCGTACGGGAACGCATGCTGATTTGTTTTAATGCGGGGGTGCCCTCGACGTCCTCTACGGCGATTAATGCGACTATTCCGTAGGGGACGGCGCCCTCGACGTCCCGCCGGGCGGATATTATCCGCCCGTCAGTTTATCAAAAGTGTTATTAAAATAGTTATAATAAATATGCGAACTAAAAATAGTTTTTATATAATCGCCGGACCCGGTTCCGTCATGCCCCGCCCGGACGGCAAAGAAACTATTTTTAGTTCGCGCAAACCGCATATTTTAGGGGCTGCAGGGGACGGAGTCCCCTAATTCGTTCCACCCGAAGGGTGGAGCGAACCCGCCCGGGTGCGGCGGGCGGAACCGGGCTTGGGCAACGCAGGGATTAGCGAATAGGGAATAGGGCGGGCGGCAGATTGCCGCCCCTACAGGGTTTGGCGGAATTTGTGCGTTCGCGGCGATCCCGACATATCTCCGACACCCGCCGGGCGGATATTATCCGCCCCTACGGTTTGTGGGCGAGGCAGAATGGGCGGGCGGCTCTTTTTTTATATGCTCAAAAGCTTTTTAAGGTTTTTCTCAAACATTTGCAGGAAGCCTATTTTTGGAACGTCGGTCATGGCGACGATGTTGTTCTCGCCGATTTTTTGGCCGTCTATTTTAAACACAACGTTTCCCACGACGTCGCCGGCGGAAATCGGCGCGGAGACGATCGTGCCGAGATTTACTTCGGTTTCGATCCTGTCTTGGTTCCCCTTTTTCACGATATAGTTCGGGTTGCCCTCAAGCTCCACCGGCAGGCTGTCGGCGGTTCCGCTCTGCACCGCGATGTTTGGTATGGCTCCCACGATCTCGTCGCCTTTTGCGACCGAGTAGTTCGCGAAGCCGAAGTCAAGAAGCTTCGCGGCGCTGCCGAACCGCTCCGCCGTGCTGGGCGCGCCCAGCACTACCGCGATAAGCTTCATGCCGTCGCGCTCGGCCGAGGCGGCGAGGCAGTATTTGGCGATGCTCGTGGAGCCTGTCTTGAGGCCGGTCGCGCCGTTATAGCTCTTTAGCAGCTTGTTGGTGTTGGAAAGGCCGAAGCTGCCGCCGCGCAGACTGTCCATCCATGTGGTGGTGTATTTGAAAACGTCCTCATGCTTTGACAGCTCGCACGAGATCTTCGCGATGTCCCGCGCGGAGCTGTAATGGTCCGCGGGCTCGTCAAGGCCGTTGCAGTTGCAGAAATGCGTGTTCTCGCAGCCGAGCTCCGCCGCCTTTTTGTTCATCATCTCGACGAAGGCCTCCTCGCTGCCGCCCACGAATTCCGCCATGGCGACAGCCGCGTCGTTGCCCGAGGCGATCGCTATCGCTTTGAGCATATCGTCAACGCTCATCTGCTCGCCCGGCTCGAGGAACACCTGCGAGCCGCCCATAGACGCCGCGTGCTCGCTCGCGCTCACCATGTCGTCGTAATGGATCTTGCCGCTGTCCAGGGCCTCGAAAATCAGCAGCATGGTCATGACCTTGGTCACGCTGGCGATCTGGGCTCTCTCGTCGGGGTTGAACTCATACAGCACGTTGCCCGACTCGGGCTCCATAAGTATTCCGGACTTGCCCGAAACAAGCGGAGCGGATACGTCGGTGTCGACCTGACGGGCGATGTCGGGGTTCTCGGCATAGGCCGGCGTGCCGCAGATGATCAGCGTCAGCGCGAGCAGCGCCACGCATATCTTTTTATATTTTTTTCTCATGAATATCTCTCCTTCAAATATTATAAATTTTTTCTCATATGGTTAAGGGCGTTTTTTTCAAGGCGCGAGACCTGAGCCTGAGAGATCCCTATCTCGGAGGCGACCTCCATTTGCGTCTTGCCCTGAAAGAAGCGCAGATTGATAATATGCTGCTCTCTTTCGTTCAGGCGGTTTATCGCCTCGCGCAGCGAAATGCTCTCGAGCCATGTCTCGTCAATGTTCTTCTCGTCCTTGATCTGGTCCATGATGAAGACCGCGTCGGTGCCGTCGTGATAGAGCGGCTCCTGCATAGAGACGGGATCGACTATCGCGTCAAGCGCGATCGAGACTTCCTCGGGCGGCAGATCAAGCTCCTTCGCGATCTCGGCGATCCCGGGCTCCTTTCCGTTCTCGCCGACGAGGCGCTCCTTGACCGACAGAGCCTTATACGCCGTGTCGCGTATCGAGCGGCTGACGCGGATAGCGTTGTTGTCCCTGAGATAGCGCCGTATCTCGCCGATTATCATGGGCACCGCGTATGTGCTGAACTGAACGTTGTGGCTCGTGTCGAAGTTTTCAACCGCTTTGATTAAACCTATGCACCCGATCTGGAACAGATCGTCGATATTCTCGTTCCGGTTGCTGAACCGTTTTAAAATACTCAGGACCAGCCTCAGATTTCCGTATATAAAACGCTGGCGGGCCTCCATGTCGCCCTGCTTGATCTTCTCGAACAGCTCCTGTTTCTCCTTCGCGGAGAGCACCGGAAGCTTCGAGGTGTTTACTCCGCAGATCTCCACTTTGCCGTTTCCCATCAGTCTGCCTCCTAAATCCTTGATTTGAGTCTAAATACAGTATTTGCAGACCCGGGAATAATATTCAAACAATATTTTGACGATCATTCAAACATCATGTCGAGTATCTTTTTTTCAATGGCGTCAAAGTCATATTCTTCGCTCTCGCAATTATTAAAACCCATGCTTTTATTATGTTTTGTATTTTTATTATTGTTTTGTTTATAGAACGGCTGCGGTGAACGCGGATTATGCGAGGCGGGCTGCGCGGCGCTCTGCGTTCGGTCAGCGTTGCGGTCTGTGTCGTTTAAAGCGACGCTCTCCGCGAACGGAACGATCCTGTACTCCGAGCATTTGTTGCCTCCGCGTTCTTTAAAATCTATCAGTCCGTGCTGTTTGAGAGTGTTCCTTGCCCTGTATATGGCGTCCTTTTTAAGTCCGGTTTTCAGTTCCAGAGTTTTAATCGGCGCGGTGAAACTCGTTTTCCACTTCAGCTTATTGTTTATGCTCATAAGAGCGTACCATAAAACAATTACCGACGGCGGGGAAGGGTTTTCGTCCAGCCAGTTGTTAAACTCCAGGATCTCGGCCAGGTAGTTCATAATAGGGCCTCCTTTCTTTATGATTCTGACTATATTTTAACGCCTTTTAAGTGCCCAAAAGTGACATTTGCCGCGCTCTGTACAAAAGGCGGCAAGTATGTTATAATATCAAAAAGTATAATTTTGAAAAACATGGGAAACTTAATGTATAACGTTAAAACGAAAGGAAAAAACGCTTATGAAGTCTTATATAGGAATTGAGGAGATAAGAGCGCGCGAGATCCTTGACTCGCGCGGCAACCCGACGATCGAGACCGAGGTCTTTACCGACGACGGGAGCGTGGGGCGCGCCTCGGTGCCCTCGGGAGCCTCGACCGGGGCCCACGAGGCGGTCGAGCTGCGCGACGGCGACCCGGAGCGGTATATGGGAAAGGGCGTAAAAAAGGCCGTCCGCGTTGTTAATGAGTATTTTTGCGGCAGGCTCCGCGGCATGAACGTTATCGACCAGGCGGCGATCGACAGAAAGATGATCGAGCTCGACGGCACGCCCGACAAGTCAAAGCTCGGCGCCAACGCGATCCTGAGCGTGTCGCTCGCCGCGGCTCATGCCGCCGCGAACGCCCTCGGCCTCGGGCTTTATCAGTATATCGGCGGAGTCGGGGCGGCGAAGCTCCCGCTGCCGATGATGAACATTATAAACGGAGGCCGCCACAGCGGCAACAACCTGAGTATTCAGGAGTTTATGATAATGCCGGCGGGCGCGGCTGATTTTGAGCAGGGCCTCATGTGGTGCTGCCGCGTGTTCCACACGCTCAAGGGCATACTGACAGAGCGCGGCCACAGCGCCGCCGTGGGTGACGAGGGCGGCTTCGCGCCCGACCTTTCGGGCGACGAGGAGGCGATAAAACTAATAATGAGCGCGATCACCCGCGCGGGGTTCAGGCCGGGAAAGCATTTTGTTCTGGCCCTCGACGCCGCGGCAAGCGAGATGTTCACCGAGGCGGAAAAGGCGGGCGAGAGCGGCAAGTATTATTTCTGGAAACAGAACCGAATGCTCGAGCGGGAGGACATGGTGAAGATGTGGAACGATTATTGCCGCAAATACCCGATAGCCTCAATCGAGGACGGCATGGCCGAGGACGATTTTGATGGCTGGGAGCAGCTTACCGACAAGCTTGGCCGAAAGATAATGCTCGTGGGCGACGATCTGTTTGTCACCAACCGGGAGAGGCTCAAAAAGGGCTTTGACCTGAGGATAGCCAACTCGATCCTGATCAAGCCCAACCAGATCGGCACTCTGACCGAGACTTTAAAGACGATAGAGCTCGCGAAAAACAACGGTTATTCGGTGATAATCTCACACCGCAGCGGCGAGACCGCGGACTCGACGATCGCCGATATCGCGGTGGCGGTGAACGCGGGATATATCAAGGCGGGCGCGCCGTCGCGCGGCGAGCGCGTTGCGAAATACAACAGACTTTTAAAAATCGAACAGGAAGTGAGAATATGAAAAAGTTTGTTATCTTTGATCTTGACGGGACCCTGCTTGACACGATCGACGACCTGACCGACGGGGTGAACCACGCGCTTGAAAAGTTCGGATATCCGCCGCGGACCGTGGCGGACGTCACCGCCTTCGTCGGCAACGGAATCGGGAACCTCATCGCCCGCGCCCTGCCGGGCGGCAGGAAAAATCCCGATTACGACCGCGTTTTCGGCGAGTTCCGCGAGTTTTATTCCGAAAACTGCGCGGTAAAAACAAAGCCTTATCCCGGCGTGCCCGAGCTGCTCCGCGCTCTCGCGGAGCGGGGAGCGGTCTCCGCGATAGTTTCAAACAAGAACGACCGCGCGGTGCGGCGGCTCAAGGAAAAATATTTTCAGCGCGACGTCGCTCTCGCGGTCGGCGAGCGTGAGGGAATAAAAAGAAAGCCCGCGCCCGACTCGGTGCTCGAGGTCCTGCGCCGCCTGGGAGCGAAGGCGGAGGAGGCGCTGTACGTGGGCGACTCCGAGGTGGATATCCTGACCGCCGAAAACGCGGGGATAGATTTGGCGGCGGTCGACTGGGGCTTCCGCCCGAGAGAGGTCTTGGCCGAAAACGGGGCGGACGTCATAATCAGCAGTCCCGGGGAACTGCTGCGTTACATAATTTCTTAAACAGCGGAGAGGAAACGCGCGTGAAAAACGGATAGAGCCGGTTTTACTCTATCCGTTTTTAATTATTATTTTTTGTCCGGCGGATATGCGGATCATTCGCCGTCTTTCTTTTCGCTTTCTTTATCGCCGTCTTCTTTTCCGTCCGTTTCCTTATCGTCCGCTTCTTTTCCGTCCGTCTTCTTATCGTCCGTTTTCTTTTTTTCCGCGATCCTGCGTCTGCGGGCGATGATGATTATGAGCGCCAGCGCGATCAGCGCGGCCATTGTTATCGCCGCGGCCAGCCAATAGCGGCTGACGCGGTGCAGCACGGTGAAGCGGCCCTCGCTTTTGGTCTCGAACACCAGATAGCTGCCGTCGCGCTCCGCTTTCACGATCCGGATCTTTCCGTCGATCTCGACCGCGGCGCAGTTGCCCCTGCCGTCCTTGTCGCGGACATGGACCTTCATGGTGCCGTTATAATCGGGGCTCACGTCAAATTCGTAGGCCGCCAAGGCCTCGCAGCCCGAGGGAAGGTTCTCAAACGCCTCGACCTCGCGCGCCGAGACGGTTGTGCTGTCGCGGAAATTGCCCTCGACCAGCAGGGTCGGCGGGTCGTCATCGGTGGATATGGTCCTTACCGCGTCGGTATACTCGGCGGAAAACGTGGTGTCGCGGATTATCGGCTGCGTCGGATCCTCGCTCCACTGCGGGCAGTATCCGTCCTTGTACTCAAGCTCGGGTACCACGGACGGGTCAAGCGTGTCGCCGTAATTGACCGTCTCGCTGTAAACCGTCTCGCCGTCCACAACAAATTTCGCGTCGAACTTAAACAGCGCCAGATCGGCCGATTCGGCCTTGAGCAGCGTGCCGATGTCCGAGTCGGCGTTATCGCTGAGCGCCCTGTTCTGCGGCAGATAAACGTCTCCGCCGGCCATGTACCACTTGTCGTCGGTGAAGCCCGCCATTCTTGGCGGAAGAACGTCCGTTCCGGTGATCTCCTCGGGCAGCAGCGCGATCGCCTTGCCTTCGTAGTCGGTGCTGTCAATTCCGCTTAAATTTTCCTTTATAAAGTAGTTGTTCACAACCGTTCCGTCGGCCTCGCCCGCGATCGCGCCTATCTTCTCGGTGCCGCCGAATATCCTCGGCAGGGAATAGCATTCGGCGATAGTCTTGCCGCTTCCGGCTATGCCGCCCACGAATTTGGAACCGCTCAGGTCGGATATGGCGGCGCAGTCGTAGATTTTGCCGCCCGAATATCCCGCGACGCCGCCGACATACTCGCCGTCGCTTTCGGACTTCATGCCCGTCGCGCAGTTCTTGATTATCCCGAATGCCGCATCGCCGACAATGCCGCCCGCGTATCCGTCGCGGGTATAAGCCTTTCCCTTGCTGACGCAGCCGTCAATTACCGCCTTAACGTAAGATGAGTTTGAAATGATGTTCCCGTCGGGCAGCGTGATGTTGTTTCCGTTTTTGACCGCCGACTCGATGCCCACGGTGCCGCCTATGCCTCCTGCCGCGCTTTGGCCGCTGACGGGTCCGTCGCTGAGGCAGTAGATCACAAGGGCGTTGTCGGTGTTCTCTCCCGAGACCGTGCGGGGAAGCGAAACGTCCACGCTGCCGATCTCTTTAAGCTCCGACTTGATCTGCTCTCCGCTGAGGTTCATGGGCTCGTCGGCGTAGGCGGTCATTATCATCATGTTTTTTATCGCGCCGATAATACCGCCGTTTCCTGCCGCGCCGCCTGCTATGCTGTGTATCTTGTCGCGCACGTCCTTTATCTTTTGGCGCGTGTTGTTTATGTTCCCCTCAACGGTCTCAACGTCGTTGCGGAAGTCGGTCATGATCTCGCCCGCTCTCTGAATTGGCACCGACAGCCCGTTTGTCAGCGCGTTCGCGTCGCCCCTCAGCGAGTTCGCCGCGCGGTTGATCGAGGCTGCCGCGTCGTTGACCCTGCCGAGCGTGGGGTCGATCACAAATTCCTCCATATAGTCAAGCCGCTCGTCAAGGCGGTTCAAGCCGTCGTCGAGCGCGTTCAGATCGCCGTTGTTATAAGCGGAGTTTATGTCGTTTACGATCCCGTCGATATCGCCCATAAGCGTGTTGAATGTTCCCGCTGTCTCGTTCAGATTGTCGGTGACGCTGTCCAGCTTTGCCGATGCGTCGTTTATATCCGCTCTCGCTTCCTCGTTGATCGAGTCAAACAGAGACGAGCCCTGATCGGTTATGGTGTTTAAGCTGTCGTTAATGCCGTCGGCGGCGCTTGAAAGCGAGTCGCGAATTCCGCTGTCAAAGCTGTTGAGCCTGTCGCTGAAGCTTGAGATAACGCTGCCGTCGCCCCGCAGCGTGCCGATGATCCCGTTTATGTCGTCGTTTATGTTTTGCCTGAGATCGTCCGCGCTGCCCGAGGCGTTGTTTATCGCGCCGTTCACCGCGCCGCTCGCGCTGTTTATCGCGCCGTTAACGTCCGCGTTGACCTGTCCGCGGAACTCGTTTAAGTCGTCCTTCACGCGCTGAAGGTCCGCAGTTGTGATCTGGGTATACGGCTCAAACCTGCCGAATATGCCGCCGACGCTCTTTTCGCCGAGGACTTCACCGTGGTTGCGGCACGATGTTATGCAGCCGCTCTGTCTGCCCGCGATGCCGCCGACGTTGGTCCCCACGTTTTTATACCCGACGACCGCGCGGTTCTCGCAGCCGCTGACGAGGCCGGGGTTGGCGCCGCAGACGCCGCCTACGTTGTGGCTGCCCTCGTGCGGCTCATAGTTTACTCCGCCCGCGTTGACCGAGCCTCTGATGATACCCGAGTTCACGCCCGCGATACCGCCGACCGACGTCTTTCCGCTGACGGTGCCGAGGTTCGAGCAGCCCTCGATAACGCCGCCGTCCGCGTTTTCGCCTGCGATCCCGCCCACGGCGGTCTCGCCGTTTACAATGCCGTCAAAGGTGCATCCGACAATGCGGCCCCTGTTTATTCCCGCGATGCCGCCGAGGTTCGACGCGCTGTTTTCGGCGGAGGTTATGGTGTTTATGCCCGCGTTTTCGGCTACGTTGCCTATTATCTCGCCCAGGGATGAGCTCCCGCTCTCGGTGGAATACGATTCGATATTGCCCGAAACGTTCAGGTTCCTTATCTCGCCGCCTTCGCCGATCTCAAAGCACAGGCCCTTCTGCGAGCCCTCGAGACTGAGCTTGACGCCGGTTATGCTGTGGCCGTTTCCGTCAAACACGCCGCAGAATATCTTCATGGGCTCAAACTCGGTTTCGCTCATGTCAATATCTTTCATCAGCGTGACCTGCATGCCGCGCGAATAGCTGTCATAGGTGCAGTTTTTGGTCAGGGCCGCGAGGTCGGACGGCTCCGAGATATTTATAACGGGAAGATTCTCGCCGCTTGTGACCGCGGGGAAAGCGCTCATGACAACAACAAAGGCCGCGAAGCACGAGACGATCTTTTTAATATATTTATTTCCTGTCATTTCTTTCACCTCGTTTCAGTTTTTCGGGCGGGATCTCCGTCATGTTGTCCACAACGGCCTTAACGTCGCCCTTGATCACGCCGTGGACGGTTCCGGTGATATACCCGTTCACATATCCGTTTATTTTGCCGTTTACAAGAACCGCGCTGCTGTGCTCTTTTTTCTCTTTGGTCTTTATGACAAATCCGCCCTTCTCGACCAGCTTGTCAAACACGACCACGATCTGCGGCAGCAGTATCATGATAAGGAGTATCGAGATCAGTGTGCCGCGGCCGAGGCATATTCCGAGACCCGATATGATCGGATTGGTGGATATTATGCCGATCAGGAAGCCCGCCAGCATCAGGATCAGTCCCGAGGTCAGTATCGTCGGGAACGCGCCGTTTATCGCGTCTATAGCCGCCGCTTCCTTTCCGATCTTATCCTTCAGCTCAAGGTAGCGGTTGGTGAACACTATCGCGTAATCTATCGTGGCTCCCATTTGTATCGAGCTTACCACCAGATATCCGAGGAAGTAGAGCTTTTCGTGCATCAGATACGGGAACGAGAAGTTTATCCATATGCTGCCCTGGATCGTCAGCACCAGCAGCACCGGAATGCTTGAAGATCTGAACGTTATCAGCAGTATCAGCAGGACCGAGATGATCGTGAAGAAGTTGATCTTCCGGTTGTCGCCGCTGAACGACGATTTGAGGTCAAGCGCCGCGATCGCGTTGCTGACAAGGATCGGATCGTCGTAGTATTCCGAGACCGTCGCGCGGATCTTGTCGTGCAGCTCGATGACCTTGTCGCTCTCGTTGTCTCCGGTATAGGTGAACACAAGCCGCGAATACTCGTCGCCCTCAAGCTGGCCGCGGGCGTCGGTCACTTTGTCGTACACCTCGTTTACCGTGTCCGTCTTGCTGCCGAGGTCGATAACGCCGTAGTCCATCTGCTCGTGCACGAACATAAGAATGTCGATTATCGAAACGGTGTAGGAGTCCACGTCGCGGAATATCGGAGCGTATTGCGAGACCGACGCGCCGTACGCCTGGAACAGGACGTGGACCGTGTCAATGTCGATGTTCATAAGCTCGGCGAACTGGCGCGGCGTGACCTTGTCGGTCAGGGTGTAGCCGTCGCCCGCGTCAACGTTGGCGAGGCCGAGCGCCGACGATATGCCGTCAAACTCTCCCACGTCCTGAAGTATCTTTTTCTCTTTGTCATAGTTCCCCTTCGGAATGATGACCGCGAGCTGGCCGCCCGCGTCGAACGTGCTTCGTATTTTGTTCTTTTCGGCCCTGCTTTGGCTCACGCGCACTCCCGAGACCGAGCTTTCGTCAAACGCGAACTGGCACAGTGACGACAGCACGATCGAGACCACGATTATCACGGCGAAGAATATCGGCAGGACCTTCCGCGTTGACATAACGAAGCGTCCGAAGCCCGAGATGTCGGGAATGTAATTGCGGTGCACGGTCTTGTCTATCGCGTTTGAGAACATGTAAAGCAGGCCGGGCATCAGCAGGAACACCGTGATGAGAGAGCAGAAAATTCCCTTGCACAGCACGATGCCAAGGTCGCGGCCTATGCCCATCTGCATTGTCATAAGCGCCGCCAGGCCCGCGATCGTTGTGAGGCTGCTGGAGCTTATCTCGATGATAGCCTTTGAAAGCGCCGCGGCGATCGCGTCGTGCGCGTCTTTATTTTCCTTCTCCTCGGCAAATCTGTGCGACAGAATTATCGCGTAGTCGATCGCCAGGGCGAGCTGCAGCACTATTGCCACCGAATTTGAGATAAACGAGATCGTGCCCAGCATATAGTTGCTGCCCATGTTGAGCACCGCCGCGACGACGAACACGATAAGAAAAACCGGAACGTCCATAAACGACTTGGACGTAAAAAGAAGTATCAGTATAACGATAAACACAACGCAGATGATGATGTTCCGCATCTCGCCCGCCAGATCGCGCGAGGCCGTGTCTATCGAGTCGGAATATATGTAGCAGTCATAGTCGGGGAACATCCCCTTGACCTCTTCCTCGATCGCGATCTCGCGCTCGTTTTCGAGGCCGCTGTTTAAAACCACGTTAAACAGCGCTGAGGAATTTTTAAAGTGGTCATCGTCGTTAGAAAATTCGACCGACTTGATGCCGTCAACACCCTCGATCTGCTCCGCCAGTTTTTCCGCTTTGTCATATGAAATATTCGATATCATAAAATAAAACGAGTCATAAGCGGTGAACTCCCTGTCCATCAGATCAAGGCCTATCTTGGTCTCGGTGCTTTCGGGCAGATACGCCGTTATGTCGTTTTCCACCTGGACCTTCGGGATACATGTGGCGAAATAAAACACCGCGATCGCGAAAATCAGATAAAACGCCTTCCGTTTGTCCACTATGAACAGAGCGGCCTTGTCGATAAAGCTCGGCTCCGCCATTGATTTTTTCATTGTATCACCCTCTTGTATTTCTTTTATAATTATAATACTGATTTAAATTTATTACAACAGACAATAATAGATATATGTCGTTTATCGGTGAAATTATTAATAATAAACATTTTGCATGGCTTTGTATAGCACCTGAAAATTGACGTTTATGTCAAAATTACTTGACAATTGTACATAAAAATAATATAATGTAGGATATTAACAAGCAGGGATATAAGGAGGGATATTATATGGATAAGCCTAAAAAGGAGGATTTGAGAGTAAGACGCACAAAAAAGCTTCTCTCAAATGCGCTGTTTGAGCTGATTCGCAAAAAACCCTTTGAAAAGATCACGGTCTGCGACATCTGTGAGGAGGCGATGGTCCACCGGGCCACATTCTATTCTCATTACAGCGACAAGGACGAGCTTCTGGTCCACAGCATTGACGAGCATCTGCCGATGTCCGCGGCTGATACGGGCGCTGAGGGGGCGACCGACTCCCGCGCGATCGTTGAGAATATAATCAACTACGTTGCCGAGAACAAAGACATTTACACCTCGATATTCAAAAGGAACGGCGCGTATTCGGTTTCCGACAGGATCCAGAAAATGTTTTCAAACAAACTGCTGCATTTGGTGAACGAGCGCATAAGAAACGGCGCGGTGATCAACGTCAGCGCCGAGTTCTGGGCGGATTTTTACGCCGGAGCCTGCATATCGGTGGTGCGCAAGTGGCTCGGCGGCGAGCTCAAAGTGAGCAAGGGTGAGCTTATCGACAATCTGAACACACTTTTGCTGGCGTCTTATGCCGGATAATGCAATTTATACAAATTTTTCGGACGGGCTTGATTTTTCCGCCAAAAGGTGTTATAATTTTATCTGTAACATATTTGTAATATTGCTGTAACAAATTTACAATAATTGGAAGCCCGCACGTTCGGCGGGGCTTTTGCGGAACCGCGCAGCAGAACCAATTTCGGATCTGTGCGGAAAATCAATTTCGGATCCGCGCGGAAAAATCAATTTCGGAACCCCGCGGAAAAACCAAATTCGGAAGGAAGAATTTACATAAATGCGTTTTAAGAAAATATTGTTCCGCGCCGCGTCGCTCGCGGCAGCCGCGGCGATGATGTCCTGCGGCGTTTGGGCCGTTGACTCGGAATATGACTATGATTTCCAGATCGACGTGTCCATGTTTTCAAACGCGGAGCTGGGCACGGTAGGCGGCGACACGGTGGACGGCAGCGGAGCCGTGATTACGGGCGGGCCCGACAGTCTCAGCATCAACGGATACGAAAAACAGCTCAGCCGCCCTGTCGTTTACATGGACGGCACGCCGATGATCGCGCTGAACTCGCTGCGCGATTTTATGGAATGCAGCGTTTATTACGACCCGAGCCTCTACACCGCCTATGTCATAAAGGGTATGTACTCTGTGAGGGTCGCCCTCGGCAGCAGTCTTGCGATAATAAACAACACCTACAGCGATAACTGGTCAAAGCCGCTCGTGAATTACGGCGGCGAGCTCTACGCGCCTCTTGAGTCGCTGATGAGCTCGATTTGGTACACGGCTGACTGCTCCGGCGGCAGCGTAAATATCATAAGCCACGCGAAAGAGCGTTACGGCTACGCGTCTTCGGGCGACGTGCATGTTGTGTATATCGACCCGCTGAACATACATGTGCGGGAGATAGTGAACCGTTCGGCGGAAAGCTGCGGCGCGGCCAACTACAGCAACTCCACATTCTTCGGCTGGGAGAGCGACGGCGACACGTATTCGGTCGGCATCCTGGTCAGCGACGGCAGAGTTATCTCCGACGTGATAACCCACGGCAGCCCGGTGACGACCCTGATCGTCCACTATGACGGCTCGGTCGAGATCAAGCGCGTATCGAATATCCATGACGAGAGAAACGTGATGTTCGCGGTCAGCGGCGTGGGCGTGCTGCCCGAAGTCACAGCCTCGGCCGAGGGATTTTACGGAACGTTTGACATCGACCGCTACACCAACAGGACTTACGTGGGCTATAACCGCGACATGAACAAGATCGTGCTTTGCGTCAGCCCGTCGACCACGCTCAGCCGCGCGGGACAGGTGCTCTCGAATCTCGGCTGCGCCTCGGGTCTGGCGCTCGACGGCGGCGGAAGCGCCGCGCTCGGTCTTGACAACGGCGTGCGCTTCTCGTCCGACGGACGAAAGCAATACGCGGTTCTGTATTGGGATTAAAAATTACGGCTCCCCGAAACCGGGGAGCCTTTTGATTTAAGATCCCGACACGACAAAATTATTTATCCCCTCGGCTATGGCCGCGGCGATTTTCGCCTGCCACGCCGAGCTGTTCAGGTTCAGCGCCTCGGTGGGGTTTGAGAGGTACCCCAGCTCCACCAGCACCGCGGGCATCGAAGTGTTGCGCAGCACCGAAAAATTCGCCTGCCGCACCCCGTTGTCCTTCACGCCGAGAGCGGCGATGACGGCGTTTTGTATCGACTGCGCCAGCCTCGCCGACGTTGAGTTTAATCGGTAAACGTATGTTTCAAACCCGTTGGCCGCGGGATTTGTCGAGCTGTTCGTGTGTATGCTGATAAAATAGTCCGCGCCCCACGCGTTGGCCTCAGCCGCGCGCTTGCGCAGATCCGCCGCGACCGGAGAAATAACGTTCCCGTCGGGCGTAGTGCGGTACTCGCGCACGTCGTAGCCCATAGCCCTGAGGTCGTCGGCGAGCTGCATGGCAACCGAAAGATTGATATCCTCCTCAATAAGCCCGTTGCCCACCGCGCCGGGGTTGGGGCCGCCGTGCCCCGCGTCTATAAATATTTTTACTGCCATATATTTCACCTTTCCTGTTAAAATTCGGCAAATAACATGCCTCAATATATTATATAAATTTGAGGGAATTTGGTGATATCGGGGGATACTCGGCGAATATCCCCGAATTATTTCCGCGCCGGGGCGAAAAATATGCAAAAAATAGCGGTTTATTATTCTTTTAATCCCAATGTCATCATTTTGTAACAGTTTCGTGTTATAATCGTATTATAATAAACGGAAAATACATTTTTGTGGAAAACACCGTTAAAAACGTAAGCTTAGCAAAAAGTTTTGGCAAAATCTTTAAAAAAGATGAAATAACCTTGTCAAATGCTTTTTTTGTGCTATAATATTGGTATATAAAATAAATGCGTAATATTTGGGGGCATTTAGATGAACGACGAAAAAATGGTTATACTGGGCGGCGTGCCTCTGCACGGCGAGGTAAAGATCAGCGGCGCTAAAAATTCCGCCGTTGCTATTTTGGTTGCGTCAATTCTTGTCAAGGGGAAATGCGTGATCGAAAACGTGCCGCGGGTCAGCGATATCTATGACCTTATCGGTATAATAAAAAATCTCGGCTGCGAGGCGGGCTTTGTCGGCGACGACGTTGTCGAGGTCGACTGCACAAACATACGCAGCCATGTTGCCACCGGCCCGGCGGTGCGGAAGATCCGCGCCTCTTCATATTTTATGGGCGCTTTGCTGGGCAGGCTGCACCGCGCCAGCGTTGATCTTCCGGGCGGATGCGATTTCGGCGTGCGTCCGATCGATCTGCATTTAAAGGGCTTTAAGGCGCTCGGCGCCGAAAGCGATATTGAGTACGGCGTTGTCAACATAAGCGCAGACAAGCTTGAGGGCGACACTGTTTATATGGACGTGGTTTCGGTCGGCGCCACGATCGACGTAATGCTCGCGGCTGTTCTTGCCGAGGGCGTGACGGTCATCGACAGCGCCGCCAAGGAGCCGCACGTGGTTGACGTGGCCAACTTCCTGAACTCAATGGGGGCCAACATCCGCGGCGCGGGCACCGATGTGATAAAGATAAGAGGCGTGAAGGAGCTGCACGGCGGCGCCTTCAGCGTGATACCCGACCAGATCGAGGCGGGCACGTTCATGATCGCGGCAGCCGCGACCGGCGGCGACGTTGTCGTGAGCAACATAATACCCAAGCATATGGAATCTTTAAGCGCCAAGCTTGAGGAAATGGGCGTGGGGATAAAGGAATATGACGAAGCGATAAGGGTCTATGTCAAAAAGCCAGAGCTCAGGCGCTGCAACGTAAAGACCCAGCCCTATCCGGGATTTCCGACAGACCTTCAGCCGCAGATGCTTGTGCTGCTGACCAAGGCCAAAGGAAGCAGCACAATGACCGAGAATGTCTGGGAGAACCGCCTGCAATACGTGAGCGAGCTCAACCGAATGGGCGCCTCGATAACCGTCGAGGGCGGCGATGTGGCGAGAGTCCAGGGCGAAACGCCTCTGACCGGCGCGCCTGTCTGCGCCAAGGATCTCCGCGCGGGCGCCGCTATGGTTATCGCCGCGCTTATGGCGAGGGGCGTAACCGAGATATATAATCTGAAATACATAGACAGGGGTTATGAGGATTTTGAGAAGAAGCTTAAATCGCTCGGCGCGCAGATCACGCGCAGATGCGTCAATCCCATGCCCGATATTTTAAAGGCGGCCAAATAACGGCCGGAAGGCGGAAATTATGGAACTGTATTCGTTAAAAAGCGGAAGCAAAGGAAATTCGTGTCTGGTCTGCACCGAGAGCACGAAAATTCTTGTTGACTGCGGCATCAGCGGCAAGGCGGTAAAAGACGCAATGGCCCGCTTAGGAACGTCTCCGGAGGAGCTTGACGGGATCGTCGTTACCCACGAGCATTCCGACCATATCAAAGGCATAGGCGTTATGATGCGGCGCTACGGCGTTTCGGTTTACGCCAACTCCGCGACATGGGCGGCGATCATGACCAACGATCTTGGCCGCCTGAACGATGAGAACATAAAGATCTTCGAGGGCGTTGAGCCGTTTTCTATCGGAGACATAGGGATCAGCCCGTTCCGCATCCCGCACGACGCGGCGTATCCGGTGGGCTACAGATTTGACGACGGAAACGAGTGCGGAGCCGTCGCGACCGACATGGGCATATTGACCGAGGAGGTCATGCGCGCCGTGGCGGGCTGCAAAACGGTGCTGCTTGAGTCCAACCACGACATAAGCATGCTCGAGGTCGGCTCGTATCCGTACCCGCTCAAGCAGAGGATACGCGGCAGACTCGGCCACCTTTCCAACGACGACGCGGGAAAGGGCGCGGAGCTGCTGGTGAAAACCGGGACCGAGAACATAATTCTCGGACATTTGAGCGAGGAGAACAACTATCCCGCCCTCGCATTTGAGACGGTCAAGGCGGCGCTCAGCCGCGCGGGCATAACCGTTGGCCGCGATCTGAGGCTCTCGGTCGCAACATAACGATTTGAATAATGAAATAAACGCCGGCAAACGCCGGCGTTACTGCGAGCTAAAAACAGTTTCTTTACCGCCCGTACCGTCCCTAAGAAAATTTGCGGTCCTGTGAGCTAAAAACAGTTTCTTTGCCGTCCGGGCGTGGTCGTCGCGTCACGCCTGATTGCTTGTTTTGCCGCAAGCGGCAAAAGCTGCGCATTTAAGGCGGACGCTCCTCTTTCCCAAAAAGCGCACTTCGTTGGCGCTTTTCGGGAGCCCTTATGTGCTTCGTTGGCGCTTTTCGAGAGCCCTGAACGCCTCAAAGCCTTTCGCTTTGAAGCGCGTCACGTCCCTAAGAAAATTTGCGGTTCTGCGAGCTAAAAACAGTTTCTTTGCCGTCCGGGCGTGGCATGACGGAACAGGGTCCGGCGATCATATCAGAACTGTTTTTAGCTCGCAGCTTTATTAAAGCTGTATTAATAAAACTGCGCCCGGGCGGGTTTAAAATTCATTTCTGCACTTGGGGCACATGGGCCTCGTCGAATAGCCCCTGGTGCTGTTTTTCGGAACCCTGAACCTGGTTTTGCATACCGGGCAGGTATAATAGTTATAGTTTTCGCGGTCTCGTGTGAAAAAATCTTTTATATTGTCAAAAAACCCGATAAATATTCGGTTCTCGCGCGAGCGGGCGTATTCCCTGCGCGACAGGAACCGCAGCGCGAATAATATGTAGAACACTATCGAAAGGCGGCTGAGCCACACGAGCCAAAGTATGCGTCCGAGGACCGATACCGCCAGACCGGTTATGATCAGCGCTCCGCCCAGCTTGTCAAAGCCGTACCGCCCCTCCATAAATCTTCTGTATTTTTCGTACATATTATCAGCTCCTTCGTTTTCGCGGCTGCGCGTCACAGTTCGGCGGCGATACCCGCCTTTTCAATCTATATTATATCATCAAAACATTTCAAAGTAAACAAAAAATATGCGCAAAAACGGGTAAATTTGCCGCAAACCCGCCTCGCCGCTTGACAATTATCAGGAAAAATATTATAATAAAAGCACAAAATTTATACAAAATACAATAATTTAAAAAGTGAGGTAATTTTTATGAGAGCACTTCAGATCATTCTCGGTATTCTGCTGATAATCGGCGGAATTTCCTGCATGGGCACTCCGCTTCTCACATTTGTCGGCGCGGGATACTTCCTCGTTATCATGCTGCTTGTGTGGGGCATATACGGAGTTATCGCGGGAATTGCCAACAAGCGTTACGGATTCATCTTCGTGTACAGCATAATCACGCTTATTTTGGCTTTGGTTATCCTGTTCGTTCCCGGCATGAGGAACTTTGCGGGCACCGCCCTGCTTATCGCGATGGCCTTCTGGTTCGTGATAAAGGGCGTGCTGGCTATCGTGGCGTCGTTTAAGGCAAAGGACGCGGGCGTCAGCTCTTACGGCTGGGGCATATTCCTCGGCATACTTGACGTGATCGTTGGCGTTTACTCGTTTATTCATCCCTTTGTTTTGGCAATGGGCATCGGCATCCTGCTCGCGATATACTTCATAATCGCGGGAATAGACCTGATCGTCGGAAAATACACCTGGATCTAAGCAGCCGAAAACGTTATTCATCGCAAAAGGTTTTTGCAATGAAATGGTTGCCCAAAGCCCATATTCCGCCCTGCCAAGCCGCGGGCGGCAAAGAGGCAAAAACCTTTTGCCTGCTAATCGTTGCGCTGATCCGAAAAACCACGCAAAAGACTGTCTCATCCGAGGCAGTCTTTTTGTCGCTGTTTTAAATTTTTACCGGGCGCCGCGGTTATAGCTCACCGATCGTCTGCCCGCGAGCACCTCTTGGTAATCCTCATAGTTTTTCTTGAGCAGCGCCGGGGTGTCGAGCTCATAGGGGCATTTCGCCGCGCATTGGCCGCAGTTTAGGCAGTTTTCTATCTTCTTCATCTCGGCCTGCATAGCGTCGGTCAGCCACGCCTCGGACGGCGCGCGCCTGAGCATCAGCGCCATTCTCGCGCAGTTGTTGATCAAAATCCCCGCCGGGCACGGCATGCAGTAGCCGCAGCCGCGGCAGAACTCGCCGCTCAGCTCTTTCTTTTCGCTCTCGATAAACTCTCTTATCCCGTCGGTCATTTCCGGCGTGTTTTCCATATAGCCGAGCCACTCCTCAAGCTCGCTCATCTTCTGCACTCCCCAGATCGGCAGCACGTTATCAAACCCGCTCATAAACGCCATAGCCGCGTCGGAGCGCGTGATGAGCCCGCCCGACATTCCCTTCATGGCGATAAAGCCGACGTTTTTTTCGCGGCACAAATTCACAAGCTCGATCTCGCGGTCGGACGAGAGGTAGCTGAACGGATATTGCAGCGTCTCGTAAAGTCCGGAGTTTGCTATCTCAAATGCCACCTCGATCTTGTGGGCGGTAATCCCGATGTGGCGGATCTTTCCCTGTTTCTTGGCCTCGAGCATGCACTCGTACATTCCCGAGCCGTCTCCCGGAGCGTAACACCTATCGGCGCAGTGGAGCTGATAGATGTCAATATAATCGGTTTTTAGCAGCCTGAGCGAGGTCTCGAGCTGGCTCCAAAATTCGTCCGGGGTCTTCGCCATGGTTTTGGTGGCAATGAAGATCTTGTCTCGGATTCCCATATCCCCGAAGGCGCGGCCTATCTTTTCCTCGCTGTCGCTGTAGGCTCTGGCGGTGTCGAAAAAGTTCATGCCGCCCTCGTAGGCCGCGCGCAAAATCTCAACCGCGGTGTCCATGTCGGCCCGCTGGAGCGGCAGCGCGCCGAACGCGTTCTGCGCTGTGGTTATTCCGGTTTTTCCCAATGTCACTTGCCTCATATATATCATCTCCCGTTAAATTAAATAATAAACATTCGCAAAGCCCATTTCCTTGGCGCGCAGCACCGCCTCGGCCGAGCGTATGCCGCGGCTGCAGCAGAACACTATCCGTCTGTCGCGGCTCATCTCCGTGATCTTCTCAAGCTCGCTCAGCGGAATGTTCACCGCGCCGTCGATCCTCGAAGGCTCCGACTCGAAAATATCGCGCTCGCGCACGTCGATCGCCGCCGCGCCGGTCGCGATAAGCGCCATGGCCTCGTCCGCCCTGATCTGATCCGCGCCCAGCGCGGTCATTGATATTTCCTTTTGTTTGCCGCCGCCGCTTAAAACCATATTTCCGTCAACGATCTCGATCTTCTCAATGTCAAAATCGCAAAGCTTTTTTCGCGCGCGGCACTTGGGGCAGTCTGTGATTATCAGAACCTCTCCGCCGCCGCAGCCGGCGTAGACCCTGTCCTTGTAAACCGCAAGATCGTTTATAGCGGGAGGCTCGTCAAAGCCGAGGGAACTCAGATCGACCTCGCTCCACGCGCCGCCGTCCGTGCTCAGCAGTATCCTGCTTTTGCCCGACCGATCCTTGTCTATCCGCGCGAAGCCGCTTGGGGTGATAACGCTGCGGACGGTTCTTTCGGCGGCATCTTCGCCGCCGTAATAATCGACGATTATTGCGTAAACGCTCTTGTTGTTTTCGCTGCCGTAGGTGTAGACCGGGGCGGAAGTGTCGGTGATCCTCGCGGTTATCGCGGTCTTTCCGCCGGGCGTTGACAGGCCCGAGGCGAGCCGCGTTCCGTTTTGCGCGATATACTGCTCGCGGTCCTCGCCGCCGTCATATATGACCGTCACCTCGCACGGGGCTTCGGGCGTGAAGAACAGACACGCTCGGCTTTCGCCGCCCTCCGCGCCCTGCCAGTCGCGCGTGAACTTAAACGCTTTGCCGCCGAGCTCAAAGCCGTGCTCGGCGCGGACGTGGCATTTCAGAGGGCCGTAACCCGTGAGGCCGTTGATCTCGGGCAGCTTCACCGCGCCGCTCTTGTCAAACAGCGCCTCATACGCGGGGTCGGATGCGCTGTAGACCACCCTCCGCGGCGGCTTTGGCTCGCGGTAGGTGTGGATCAGCGTTTGGCCGCAGAGCTTCACCGCGTATTTTTCTCCGTCAACCGAGCGCGGCTCGGTTATGGTCAGCGCGCCTCTGCCGCAAACCCACAACGCCGCGTCTCCGTATGTGAGCATGGTTTTTTGCGGCGCGCCCGAGCCGACATAGTTAATGTAGAGCGTGACGGCTCCGCTCGGGCCGTCCTCGATCGCCGCCACCTTGTGCGGACGCTCGTCGTCGGGCTCCTCGTATATCAGCTCAAAGCGGTCGATGTTCGCGCCGCCCGCGATAAGGGTGAGAGAGCTCAGACCGTTTTCGTCCGCTGCGGCCTTAAAGATCGCCGCCGCGTCCGCGTCAAACACCGCCTCGCTCCATTCGGATCCGCCGCCCGTGGGGCGCAGGATCCCCTCCGCCACGGTCAGACCCGAGGCGGTGAACTTTGCCGCGGCTGCCGCGCTGCCGAGCGAGTAGCGGAGTCTTATCCGCTTCAGATTCTCAAGGCGTATGCCTCTGTATTCAATCGGCCGCGATTTGGTGTCCGCCGCGCAGCGGCGACCGCCGTGTTCCGCCGTGAGGTCGGCTCCGCCGCCGTCGTCGGCGGTCTCGCCCTCGATCGGCAGATTGATGTAAATCAACGCTTCGCCGCGGCGCATTTCCTCAATGTTTACCGCGCGGACCCTGATGAGGCCGTTCGCCGTGGCGGTGAGCAGGCCGTCGCTTTCGCCGATCTCGGCATCCGCCCTTTTGCTGCCGCCGAGGTTTTCGATCCGCCACCTGACGGCGGCCCTGTTTCCGTTTTCGTCAATGGCCGAAAGCCGTGTTTTTCCGCTGCTTTCGATCACGCCGCCGACAAGCTCGGGCGCGGAGATCTCATACGCGCGCCTGAGGCCGTCGGGCTCGACGCTGTTTATTGCGCGGAGCGCGTTTTCAAGCTCCGCGCGCAGCTCGTCAAGCTTTTCCGCGCCGCTTGTCTTATCAAGTCCGTCGCGCAGGATGTTATTGAGCTTTTCAATGTTTTTATCCGAATACGCCCTGTCGGGCAGTCCGTTCCGCGCCGCTCTGAGCCGCGCGGCGGCGTCCGCCTTGTCGGCTGCCGAGGCCTTGAATTCGGGCATGTTCACCACGGGAACGCGCGCCGACTTCGTTTCGCCCCCGAAAGTGACCGAGGCGGTGATAAGCGTCACTCCTTCCCGGATCCCGGGAAGGACAGTGCCGTCCGCGGCGACCCGCGCGACGCTCTCGTCCGCGCTTTTATACTCGGTGTTCGAGCCGTCAAGCTCAAGAAAGCTCTCGTCGGTCAGCGCAGCCGAAAGATTGAGGTTAAAGACTGTCGTCGGCTCGACCCCGTCACCCACAAGGCCGCGCGTGATTATTCCGCCGGGCAGGGCCGCCACGGTTTTAAGCCGCGGCTCGATCCCCTCTGTCACCGAAAATTCGGCGAAAAGCGACTTATCAGCCGAGTTTTTCGCCGCGTATATCTTATAGTCTCCGATCGGGACATAGGACTTCTGCGTCTCTTCGTCAAAAAATCTCAGCTCCGAGATCTTTATCACCGCCTTCGCGGTTTTGGTCTCTCCGGGTCCGAGCGCGAGCTTGTCAAAGCCCTTGAGCTGAATTTTCGGCAGCCCGCGGCCTTCGGGATATTCGATATAGAACTGGACAGCCTCCATGCCGTAAACGCCGCCGACGTTTGTCACGTCAACAAGCGCGGTGAGCTCATCCGCGGCGGTCACGCTGTCGGATGATATGCGCAGACCGCCGTACTCAAACTCGGTGTAGCTCAATCCGAACCCGAACGGATAGACCGGTTCGTTTGTGTAGTACTGATATGTTCTGCCGGGAAAATCGTTGTTTTTGTCCGGCCTTATTTCATAGTTGTTGTAATAGCGCGTTATGCCGTCGTCGCCCAGAACTCCCTCTGTGCCGACCGGCATCTTTTCAAGGTCGGCCGCCGCGTACCATGTGGTTGTCAGCTTGCCCGAGGGGTTCGCGGCGCCCGTGAGGATCTTTCCGAGCGCTGTTCCCTGCGTCTGGCCGTTGTATGACGTCCACAGGATAGCCTTGGCTCCGCTTTCGAGAGGGGCGACGTCGATCTGGCCGACGGTCTGCAGCGCCAGCACGGTTTTTTCGGGATACGCGGCGGTTAATGAGGCCGCGTGAGACTGGCTCTCGGGCAGGGCGATGCCGCTTCTGTCGTTGAACTCCGCCGAGTCCGAAAGGGTGGTGCCCGCGTAGGCGATTATCACGTCCGCCGCGTCGAGCTCGGCCTTGAATTTGTCGATCGAAAATTCGGCTGTCTCGGCCTCGAATTCGATGTAAAGATCGGCGGTTCCGCAATAGCCGCCCGCCTCGCCGGTGTACGCGCCCGAGTGCTTTTCCGCGCCGTCACGTTTGAGCTCGGCCACCTGCGGGCCGCCGAAGCCGTAATACAGCTTGATCTTTCCGCCCGCCGCGGTTTCGGTGTCGGCGCTCACCGAGACGGCGCCGCCGAAGTCAACGCCGCTTATTTTGACCGAGGTCTTTCGGGTCACGCCGAGGACGCAGCCGTCCTTCATTTCGGCGCCCGAAACCTCGCAGCCGCTCAGGTCAATCTTTCTCGCGCCGCCGTCACGCAGCTCAAGCTCAAGGCTTTTCAGATCGAGCAGCCGAGTGCTGTCGGTCATGCCGCCGAGGAACTCAAGCTTCGCGCCGTGGGTCTTTTTAAGCTCCGCGGCGATCCCCTCGTAGGGTGTGACCATGCGCTCGGGCGAGCCCGAATAGTCGCCCAGCACGACCTCGTCAGCGAGGGTGCCGACAAGGGCGACGCGCTTTATGTCTTTTTTAAGAGGGAGGATCCCGTCGTTTTTAAGCAGCACCCAGGACTGTTCAGCCGCTTCCTCGGCAGCCGCGATGTGCTCGGGCGTTTCCAAAACGTCCGCGGTCACGCCGCGGTATTCGGGGTTTTTGTCAAACTCCCCGGTTCTCATTCTTTGCAGGAACAGATTGTAAACGTTGATGTTTATCTGATCCTCCGTGATATATCCGCGCCTCACCGCGTCGAGCACGCTACCCGCCGAGGCGGAATAGCCGCAGTCGGTGTCGGCTCCGTTTAAAAAGCCCTTGGTTATCGTGGCGGACTGGGGAACGTCCTCGATGCTTTCGTTCGGGAACAGCACGGTCTTGTAGGCCGCGGTGTTGTTGAGGTCGCCGAACGCGCCGCAGTCGCCGGTCACATAGCCGGTAAAGCCCCAGTTCCTGCGGAGCAGATCTTTTAATATATACGGATTGGCGGTGGCCGGAACATAGTCATAGAGCGTCTTGCCGTTCCTTATGACCGTTGTCGCGTTATAGGAGCTCATGGCCGAGGCGGGCTTCGCCTCCTCAACGATGTTCTGGAAAACGCGTCCGTAATAGTCGCGCAGGGTCCGCTCGCTCATGACCGAGGTGCCCATGCGGCGCTCCTTCTCGACATTGTTGGCGACAAAGTGCTTCACGGTCGCTATCGTCTTTATGTAACGCTCGTCGCCGCCCTGCATTCCCTTGACGAACTCCGAGCCCATGCGCCCGCTCAGATACGGATCCTCGCCGTAGGTCTCCTCGTTCCGGCCCCAGCGCGGGTCGCGCGCCATGTTGACCGTGGGGCTCCAGTATGACAGATTCGTGATCGGGTTTTTGCCGCGGGCTTCCTCGGCGGTTATCTCCGCCGCCCTGCGGACGAGCTCCGCGTTCCAGGTGTTCGCCATTGAGAGGCTTGTGGGAAAGCTGGTCGCCTTGCCCTGCCTCGCCACGCCGTGCAGAGCCTCGCGCCAATAGTTATAGGCCCTCACGCCGAGGCGCGGGACCGCCGCGGCCTCGTTTTTAAGCTGCGCCGCCTTTTCCTCAAGGGTCATGCGTGAGACCAGATCCGCCGCCCGTTCCTCAAAGCTCAGGCTCTCGTCAAGATACGCGGGTATTTTGCTTTTTTCTGTGCGCTCCATTTTGTTGTCCGCCTTTCGGTTAAAATTACATTAAAAAATATACTTGTATTTTAGCAGATAATACGTTATAATAAAAGTCGGCCATATAACAAAACAAGACAAAAATTGCATATGGCGCGGAGGGATATTATGGTTCCTTTTTACGAGATCCAGCCGTCGGATATAAATGTTATCCATAACTATCGCGAGATACGCTTTCACGCCCACCTTCACAAGCATATCGAGATCCTCTATGTGTTTGAGGGCGGCCAGCATATCAATATCGACGGCCTGACCTACGAGGTCAAGGCGGGACAGGCGGCTATCGTCTTTCCCGATATAGTACACCATTATTACCGCAACGACGTCCGACCCGCGGACGGCGTTCTGGTAATATGCCATCCGAAGATTTTCGGCGGCGTTTTCCCCGATATTTCAAACTCAAGACCTTCCTCGCCGGTAATAGAGGATATCGACGAAGCGGCGGCCTACGCCTTCGCTCAGATCGCCGATTGTCCGTCGTTTTCTGAAAGACTCGGCTGGTCAATAGTCATTATATCAAAGCTGCTTAAAAAAATCAAGATAAATAAAGACAAACATATGCCGGTCGAGAGCCTCGCCGAGAAAATGATACGCTACATATCCATGAACTTCAAGCAGGATATTTCGCTCGACGTTCTTGCCGAGGAGTTTAACGTGAGTAAATACTATATTTCGCACGTGTTTTCAAACAGGATAAGAATAAATTTCAGGAACTATCTGGCGCTGGTCAGGACCGAGTACGCCGCGGGGCTTATCCGCACCACCGACGACAGCATAACGAACATCTGTCTCAGCGCGGGATTTTCGAGCCAGCGCACATTCAACCGCGCCTTTAAGCAGATATACGGCATGACGCCGAGGGAATACAAAAACAACATCAACGAGTTTTATAAGGGGAACATGACATAAATTTAAACCCGCAGCGGATATTGATCCGCCGCGGGTTTTTACTATTTCATCGCCGCGGAGGCTCTGTCAAGCTCGGCGCGGATCTTTATGTGCTGCGGACACGCTTCCTCGCATTTGCCGCATTTTATGCACTCGGCGGCGCGGGATTTTCCGTGGCCGTCGACCAGCCAGCCGAGCTGGTGCCGCGCGGTCGCCTTGTCTCCGTAAAGGGTCAGCATGTTCATCGCGGTGAACGTGCCTGAGATCCCTATGTTTTTCGGACACACCTTCGCGCAGTAGTTGCAGACGGTGCACGGGATTATCGGGATCTTCGCCATTTCCGAGCGGGCTTTTTCAAGCGCCGCGCGCTGCGTGTCGCTCAGACCCTTAAAGTCCTTCATGTATGAAAGATTGTCATCCATTTGCTCAACGCTGCTCATGCCCGAAAGCACAGTGATGACCCCGTCAAGGTCAGCCGCGAACCGAACGGCCCACGACGCGCACGACATGCCGGGATCGCAGGCGTTAAATATTCCCTTTACCGCCTCGGGCGGGTTCGCAAGCAGTCCGCCCTTCACGGGCTCCATGATTATCACGGGGATATTGTGCGCTCTCGCCGTCTCATAGCAGCCGCGCGACTGAACGGCTGGATCGTCCCAGTCGGCGTAGTTGATCTGGAGCTGAACGAACTCCATTTCGGGATGACTGCTCAGGATATCTTCAAGCTCCTCGGGTGTGGAGTGGAACGAAAAGCCCGCGTGCTTTATAAGGCCCTCGGCCTTTTTCTCCGCGATAAAATCCCACATGTCAAAATCGTCAAAGAATTTGGTTCGGTGCTCGCCCAGGTTGTGCAGCAGGTAAAAATCAAAATATCCCGCGCCCGTGACCTTGAGCGAGTTCTCAAACTGCGCGATCGCATCCTCGCGTGTCTTGCAGTTGATCCACGCCGCCATTTTGGTGGCCAGCTTGTAGCTCTCGCGCGGATAGCGGTCAACCAGCGCCTGCCTTATCGCGCTCTCGCTCTCGCCGTAGGCCCATGCGGTGTCAAAATAATTAAAGCCAGCGTCCATAAACTTATCGACCATGACCTTGGTCTGCTCAACGTCGATCTTTTTGTCGATCATCGGGAGCCGCATGAGGCCGAAGCCGAGTTTCCCGATACCGTCGTAAAAGTTTGCCATATGTATTCTCCTTCCGTCATAAATTTAACCGATCTGTAATGACTTTATTATAATACATACACGCGGCAAAGTCAAATTAGAAATACTGATAGCGCGTTTCAGGGCGGATATTATCCGCCCTGCTGCGTGTAGAAAAACTCCGTTTTTCAAAAATTATTCGCCCGCCCGGTTGCGCGAGCCGCCTCCGCCCCTCGCGCTTTTGTTGCGTCACAAATTTCTTCGCTTATCACAAAAGCCGCATGCGCCTTTTGCTCATCACTGCGAAATATGCGGTCTGGCGAGCTAAAAATAGTTTCTCTGCCGTCCGGGCGGGGCATGACGGAACCGGGTCCGGCGATCATATCAAGGCTATTTTTAGCTCGCAGCTTTAACACTTTTTCGACAGTCCGGGGGCGGATATTATCCGCCCCGAAAAAACTTATTTTATTTCACACTTTCGGCGACCTTTACCAGCTCGCCGCCCGTAACGGAACTGTTCCCCGAGAGTATGCTTACGGAAATTCCGTTTTCCTCCCAGTCAGCCGAGTGCTCGCTGACCGCGGCGGTGCAGCCGTGGATCTTTGTCTCTGTGACGGGCTCGTCAAAGCTTGCGGTAAATTTCGTTTCGTCAGTGATGATCCTCTCGTGGATCGTGAAAACGTTTTTGCCGTTTGAATATCCGATCACCGCATAGTCCCCCGAAATATTGCCGTCACCGTCGGCGAACCCCTCGGCGTAGAGGAAGGAGTAGCCCTCGGGAAGGTATTCGGGCTCCAAAAGCTTAAAGTTCAGCTTTTCTTTAAACGCGTTAAACTCCTCGGCGGTCGTGTAAACCTTCACGCCTTCGCCCTCGTCGGGAATGAGTTTGCCGCTGTAAACGGAGCCTGCCGAGACGTCCGCCTTGCCTTTGTCGACCACACCCGTCTCATACATCAGCTCGATCCAGCGTTCGGCGTCATATTTTACGCCGTTCTCGTCGTACAGTTCAATGTCTTCCGCGTCAAGGCCGCCCTCGATCTCGGTGACGCGGTTCCCGTCCTTGTCAAACACTCTGCCGTTTAACGCTTCGGGAAGCGTGAATACGGCGCCGCTGTCGTCGGTCTCGATGATAACGTTGTGGCCGAGGGAGACGTATTTTACTATTTTCTCGACAAAGCCGTTGCCGGCAAACGCCGGAACGGATATCGCGGCTGCCAGCGCGACTGCCGCGGCTATTGCGATATACCGTTTCGCGTGCGGTCTCTTTTTGGATTTTTCAAGTATTTTTTCTTTCATGATCAAACGCTCCTCCTCGGTAAGCTCGGCGGGCTCGTATTCGTCGAGGTCAACCGCCGCGTCGTTTAAATAATCAAATTCATTTTTCATAAATATCACTCCTTAAAAGATGATGTCTGAGCCTCTTTCTGCCTCTTGAAAGCCGATTATATAAGGCGTCGGGATCCTCGCCGCTTTTTTCGGCTATCTCGCGGACCGACTCCGAAAGGATATAGCGTCGGTAAAACAGCCTTCGGTCCCGCGGCTTCAGACAGTTTAAAAGCGACATTATTTCCGTCATCGTTTCTTTTCGGATAAGGGCGTCCTCGGCTCCGCCTTCCGCGGCGGCGTCCGGAGAGAGCTCCTCCGGAGAAAGCTCCTCCGAGTAAAGCTCCTTAAAGTATTTCCGCTTGTAATCTATGCATTTGTATTTGCTGACCGCGCCGATCCAGTTTTTCAGCGAGTTTTTGCCCGGGTCAAACCTATCTATGTTGCTCCAGACTGAAAAGAGTATGTCGTTCACGCACTCGCCGATATGGCTCGGCATGCGGCTCAGGTGCCTTGCGGCTATCGCCTTGATGAGGCCGCCGTACCTTTCGATAAGGACCTCAAGAGCCTTTTCGTCTTTCGCGGCGAGTCCCGCGGCGAGCTTTTCGTCCGTATCCATTTGATCACCATCCTTTTTTGAACTTTTTGAAGCGCTTCTATGTATTAATACGTGAAAAATTTGAAAATCTATCAAAAATGTTCGCAACAGCCCGGCGAATATCCGCGTTTAATAAAAGATCCCCGTTCAGGGGATCCCGGTGTGTAGAAAAACTCCGTTTTTCAAAAATTAATTTGCCCGCCCGGTTGCGCGAGCCGCGGCAGAATGTCAAGCAAGTGCAACATAAATTTCTTTAGGCGATTTCCAACCGAGACACTTACGAGGTCGGTTATTA
>CANQMT010000017.1 GCA_947625055.1 uncultured Monoglobus sp. | reverse complement strand
TACCTATATTTTATCATAAAATACAGAAAAAGCCCAGTCTTTTCTGAGCTTTTTCTTCCCTTTTTCGACAGTCTGAAAGAGTTATGAAGCATCGCTTCATAACTCTTTTTCGAGCGCCTATGCGGTTTTGTTTATTTTTATCGTTTTATATTTTTCCTTGGTGGCGTTGCCGCCTCGTATGTGTCTTTCGTTTTTATTTTCAAGCAGAACAGAGCCCACCTCGGCGGCCAGCGCAGGGTTTATCCTTTTCAGGCGCTGAGTGACGTCTTTGTGGACGGTGGACTTTGATATTCCGAATTTTTTCGCCGCTTCGCGAACCGTGCATTTGCTGTCGGCTATGTACTCGCCGAGCGCGACGGTTCGTTCCTCTATGTAGGTTTTCAAGTCGTTCGCCTCCCAAAACATTGTTGATAAAGCATATGAAGTATATTTCTTAAATATTACAATATATATTAAAATCGGGCTGTCGGAAAACAATGTTAAAAATAGTTTAAAAATCACAAAAAATGCTTTACAAGCGAGCAGAAAACGGATATAATAACTAATTAAGGAAAATAATCGGAGGATGGTGATTTTTATGCCTATGGACACGGTTAAAAAACTTGTGGGCGCCGAGGACGCGGCCTATGAGGCCGAGAACAAGGCCAAGGCCGCTGCCGAGGCTTCCGTTTCCGCCGCGAAGGAAGAGGCGGAGCGGATAGTCGAAAAGGCGAAGGAAAACGCCGCGCAAATGCTGAAGGACGCCAAGGCACGGGCCGACGAGGCCGCGGGAAAGCTTAAAAGCGAGTATGACGCGCGTCTTAAAAAGCAGGCCGATAAGCTCGGCGGCGAGGTCAAAGGCGCGAAAGACAAGGTAATCAAGATAATAATGGATGAACTGATTTAGGGGGTGAGTATATGGCAAAGCTTCCTATGAAGCAGGTCCGCATATACGGACTAAAAAGCCACAGAAAAGCCATTCTGGAGGCGCTGCAAAGGTTCGGCGTGCTTGAGCCGATAAGCAAGGATCTGAGCGAGCTCGGATTCAGCAAGACCGACACCGCGAAATCAGCGGCCACATTCGCCAAAGCGGCGGAGACCATAAACGGCGCGGTTGACGTGCTGGAGCGGTACTCTCCGGAGAAGAAGCCGCTGCTGTCGATGCTCGGCGGAAAGAAAATGCTGAGCGTCAGCCAGTATTACAACACGGTAGACAACGCGGGCAGGGCGCTTGACATAGCCAGAGAGATCAATGAGCTGTCAAAAAACAATTATGAGCTCGAGGCCGACATAGCAAAGTGCGAGAGCGCGATAACGTCGCTTGAGCCGTGGTCGGGCCTTGACATACCCATGGACTTCAAGGGCACCAAAAAGACCCGCGCGCTTATCGGAACCTTTCCGGAGGAAAAGACGGTCGCCGATATTTTGAATGGAATTAACGAGGCTCTCGCGGGCGAGGGCAAGGCGGATGATCCGCTTTACGCGGTTGACGTGAATGTGCTGCGCGCCGAGACGAGCTTCACAAATGCGTGCGTATTCTGCCGCAGGGAAAAAAGCGGCGAGATCGAAACATGCCTCAGGAACATGGGCTTCGCGAGGCCCGCGTATGTGACGGGCAGACCGCCGCTTGAGGAAGCGGAGAAACTCAAAAAACAGATCAAGGACGACCGCGCACTTATCGAAAAAAACTCAAAGCGTATCGAGACGCAGACAAAGCACAGGGATCTGCTCAAGTTCATGGTCGACTATTACAACATGAGAATTGAGAAATACGAGACGCTGGGCGACACCAATCAGAGGGAAAAATTCTTTGTGATCTACGGCTATGTGCCCGAGAAATACTGCGCGCGTCTTGAGGATGAGCTGACGCGAAAGTATGACGCGGCGGTCGAGATCGGCGAGCCGGGCAAAGAGGATGAGCCTCCCGTGCTGCTTCATAACAATCCGTTTTCGGAGCCTGTGGAGTCGGTGCTTGAGACATACAGCATGCCCGGAAAATTTGAGATAGACCCGACGTTTATCATGTCGCTGTTTTACTATTTCCTGTTCGGCATGATGCTCTCCGACGCGGGCTACGGCCTTTTGATGATAGTCGGCTGCGCGTTTTTGGTGCTCAGGTTCCGCGACATGGCGCCCGGCACAAGAAAGGCGCTTAAAATGTTCTTCTGGTGCGGCATTTCAACGTTTATCTGGGGAATTCTGTTCGGAGGATTTTTCGGAGACGCGATACCGGTCATCTCAAGAACGTTCTTCGGCCATGAGGTCGCATTCCCGGCGCTCTGGTTCGAGCCGATCAAGGACCCGATGCGGATGCTTATATTCGCGTTCCTGGTTGGAATTATCCACCTATTCACCGGCCTCGGAATAAAGTTTTATCAGATGGTCAAGGACGGCGATGTTAAAGGCGCGATTTATGACGTTATATTCTGGTATTTGCTGGTGGGCGGCGGAATTGTGTATCTGCTGTCGATGCAGATGTTCGTGGATATGGCGGGGCTTTCGTTCAAGCTTCCGCCGGCTGCGGGAACCGCCGCGGCGATATGCGCGGGCATAGGCGCGCTGGGAATAATCCTGTTCGCGGGCAGATCGTCAAGGAACCCAGCGAAGCGCGTAGCCAAAGGCCTTTACGAGCTGTACGGCGTGACGAGCTATTTAAGCGACATTCTGTCTTATTCAAGACTGCTCGCGCTGGGTCTCGCGACCGGAGTTATCGCGCAGGTGTTTAATCAGATGGGAAGCATGTTCGGCGGAGGCCCGATCGGAGCGATCTGCTTCATACTGGTGTTCGTGATCGGCCATGCCCTCAATATGGCGATCAACCTTTTGGGCGCTTACGTCCACACAAACAGGCTTCAGTTTGTGGAATTCTTCGGTAAATTTTATGAAGGCGGCGGCAAGAAGTTTTCACCCTTCACCGCCAATACAAAATATTATAAATTCAAGGAGGAAAATTAGATGGAAAACTTAGGAATTGTATTCGCTTTGGCGGGCGCGGCGCTTGCCGCTCTCATGGCAGGAATAGGCTCCGCGATCGGCGTCGGCATGGCCGGCGAGGCCGCGGCCGGAGTTGTGACCGAGGATCCCAATAAGTTCGGTAAGGTCCTTATTCTTCAGCTTCTCCCCGGCACACAGGGTATTTACGGACTGCTCATCGCGTTCATCACATTGTCGCAGATAGGTATTCTCGGCGGAAATGCCGACACGGCTATGTCCACGGCCAAGGGCCTGCTTTACTTAGCCGCGTGTCTGCCCATGGCGTTTGTCGGACTCTGGTCGGCGATCAGACAGGCGAGAGCCGCCGTTTCGGGCATTCAGCTCGTTTCAAAGCGCCCCGATCAAATGGGTAAGTCGATGATATTCGCGGCTATGGTTGAGACCTACGCAATTCTGGCTCTGCTTATCTCGATCCTTTCGATCACGGGTATCGGAAGCCTCGCGATGTAAGAGGCGCCCTCCGGCGTCCCTTAACAGAGATGTAAAAAGGAGTTTGATATTATGCAAAACCAAGTTGGCGGACTCAGCGTCATTCTGGATCAGATAGAAAAAGAGTCAAAGGCCGTTATCGCCGAGACGGAGTCAAAGGCGAAGAAAGAGACCGACAGGATTTTGGCCGCGGCTAAGGCCGAGGCGGACAAAATAACCGCCGAGGCAAAGGCCGCCGCGGACAAGGCTTACGGCGACGCTTTGGAGCGCGACAAAAACGCTATGGAGCACAGCCTGACCCAGAGTCTGCTGGCCGAAAAGCAGAGACTGCTGGACGGAGTAATATCCGAGTCGGTCAAGTCTATCAGCGGGATCGACGGTTATTATGACTTTTTGAAGGATCTGGCCCGCAGGTACCTCGGTGACGAAGCGGGCAGGCTTTTGATGTCCGAAAACGATATAAAAAATATGCCGGACGACTTTAAGGAGTTTGTTAAGTCCGAATTCCCGAAGCTTGAGGCGGAGGCTTCAAGCCGCGTTAAGTCGGGCTTTATCGCGGTGTATGACGACATTGACATAGAGGAAAACTGCACGCTGGCCGAGTTGGCGGACGCCAATATGGACAGCATCAAGGAAAAGGTGCAGAATATACTTTTTAAATAATCGGGAGGTGATTTTGTGGCTGAGCAATACACATACGCGGTGTCAAGAATTCACGCCAGAGAGCTTGATCTGCTTTCCGCCTCGGATATCGAGCAGATCTTGGGAAGCGCCGACTACCGCGAGGCCATGCGCTATCTTGCCGGCAAGGGCTACGGAAACGGAGAGGAATATTCCGATTACGAGCTGATGATAAAAGACGAGACCGACAAGATGTGGGCGCTGATAACCGAGCTCATTCCCGATAAGGAGCCGTTTGAGACGCTGCTGCGGCAGACCGACTTTCACAACCTCAAGGCCGCAATCAAGGCGGTGTATACCTCGGAGAATACCGAGGGCTGCTTTGAGGACGGAGGAAGCGTGGAGCCTGAAGTCATTCTCGAGGCGGTGAAGCTTAAAAATTACGGCGATCTGCCCGAGTTTCTGGCAGGCGCCGCGGACTCCGCGGCCGAGATATTTTTAAAAACCGGCGACGGGCAGGAATGTGACATAGCGGTCGACAAGGCCTGTCTTGAGACGATCATGAAGGAGGGAGAAGCCTCCGGCGTTAAGGTAATTCGCGATTACGCCGAGCTTCTGACGGCGCTCAGCGACATAAAGATCGCGGTCAGGGCGGCCCTCACCGGAAAGACAAAGGGCTTTGCGGAACGTGCGCTGGCCGAGTGTAGGACGCTTGACGTTTCAAGCCTCGCGGACGCGGCGGCAAAGAACGCCGACGAAGTCTTTAAATATCTGGAGCACACCGATTACCGCGAGGCTGCGGAGGCGATAGAAACATCAATGTCCGAGTTTGAGAAATGGGCGGATAACAAAATTATGGAGCTTATCCGCGGACAGAAGGCAAATCCGTTCACGATCGCTCCGATCTTCGCCTATATTCTGGCGAAGCGGAACGAGACAAGGGCGGTGCGCATAGCTCTCTCGGGCAAAAAGAATGACCTTGACATGGGGCTTATCAGAGAAAGGATTCGTGATTTGTATGTATAGCATTGCGGTTATGGGCGACAGGGACAGCGTGGCCGGTTTCGGCGCGCTCGGACTTGAGACCCGTTTTACAGACGAGCCCCAGGAAACAAGGAAAACCTTCAGACAGCTCGCGTCAAGCGGCAGATACGCGGTGATCTATATCACCGAAAAGGCCGCCGCGATGATCAGCGACGAGATCGAAAAATATAACGAGGCCATGCTGCCGGCCGTGATTTTAATTCCCGGAGTTTCGGGAAACACCGGAATGGGAATTGCGGGCGTTAAGAAATCGGTTGAAAAAGCTGTCGGCTCGGATATAATATTTAACGATTAGTAAAAAATCAAGATTTTTAGGATGTGATAAATATGGCGAAAGGAATAATTAAAAAGGTCGCCGGCCCGCTGGTTATCGCCGAGGGTATGCGCGAGTGCAATATGTACGACGTTGTCCGCGTCGGCGAGCAGCACCTGATCGGTGAGATAATCGAGATGCACGGCGACAGAGCCTCGGTCCAGGTTTACGAGGAGACCTCGGGGCTCGGCCCCGGCACTCCCGTTGAGACCACCGGAATGCCGCTCAGCGTTGAGCTCGGCCCCGGACTCATCGGAAGTATTTTTGACGGAATACAAAGGCCTCTTGATGATATAATGAAGATCGCGGGCAACAATCTGCGCCGCGGCGTTGAAGTCCCTTCCCTCAAGCGGGACAAGAAATGGAACTTTGAAGCGTCGGCCAAGGTCGGCGACAAGGTAACAGGCGGCGATGTGCTCGGAACCGTGCGCGAGACCGAGGTCGTTACGCAGAAGATAATGGTGCCCCCGGGAATTGAGGGCGCGGTGAAGTCGATAAAATCGGGCGGCTTTAAGGTTGACGAGACCGTCGCGGTGATAGAGACCGCCGACGGCGACAAAGAGGTCACTCTTATGCAGAAGTGGCCGGTGCGCCGCGGCAGACCGTACGCGGAAAAGCTTCCGCCCGCGATGCCGCTGGTTACGGGACAGAGAGTTATCGACACGATGTTCCCCATTGCCAAGGGCGGCGTGGCGGCGGTTCCCGGCCCGTTCGGAAGCGGAAAGACGGTCGTTCAGCACCAGCTCGCAAAATGGGCCGACGCTGACATAGTCGTTTATATCGGCTGCGGCGAGCGCGGCAACGAGATGACCGACGTTCTGAACGAGTTCCCCGAGCTTGTTGACCCGAAAACAGGAAAGTCGCTTATGGAGAGAACGGTGCTTATTGCCAACACCTCGGATATGCCGGTTGCGGCGCGCGAGGCCTCGATATATACCGGAATAACGATCGCGGAATATTTCCGCGACATGGGCTATTCGGTTGCGCTTATGGCCGACTCCACCTCCCGCTGGGCCGAGGCTCTGCGCGAGATGTCGGGCCGTCTTGAGGAGATGCCCGGCGAGGAAGGTTATCCCGCGTATCTGGGCAGCCGTCTCGCGCAGTTCTACGAGCGCGCGGGCCGCGTGATAACGATCGGCAGCGAGGGCAGCGAAGGCGCGCTCTCGGTTATCGGAGCCGTTTCGCCTCCCGGCGGAGACATATCCGAGCCGGTTTCTCAGGCGACCTTGAGAATAGTTAAGGTGTTCTGGGGCCTTGACGCGAATTTGGCGTATAAGAGGCACTTCCCGGCGATCAACTGGCTCACGAGCTACTCGCTTTACCTTGACACGATGGAGAGCTGGTTCAACGAGAACGTGCAGCCCGACTGGATGAAATTGAGGAACGAGATCATGCATCTGCTCCAAGAGGAGTCGGAGCTTGACGAGATCGTTAAGATGGTCGGCATGGACGCGCTGTCGCCCACCGACAGAATTAAGCTTGAGGCGGCGCGCAGCGTCCGCGAGGACTTCCTGCACCAGAACGCCTTCCACGAGATCGACACGTTCTCGCCGCTTGAGAAGCAGTACTATATGATGCGGCTGATGATCGACTATTACAAGAACTGCACCGAGGCGCTCAATGTCGGCGCCGACGTTGAGGCGCTGGTGGCGATGCCCGTGCGCGAGCAGATTGGCCGTTTTAAGTACTATAACGAGGACAACATCACGGGCGAATATGAAAAAGTCCGCGATGAGATAAAGAGCGAGATAAACCAAATTCTTTCCGAAAGGGAGGCGGACTGATATGCCTAAAGAATACAGAACGATTGAAGAAGTGGCCGGCCCTCTGATGCTGGTCAGAAACGTCGAGAACGTTAACTATAACGACCTTGGCGAGATCATTCTCGCGAACGGCGAAAAGCGCCGCTGTAAGGTGCTTGAGATAGACGGCAGCAACGCGCTTGTTCAGCTTTTTGAGCCCTCGACGGGCATTAATATATCGACCAGCAAGGTGCGTTTCTTAGGCAGAAGCATGGAGCTCGGCGTGTCCGGGGATATGCTCGGCCGCGTGTTTGACGGCCTCGGTCGCCCGATAGACGATGGCCCCGAGATACTGCCCGAAAAGCGCCTCGACGTTGACGGACTGCCGATGAACCCGGCGGCCAGAAGCTATCCCGAGGAATTTATCGAGACGGGAATTTCAGCGATCGACGGGCTTAACACTCTGGTCCGCGGCCAGAAGCTGCCGATATTCTCGGCAAGCGGTCTGCCCCACGCGAACTTAGCCGCGCAGATCGCGAGACAGGCGGGCGTCCGCGGCACCAACGAGCAGTTCGCCGTTGTGTTTGCCGCTATGGGCATCACGTTTGAGGAGTCGAACTTCTTTGTTGAAAGCTTTAAGGAGACCGGAGCGATCGACAGAACGGTTATGTTCGTGAATTTGGCCAATGACCCGGCTGTTGAGCGTATCGCCACGCCGAGAATGGCGCTGACCGCGGCGGAATATCTGGCGTTTGAAAAGGATATGCACGTTCTGGTTATCCTGACCGACATCACCAACTATGCCGACGCGCTGCGCGAGGTTTCCGCGGCCCGCAAAGAGGTCCCCGGACGACGCGGCTATCCCGGATATATGTATACCGACCTCGCGAACCTTTACGAGAGAGCGGGCAGACAGCACGGCAAGAAGGGATCGATCACGATGATCCCAATTCTCACCATGCCCGAGGACGACAAGACCCACCCGATACCCGACCTCACCGGATATATCACCGAGGGTCAAATAATCCTCTCGCGCGAGCTTTACAGAAAGAACATCATGCCGCCGATCGACGTGCTTCCGTCGCTTTCGCGTCTTAAAGACAAGGGCATCGGCGACGGCAAGACCAGAGCCGATCACGCCGACACGATGAACCAGCTTTTCGCGGCCTACGCCCGCGGAAAGGACGCCAAGGAGCTTATGGTTATCCTCGGCGAGGCGGCGCTTACCGATATTGATAAGAAATACGCGCGCTTTGCCGACGAGTTCGAGAAGCGCTATGTCTCGCAGGGCTATCAGACCCGCCGTGACATTGAGGAAACACTCAAGATAGGATGGGAGCTTTTGGGGATTTTGCCCAGAGGCGAGCTGAAGCGCATCAAGGACGAGTACCTTGATAAATATTATAAGGAAGCATAATAAGGAAGTGATAACCAATGGCAATGACGCAAGTCAATCCGACCAGAATGGAGCTCACGCGGCAGAAGTCCAAGCTTGTTACCGCGATCCGCGGCCACAAGCTGCTTAAAGACAAGCGCGATGAGCTTATGCGCCGTTTTTTGGATCTGGTAAGATTAAATAAACAGCTCCGCGAGGAGGTCGAGGAGGGAATAAGGGCCGCGAACCGCCGCTTTGTGCTGGCGGCGGCCGTTATGAACGACCCCGCTTTAAAGACCGCGCTGCTCGCGCCGAAGCAGAGCGTTTCGGTGTCGGTCGCCGCGAAAAACGTTATGAGCGTTGACATTCCGGTAATGGACTATAAGACCGGCTCGCCGGGCGAGGGGGATATATTTTCCTATGGCTTCGCCTTTACCTCGGGCGATCTGGACGACGCAGTGCGCTCGCTGAACGACATTTTTCCGAAGCTTCTGAAGCTTGCGGAATGCGAGAAGTCGTGCCGGCTTATGGCTGACGAGATCGAGAAAACGCGCCGCAGAGTCAACGCCCTTGAGCATGTTATGATCCCGGAATATCAAAGACAGATCAAATATATCACCATGAAGCTTGATGAGAACGAGCGCTCGACACAGATACGCCTCATGAAGGTCAAGGACATGATGATAAAGGAAAACATAGAGCAGAAACGAGCAAAAATGGCGTAGAATTACACCCCGTGTAAAGCGGGCGGATAATATCCGCCCCTACGGCGCGGTGAAATCTGTAGGGGCGGCAATCTGCCGCCCGCAAAGACAACCGCTGAACGGGTGTAAGATTTTCATTTACGGAGAACAAACTATGAATAACGCAGATTTAAGGTATCTAAATCTTCTTCACATGCGATACGGAAACATCAGAAAGGCGTCTGAGGCTATCATTAACCTCAGCGCCTTGCTGAATTTGCCGAAAGGCACGGAGCATTTTCTGAGCGACATTCACGGCGAGTACGAGTCGTTCACGCATATCCTCAAAAACGGCTCGGGCGTTATAAAATCAAAGATAGACATGGTGTTTGAGAACACGCTGCCCGAGAGCGAGCGGAAGTCTCTGGCAACGCTCATTTACTATCCCGAGGAAAAGCTTGAGCTTGTGAAGGAGTCAATAAAAAAGAAGTCCGAGATTAAGGAGTGGTACATGCTGACGCTGCACCGCCTTATCGAGGTGTGCAAGGCGAGCGCGTCAAAATACACCCGCTCGGAGGTGCGCAAGGCCCTTCCCGAGGGTTTTGACTACATAATCGACGAGCTTCTGCACACGCAGGATTATGAGATAGACAAAAACGAGTATTACAAGCAAATCGTCTCCACGATAATCGAAATCGGCAGAGCGGACGCTTTTATCATCGCCATGGCGGAGCTTATCCAGCGCCTCGCGATCGCGCGTCTGCACATAATCGGCGATATTTATGACCGCGGCCCGGGCGCACCGATAATTATGGACACGCTGATGCGGCACCACAGCGTCGATATCCAGTGGGGCAACCATGACATCGAGTGGATCGGCGCCTCGATCGGCAGCCGCGCCTGCATCGCCAACGTAATACGCCTGTGTTCGAGATACGACAACATGAACACGATCGAAGGCGACTACGGCATAAGCATCCGCCCGCTCGCGGTGTTCGCCATGGAAACCTACGCGGGCGACGACTGTGAGGTTTTCATCCCACGTCATCTTGAGGTCACAGAATACAGCAAGCATGACGAGAAGCTTATCTCAAAAATACATAAGGCGATAACGATAATTCAGTTCAAGCTCGAGGGGCAGATAATCAAGCGCCATCCGGAGTACGGCATGGACGAGAGGCTGCTGCTCGACAAGATCGATTATAAAAACGGCACGGTCAAGATAGGCGGAGAAACGTATGAGCTGATCGACAAGAATTTTCCCACGATAAACCCGAAAAATCCTTACAAGCTGTCGGAGGCGGAGGAGGAGGTCATGGACAGGCTGCGCGCCGCGTTCATAAGCAGCGAGCGGCTCAAAAAGCACATGCGGTTCATGACGGACCGCGGCTCGCTGTATAATTGCTATAACTCCAACCTGATGTTCCACGGCTGCATACCGATGACCGAGGACGGCGAGTTTGAAAAGGTCAACCTTTTCGGAATTCCGCTGTCGGGAAAGGCTTTGTTCGACGAGATCGACTTCCGCGTTCGCTGCGGAGTCAAGACCAAGGACGGCACAAAGGAGCGCACCGCGGCTGAGGATCTGATGTGGTACCTCTGGTGTGGCGCGAAGTCGCCCCTGTTCGGCAAGGACAGGATCGCCACGTTTGAAAACTATTTCATCGCCGACAGGGAGCTGTCAAAAGAGAATAAAAATCCGTACTACCGGCTCGCGGCAAAGCGCGAGACCGCTGTTATGATCTTAAAAGAGTTCGGCTTAAAGCCCGCCGATTCGCACATAATCAACGGTCATGTTCCGGTCGAGATACGAAAGGGCCAGAGCCCGATCAGGGCGGGCGGCAAGCTGTTTGTGATCGACGGCGGCCTGTCAAAGGGCTATCAGCCCAAAACCGGCATCGCGGGCTACACGCTGCTCTATAACTCCCACGGCCTTATCCTGGTTTCGCACGAGCCGTTTGAGTCCAAGGAAAAGGCGGTGCGCGACGAGATCGACATTCACTCAAAGACCGTGGTGCTTGAGCGCGCGGGCAAGCGAAAAATGGTCGCCGACACTGACAGCGGAGCCGATATAAAGGCGCGGATCGAGGATCTGAAAATTCTGCTTGCCGCATACCGCGACGGAACGCTTAAGCCTAAATCGTAAAAAATTGTTGACTGTGTGTCGAGTTCGGAGTATAATATTATCAGAAATTTTTACAAAATCGGAGGAATGAAAAATGAGTTTAGTAATAAAGCCCGTAAGCGGGCCGGATTTCGTTAAATACGGAAGAGTGGTCGACGGATACGACTGGAGCGAGCTTTTAAGCACTCTTGAAAGCTGCTCGCCAAAGCCCGGCGACGTCGTTTATGTTCCGTCCTGCTCCGAGCTTGAGGCGCTCGGCGCGAAAAAATACCTGTCCGACAATGTGTACGGCGGAATGCCGGTCCAGATCGGCTACTGCAACGGTACAAATACCAAGCTTAACTGCCTTGAATATCACAAGGACAGCGAGATCGACATAGCGGCCGATGATGTTGTTCTGCTCGTCGGCAGTCAGCAGGACGCCGCGGGCGGCTCGTACGACACGTCAAAGGTCGAGGCCTTCCTGTGCCCCAAGGGCACAGCGGTTGAGCTCTACGCCACAACTATGCATTACGCGCCGTGCAGCGCAAAGCTCGGCGAGGGCTTCAGGGTCGTGATCGTGCTGCCGAAGGGAACGAATTATGACAAGCCCAAAATCGAGATCACCAATGATGAGGATAAGCGGCTGTTCGCGAGCAACAAGTGGCTCATCGCGCACCCCGACGCGCCCGAGGCAAAGCAGGGAGCGGTTGTTGCCATAACAGGCGAGAACACCGACATAGCCGGGCTGATCGGATAAAGGAGGGTTTGCTGTGAGATGCGCTAACTGCGGAGGAGAGTTGGTTAACGGAAAGTGCATGGTCTGCGGCGGAAGCGACGCGATGAACAAGCACGACGAGTATTTGCGCGCCGACCGCGTTCCGAACGTTGAAAGACCATTCAGCCGCCCCGTTTCGGTGGGTGCCTGGGTCGGACGACAGTTTATTTCATGGATCCCGATCGTCGGCAGCCTCGTTTATCTTATAATGTTGATCGTCTGGGCATGCAGCGACAGATTCGAGCGTACTTCCAAAAACTGGGCGATTGCCTCGATAATCGTTGCGGCGATCAAGCTTGTCGTCGGCATCGCGCTGCTGTGCGGACTGATCGCGCTGATAAGCCGGGTGAGCGCAAATCCCGAGCTCCAAAATGAACTGAACAATTTTAATTATTACTTATATCAATAATTTGTAAGAAATTTTTAACAAACAGGTCTTGATACAAGGCCTGTTTGCGTATATAATAATAAGCGCATTATTTTTTTGGAGGTACACAAAGTTGAACTTTTTGGAAATCTTTAAGTCGGTCATCCTCGGCATTGTCGAGGGCATAACCGAGTGGCTGCCGATAAGCTCCACCGGACATATGATCCTTGTCAACGAGCTTATAAACAACACGGGCTTCACGGCCTCGGACCTGTATTTGTATGTTATACAGCTTGGCGCGATACTCGCGGTAGTAACGCTCTATTTCCGCAAGCTTAACCCGTTCGCCCCGAGCAAGACCAAACAGGAGAAGGCCGACACTTGGCAGATGTGGCTCAAGGTGTTGATCGCCTGCCTGCCTGCCGCGGTCATAGGCCTTTTGCTTGATCCGATTATGGAGCGGTTTGAAAACTGGGAGGTCGTTTCGGCGACTCTGATCATCTACGGCATAGCGTTTATCATTCTTGAGAACCATCCGAAAACCCCGGTCGTTCACGACATGAAGGGGATGACCTGCAAGACGGCGCTGCTCATCGGAATGTTTCAGGTGCTTTCGATAATTCCCGGCACCTCGCGCTCGGGCTCGACGATATTGGGCGCGATGCTCGTCGGCTGCTCGAGAGAGATCGCCGCGGAGTTCTCGTTCTTTCTGGCGATCCCCGTCATGTTCGGCGTGAGCCTTTTGAAAATTTTGAAATACGGACTTGTGATGAGCGGCGGCGAGGCGGCCGTGCTGCTTATCGGCATGGCGGTCGCGTACATAGTCTCGATGCTTGCGATAAAGTTCCTTGTGAATTTCGTCAAGAGCCATGACTTCAAAGCCTTCGGCTGGTACAGAATTATTCTCGGTCTGGTCGTTATAGCGTACTTTTTGATATTTTAATCGCGCATAATTCACGGCCCCGTTTCCGATCGGAAACGGAGCCGTTTTGTGGATTTATTGGGAAGAAATTAATTTATTTCACATTAACCACCGATATGGTGCTTCTTGTGCTTTCTCCTTTTTGGTTGTAGGCTAACGCCGAGATATAGTGTGTTCCGGCGGCGACCGGGTCTATGTTAACATTCACCTTGTCCGTTTCATGCTCTGATATTATTTTGTCGCCGTCATAGATCACGATCTTTGTTATCGGGCTTTCTCCGACAGGCGAAGCCTCGGCCGAAACCGCGATGTTATTGCCGTCGATGCTTGTCTGTATCGTCACATAGGGATTGGTCGGATTTTCCTGCTGCTCCGTCCACTCGTTGACATACGCCTCTATCCATGTGTATCCCTTCCACTTGCCGCTCGGAACTATCTCGCCCTCATAGGCATCTCCCATGCCGTTCGCGTCTTTCCAGTCCTGCGGGATCTCGAACCAGCGGTACACCGTCGGGTATTGCATAACGCCGCCGACCTCGGTCTCGGTGTCGATTATTCTGCCTGTTCCGTTTTTAACATCGTTTATCACTCTCGCGTCGGTCTCATCGCGCCTCGGGAGCGACGCTCCGATGTGGTCGAGCAGAGTATTGTATGTTTCCTCGGCTGTCTGCGTAGTCACGGGATAGTCGTTCTCGTACTTAAAGTGAACCGTCTTTGCCTCGTCGGTTATATTATCCTTTGTCCAGACATAATATTGCGCGACTGTGCTGTCGTGATCAACGCCTTTTGAGTTGTCGGCGGTCACGCTCTGGTTTCCTTCCATATAGTTTCCGTCAACATACAGGTCGGTTGCCCATTTCGAGGTTATGCCGTTTCCGGTGGACGTCGTCTGAAATATTCTTGAGCGGTGGCTTGTTGTCGCCGGGCCGGGCTTGTAATAGCTGTTTATTATGTTCGCGGCCATCGCTCCCTGACCTCCGTAGGCCGAATTGCCGCCCCAGTTGTAGATTATATTGTTGCGAAGATCGGTCAAAGTTATTTGCTCGCTCATGTCATAATCAAAGTCGCCCTCGAAGCGTCCCGCCGCGAGTCTCGGGTTTCGGCTGTCGTGGCTCGCCAAAAGGTTATGGTGGAAGCTCGCGTTCGTGCCTCCCCAGATACCGCCGTAGCCGTGGGCGCCCTTGGAGTGGCCGCCGTTTTTGAGGCTCTCAGAGCTTATGCAGTTTTGAAGCGTGAAATCAGTGTACTCATAAAACGAGATGCATTCGTCAATGCTGTAGCTCACCGAGCAGTGGTCGATTATCGTTCGCATGTCGTCAAATCCTCCGAGGCCGTCGGCCTCGATCTTGTTCTTAAACGTCGGCCTTATTCTCAAATAACGGATAATATTGCCGCCGTCAAGCTCCAGATTGGCGCCGGTTATCGTTATTCCGTCGCCGGGCGCGGTCTGAACGAGGATAGTCACGCCTCCGATATACCTTATCGACTTTTCAAGATTAATCGTTCCGCCCACGTCAAACACGACTATTCTGCCGGCCTCAGACACCGCGTCGCGGAACGAGCCGGGGCCGCTGTCGTTTAAGTTGGTGACATGGTAAACCTCCGCGCCGCCTCTTCCGCGTCCGCCGGTGGAATATTTGCCTCCGCCCTCGGCGCCGGGGAACGCGGTGAGAAGCGGGGTCGTCGTGTATGGCAGAGCCAAAGGCCTGCAGCCGTCCGTATTGTCCCACAGCATTATTTTTATATACTCGCCCTCGCCGGTAACGGACGGAACGCTGCTCAAATCGGCGTTAAATATCATTCCCGCGGGGCACTTTGTTGTCAAAGTCTCAACGGAAACATCAATCAAAATATTATCCTTGTATTTCGCGGCGATCACGGTGAAAGGCGTTTCTTCCTCGGTATTGTCGCCTACGGATATACTTATCGAGTTTCCGTAAAAGCTGTTTATTTTCCAAGGCATCGTGTCTGTCGGCGCCGCAGTCGCCGGAGGTCTGGTCGCTCTCGGCGGAACAGTCGGAGGGACCGGCGTTGGCGAGGGTGTCGGATAAGATGAAGTCGGACTCGGTGTGGGGATCGCGGATGGCATAGGAGTTGAAGTCGGCCGCGGATTTGAAGTCGGCCGCGGATTTGAAGTCGGCCGCGGATTTGAAGTCGGCCGCGGCGTGGGTGTCGGATCCGACGAAGTCGGAGTGGGCGTGGGAATCGCGGACGGCAAAGGGCCGGGTGTCGGCATTGTTGAAATGTCCGCGAACGGAATATTGTTCTGCTTAGCATAGGTCTCGGCGTATGAGCCCGCCACGCCGTATATTGTGGTTGTGCCTCTTGGCGATTGCGAGAACACTCTGAACCCTATATCGGTCACGTTCTCCGGTATCGATATCGCTAAATTTTCACATCCGTAGAATGCGCTGTTTTCGATCGTTGTAACGTTCTTACCCACCTCAAAATGTTTAAGGTCGCAAGAACTGAAAATTGAGTTGGGAATAACGGTGACTGAATTCGGAAGTCTCGCCGCCTGAAGGTTTTTGCAGTTTTCAAACGTATAAGTTCCGACTGCAGTCACAGTATCGGGCAGATACGCGCTTATCAGATATTTGTTTCCGTAAAACGCGTAATCGTCGATCACGACGGCGGTTTCGGGAAGTTTCAGTTCCGAGTCGGCTTTCTCGGTCGAGCAGAGCAGAACGCGCGTCATATCGGCGCTGTATAATACTTTATCCGAGATAACAAAGCTTTTGTTGTCCGCAGATATGTCAATGTCATTAAGTTCTTTTCTTCCGAAAGCGCCCGAATCGATCTCGGTCACGCTCGCGGGGATATTTACTGCCGCGCCGCATGACAAAAACGCTTTTGTTTTTATCGACAAAAGTCCCTCGGGAAGTGTGATCGCCTTTATTCCCGAGATACTTGCAAACGCTTGAGCGCCGATCGTTTTAACACCGTCGGGAACAGCGTATGTATCCGCGGATTTTTTCCTCGGCCAGCCAATAAGCTGTGTCATGTCCTTACTAAAAAGCACTCCGTCCGCGGCCGCGTAAGTTTTATTGTCATCCGAAACAATGATCTCGCTCATATTGCTGTATACCGTGAAAAAGCTGTGTGTTATGTTTGTCACGGTTTCGGGGATCGAGACACTCACCGCGGTCGAGTTTACCGAGCCCGACAATTTTATATCCGTAACGCTGAGCCCGTCGATTCCGGGCGGTATAACCACTACTTCATCCCTGCCGGTGTAGCCTGTGATAGTCACGCTCGCGCCGTCGGGATTGATCTCGTATTGAAAATCACCCGAGGTTTCGGCAAAAGCTGCCGTGCAGACCGCCAGGCTTAAAATCAGCGCCGCCGCAAAAACCAAACACATTTGTTTTAACTTCATACAATTTCCTCCTTTTTCTTTTTGTTAACATTTTCTTTTTCTTTTTCAAAATAATTATATCGCAGAAATAAGCGAAAATTTTTGCGCCCATAGTGATATTATCTACTTATTTACTTATTATATAGCAACATTCATCTACTTGTCAATATAAATGTTGATAATTCTCTCAACTTTACCCATAGTAGTTGAAAATAGTCTATAATTTACTTGAGGTGGTGAACAATACCATATGCAATTTCTTCGTATTTATTCTTGTCAACAATATTTTGTGCATTGCATAAAGCTTTGGTTATTTTACATGAAAGTTCGTGTATAATTTTAATCACCCTTTCTGTGATTTATAATTATATCACAATTTTTTTCAAAATAACGTGACATGGCATGAAACACTGTTTTTTGGGTATGAAATAAAAAACATAGCGACAATTCTTATTGCTATGTATAGTCATATAATATGAGAACGCCTAAACGAATAAAGTCATATTTGTTTGAAAGTATCCGTTTTCATATCCCATTTTACATATGCCGTCATATTTAAGGACTATGCTTTTTATATTTATTATACCTATGCCGTGTTCCTCCTTATCACTTTTTGATGAAACAAAATCACCGTTTATTGTTTCCGTTTTGTTTGAGGTATTTTTTATTCTGCAAATCAATCTGCTTTTTATGTATTCAACATAAAGTAATATTTTCTTGTTGTCCGTATCGGCACGCATACATCCCTCGATTGCATTGTCAAGCAAGTTTCCGAAAAGAACGCATATATCTATATCCGATATTTCTATATCACTTGGCATTTTGCAGTTGACGGTTGTTTCTATGCCCATTTTTTCGGCTTCATACAGCTTGCTGTTGATTATGGCGTCAAAAGCGATTTCTCCGGTGTGTATTTTACCATACTTTACGTCTTCAACCAAGCCGGTTGATTTTATGTATTCTTTGGCATTGTCATAATGCTTATCCATCAACATATTATATAGTGCTTGAAAATGGTTTTTTAAGTCGTGGCGTACAGATTTTAAGCTATTCGCAATTCCTTTTTCTGATTTAGTCTGTTTTTCCTGTATAAACATCTGATTTTCAAGTATTTCATACTTATTTTTTAAGCTTGCGGTACTCATAATTCGCTCAAACAAGTAAAAAATCAGTATCGTTTGATATAAAACACATAGAGAAACAATAAATACCGGTTTAGTGTCGTTTATTTGTATATTATCAAAAAAATTAACTATGGCTATCAGTAAAACAATACTGATAACGGGAACAGTCAGTAATAACACATTACAATCACGGTATAATTTAAAATCTTTTTTATTTACAAACAGCGGAACCAGCTTTACCAAAAACAATATAATTGGCTTGGACATTAACATTCCCATAATTTTCGCATTTTCTGTGATATTAAGAAGTGTATTGCTCTCGCCGTTTACAAAAATCATGTTAATAAATGTTGTAAGTATGTCCGATACGATCACCAATATCATATAAGTGATCACAACCAATATTTTTTTTACCGGTTTGCCTTCAAACCCGATAAACGCAGCAATATGCAATGTGACAATACTTATCAGAATTGTAAAAACCATATTACCGACAACTATATTCTGCAAAAATGTTGCGGCAAAAATAAACAAACCTATAGCTGTTTTCCAAAAGATATTTATAGGTTTCCATTTTAACAAATCATCAAAAAATATAAATGTAACATACACGTCGAATAATATTGTCAGCGCGTCAATAATATAATACATTTTCAATCCTCCATTTGAATTACGGCGTTGTAGCAATCTGATTTAAAAATAATCATTTTTATTGTATTTATACTTGATTGCGTTGACTTGATTTTTTCACCGTTTTGCAAATAAATATTCGGCGGTTTAAATCTGAAAATAAATTCCGAATTCAAATAATAAAATCTGTTTGCTTTAACAAAACCCGCAGACTTCCATATTTTCTCATGGTTCTTAAACGTTCCGTAAAATTCATAATCCGTATCGAAAGTGTGCACGATTATCTTTTTGCCATTAGTGCGAAAATATATTATGTTGCTGTATGGTATCCGCATATATCCGTTCTTGTCTTTAAAGCTGAAAACATCACTGTTATTTTTCAAAAAGTTGACAGCCTGCGTCATATCTTTTTCAAATTGCACATATTCAAGAGGTTTATCCCAAAAGCCAAGAGGTCTCGGTGCAAAGCATTGGCGTATATATTCGTCATGACTTGTCAAAAAGAAAATCACTATTCCGCTATCTTTTTCCCTAACCCTTTTTGCAAGTTCTATACCGTTGATTTTTTCCATTTCAATGTCGGTTATTAAAATATCAAAGAAATTATTTCTGTTTCCAATATAGTTCAAAAATTCTTCCGCACTGTAAAAAGATTCCCATTTTATATTTTGGAAACTTTGTTTGAAACGAGTTAAGTATTTTTCAATTTGCTCAACCCATTCGTCCTGATCATCGCATATGGCTACACGCATGAGTTGTCACCTCTTTCAAATTCGATACTGCTTTTATTATATATTTAATATATATTTAAACAAAAAATTTGTCAACTGTTGTTTTATATTTCAAAAAATCTTCGGAATAAAAGATATCCCAATCGACATCCTTGTAAATCTTTTTAAATTTTATAAGATATTCCTCGATTTGATTTATCCATTAATTTTCATCGTCGCATACGGCTATCCGAAGCGTCATTTTGTTTCACCACCCGTTAAAATAAGATTGATTATTTTCTCTTTACGAGGCAAATTATATCCCAATATAATCCGAATGTCAACGGTGTTTTATTTAAAATAGCGGTTTTTTGAAATTTACTATTGCAAATCATCTTTTGTTGTTATATAATATAAAAAGAAAATTTTGCCCGCGTGGGCATAACATAAATTGGAGGTATAAAAATGGCAAAAGAAAAAGTAGTATTGGCGTATTCGGGCGGACTTGACACCTCGATCATCATTCCGTGGCTCAAAGAGAATTATGACTATGACGTGATCGCGGTATGCGGCGACGTGGGTCAGGGCAAAGAGACCGAGGGCCTTGAGGAGAGAGCCAAGAGATCGGGCGCTCTCAAGCTCTATATCGAGGATCTGAGAGACGAGTACGTTGAAGACTTTATATTTCCCACACTCAAGGCGGGGGCCGTTTATGAGGGCAAGTATCTGCTGGGCACATCCCACGCGCGCCCGATCATCGCGAGACGGCTGGTTGAGATAGCGAAGAAGGAAGGCGCGGTCGCGATCTGCCACGGCGCCACGGGCAAGGGCAACGATCAGGTTCGCTTTGAGCTGACTATCAAAGCGCTGGCTCCCGAGCTTAAAATAATCGCGCCCTGGAGAATTTGGGACATTAAATCGAGAGAGGACGCGGTCGACTACGCCGAGGCCCACAATATCGAGATCCCGGTTACCAAGAAGGACTTGTATTCAAGAGACAGGAACATCTGGCACATCAGCCACGAGGGCATGGACCTTGAGGATCCGGCGAACGAGCCGCAGCTTGACAATCTGCTCAAGCTCAGCGTTTCACCCGAGAAGGCTCCCGACGAGCCCACATACATCACGATCGGATTTAAGAAGGGCGTTCCCGTGTCGCTCGACGGCAAGAAGATGAAGGCGCGCGAGCTGGTTGAAAAGCTCAACGAGCTCGGCGGAAAGAACGGCATAGGCATCGCCGACATTGTTGAGGACAGACTGGTCGGCATGAAGTCAAGAGGCGTTTATGAGACTCCCGGCGGCACTATTCTCTACGCCGCACTTCAGGAGCTTGAGTATCTCTGCCTTGACCGCGACACCCAGTCCTTCAAGCGTCAGGCCGCGATCAAGTTCTCGGAGCTTGTGTATGACGGCAAGTGGTACACGCCCCTGCGCGAGGCTCTGTCTGCTATGGTCGATTCAATGGAAGAGACCGTGACAGGCGAGGTTCGCATGAAGCTCTATAAGGGTTCCGTCACTCCCGCGGGCGCGAAGTCGCCTTACTCGCTCTATAACGAGGACATCGCGAGCTTCGGTGACAGCCATGAGCTTTACAGCCACAAGGATAGCGAGGGCTTCATTAATCTGTTCGGACTGCCGCTCAAGGTGAGGGCTTTGATGAAGAAAAAAGAGGATAAATAGACAAGTATATCGGAAAGAGGACAGATAATGGCAAAATTATGGGGAGGCCGCTTTTCAAAATCCACCGACGCGCTGGTTGACGATTTCAACTCGTCGATCAGGTTCGACTCGCGCATGTACGCGCAGGACATTCGCGGCAGTATGGCCCACGCCGAGATGCTGGGCAGGCAGGGAATTATAAGCAAAGAGGACTCCGAGCTGATAGTAAAGACACTCGGCGAGATCAAAAAAGACATCGACGACGGAAAGGTCGAGTTCACGATCGACGCCGAGGACATACATATGAATATCGAGACGATCCTGATCGAGCGTATCGGCGACGTCGGCAAACGGCTCCACACGGGCCGCAGCCGCAACGATCAGGTCGCGCTTGACACGCGCATGTACGTCCGCGACGAGCTTGACGTGATAAAGAAGGACGTTGAGTCCCTCAAGGCGACTCTGCTTGATCTCGCGGAGCGGCACCTTGACACGATCATGCCGGGCTACACCCACCTTCAGAAGGCGCAGCCCGTGACGCTGGCGCATCATCTTATGGCGTATTACGAGATGTTCCGCCGCGACGCGTCGAGGCTTGACGACTGCCGCAGGAGGCTCAACGTGATGCCGCTCGGCAGCGGCGCGCTCGCCGGGACCACCTATCCGCTCGACCGTGAGTTTGTGGCGGACAAGCTCGGGTTTGACAGCGTGAGCATGAACAGTCTCGACGGCGTGTCCGACCGTGATTTCGCGCTCGAGCTGGCGTTTGACCTTTCGGTTATCATGACGCATCTCAGCCGCTTCTCCGAGGAGATAATTCTTTGGAGCTCGCACGAGTTCGGATTCATTGACCTTGACGATGCCTACAGCACAGGCTCAAGCATAATGCCGCAGAAGAAAAATCCCGATGTCGCGGAGCTTGCCAGAGGCAAGACCGGTCGGGTTTATGGCGATCTGATGGGTCTGCTCACCGTGATGAAGGGAATTCCGCTCGCGTACAACAAGGACATGCAGGAGGATAAGGAGCAGCTTTTTGACGCGATCGACACGGTCAAGATGTGCCTGCCTGTTTTTGAGAAAATGATCGCCACCATGACGGTGCGCAAGGACCGTATGCTCGAGGGCGCGAAGGGCGGGTTCACAAACGCGACCGATGTGGCGGACTATCTTGTGAAAAAGGGCTTGCCCTTCCGCGACGCGCACGGCGTGGTGGGCAGAATGGTCGCCTACTGCATTGAGAAAAACACCGTGATCGACGCGCTCTCGCCGGAGGAGTTCAAGAGCTTTTCAGAACTGTTCGGCGAGGATATATACGACGCGATCTCTCTTGAGACCTGCGTGAACCAGAGGAAGCTTATCGGCGGCCCCGCGTCGGCCACCGTTAAGGCGCTTATAGAAAAATATAAAAATTAATTATAAAGGAGATTGATCAAAATGAAACTTTTTATCGACACAGCCATAGTTGACGAGATCAAAGAGGTCAACGACATGGGCGTTATCTGCGGCGTTACGACAAATCCGTCGCTTATCGCGAAGTCGGGCAGAAAATTCGAGGACGTTGTGAAAGAGATCACTCAGATCGTTGACGGCCCCATTAGCGCCGAGGTTACAGCGAAGGACCCCGACACGATGGTAGAGCAGGCGATCCCCCTCACCAAGATCCATAAGAACATCATCATCAAGATCCCCTTTAACAAAGAGGGTCTGATGGCTTGCAAGAAGATGACGGCGCTCGGCATCAAGACAAACGTTACGCTGATATTCTCGGCGGCGCAGGCGCTGCTTGCCGCGAAGGCGGGCGCTACATATGTCAGCCCCTTCCTCGGCAGACTTGACGACGTTGGCACAAACGGCATGAACCTCATTGAGGAGATCGTGGAGGTATTCGCGAACGATCCCGATATCCATACCGAGATCATCGCCGCTTCGTGCAGAAATCCGATCCACGTTATCGACGCCGCGAGAGTCGGCTGTGACATCGCCACGGTTCCCTACGCCGTTATCATGCAGATGCTCAATCATCCGTTGACCGACATAGGCATAGCCAGATTTGACGCAGACTGGGCCACCGTTCCCAAAGACTAAAAAAATTAAGGGCTCCCGCGGGAGCCCTTGATTTTTTATGCGGTGAGCTATTGTATTTTTGGAATTAATATGATATAATAGTTTTATCAGGGCGGTGTTAATATGAATGAAAGAGTAAAATATTGGATCGACACGGCACAGTATGATTTGGATACCGCTGAGGCAATGCTTCAGACAAAGCGTTATTTATACGTTGGTTTTATGTGTCATCAGGTAATTGAAAAGTCAATTAAAGCTGTTATTGCCGAAAAAAATATTTTTCCGCCGAAATCGCATAATCTTATGATGCTGTCGGAGAAAGCGGAAATTATTGAGGACTTGACGGAAAAGCAGCTTGATTTTTTGACGTTGGTCAATCCGCTTAATATAGAAGCGAGATATCCTTCATATAAGGGCGATGTGCAATCACTGCTTGACGATAAATTATGCGAGGAAATTTTTGCCGAAACAAAGGAGTGGTTTTCATGGATAAAATCGAAGCTTTGAATTATGCCAAAGAATACTCCAAAAGAGTTAAGGAGCGTTTTGAACCTTCAAAGGTTATGATGTTCGGCTCGTATGTGAACGGAACCCCGAACGAGGACAGCGACATTGATATTGCTGTTATTTTTGATAAGTTTAACGGGAACCGCCTTAAGGCTTCATCCGAATTATGGCGTATGACATACGGAGTAAACACAATTATTGAACCGATTTTGCTTGACATTTCGGCCGACCAAAGCGGATTTGCCGGCGAGGTTCTTAAATATGGCGTTGAAATATAAATGCGGGGCCTGATTAAAGGCCCTTTTAGTTTACAAAAAATTCAAAAAAATTTTGAAAAAAGGTATTGACAAATTTTAGCGGCGGTGCTATTATTAAACAGGATTAGCACTCAGATTGAGTGAGTGCTAATAAATTTAAAAGACGAGGTGGTTTTTATGGCTGACCTTGACGAGCGGAAGAAACTTATTCTTCGGGCAATCGTTGAGGATTACATCAAGAATGCCGAGCCTGTCGGCTCAAGGACCATTGCCAAAAAGACCGGGCTCAATCTGAGCGCCGCCACTATCCGCAACGAGATGGGCGACCTTGAAGAAATGGGAATGCTTGTTCAGCCCCACACGTCAGCGGGGCGGATACCGTCGAACGCGGGCCTCAGATTTTATGTTGACAATCTGATGGACAGATACCAGATGACGGCGATCGAGATCGGGCGGCTCAAAAGGGCGCTTATCGGCAGGTTCAAAGAGCTTGACAACATCGTGCGCGAGGCGTCGTCGGCCTTTTCGGCCGTGACCAATATGCCGACGTTCGCGATAACTCCGATAAGCCGATTAAGCGGCTCAAAGAGCGTGAAGCTCGCCAATATTGACGGGCGAAACATCATGGTTATCGTGTCAAACTCGGCCGGCATCATCAAGAACAAGCTTTTGAGGCTCAGAAAGACAGTGACCGATCAAGAGGTCGAGCGGATGAACCGCATCATCAGCGAGCATATCTCGGGCATAGGCATGGGCGGCTACGCTAATCTTGACAGTCTGATCGGAGCTCTCGGCGCGGTCGGCGAGAATACCGAGATCTTCGCTTCGGTGCTTGAGCTGATACACGAGGCCGAGCGCGAGATCGACAGCAAGCAGGTCTTTGTTGAGGGAGCGGCGAATATTCTCAGGTTCCCGGAGTATAATGATGTGGAAAAGATTAAAAATATCCTTGAATTCTTTGATGACAAAAATGTGCTCAGCGAGGCGATCGACGCTATTGACATTTCGCCCGAGGGCGAGGGAGTGAGCATTTACATAGGCGACGAGCTCCCGCTGCCCCAGCTTAAAGAAAACAGCATTATCGTTTCGCGCTACAGCGTCGGGGATGACCTGGTCGGTATTGTGGGCGTTATCGGCCCTCAGCGCATGGATTATGCCAAAGTAATGTCGGGAATAAAATATCTGTCGGACACATTAAGCGCAGTGCTTAACGACCGCTTAGGCCCCGCAAGTGAGAATGAGGAAAAAGGAGATGGTTAAATTTGAAAGCAAAAGATAAAAATAAGGATAAGGAGAAAGTAAAAGAAGTAGAAACAAGCGAGGAAATAAAGGAAGAAACTTCCGCAGCCGAGACAAAGGCCGAGGAGGGCGAAGAACGGGAAAAGAAAGAAAAAAACGAGAAGCCCGAAAAAAAGGAAAACGCCGAGGAAAAGCTTGCCGCGATGCTTGAGGAAGCGAAAGATAAATTCCTGCGCAAGGCGGCGGAGTTTGACAACTTCAAAAAGCGCACCGCGAGAGAAAAAACCGAGAACTTCACATTGGGACTCTGCGGAGCGGTCGAGAAGCTGCTGCCGGTGCTCGATAACCTTGACCGGGCAATAAGCGCTGCCGAGGGGAACGACGACAAGGACGCGCTGCTTGAGGGAATCAAGATGGTGCGGAGCCAGTTTATCGAGGCTCTCGCCGCGCTGAACGTAAGCGAGATCGAGGCGGTCGGCAAAGAGTTTGATCCCGAGCTGCACAACGCTGTTATGACCGGCGAGAGCGACGAGCCAAGCAACACTGTGACCGACGAGTTCGCCAAAGGCTATATCTACAAATCGGGCGACAGCGAGCGGGTTATTCGCCATTCCATGGTTAAGGTAAACGTAGGTACTAGGGAATAGGGACTAGGACCTAGGAGCGGGCGGATAATATCCGCCCCTACGAGGTTAGTTCAATTCGTAGGGGACGGCGCCCTCGACGTCCCGCGGCGAGGAAATATGGGCGAACCAAATCTCCCGATTAATCTGAAAATTATAAACAGCGGCAGCTATTTGCTATTCGCTGATCACTAATCACTATGTTTGGAGGTAATATTATGAGCAAAATAATTGGTATTGATTTAGGAACAACAAATTCATGCGTGGCTGTAATGGAGGGCGGAGAGCCCACTGTTATACCCAATCCCGAAGGCGCGAGAACGACCCCGTCGGTCGTTGCCTTCACCAAGGACGGCGAGCGTCTTGTCGGCCAGGTTGCCAAGAGACAGGCGATCACCAATCCCGACAAAACGATCAGCTCGATAAAGAGAGACATGGGAACCGACCGCAAGGTCTCGATCGACGGCAAGCAGTACACTCCTCAGGAGATCTCGGCCATGATCCTTCAGAAACTCAAGAGTGATGCGGAGGCTTATTTGGGCGAGACTGTTACGAGGGCGGTCATCACGGTGCCGGCATATTTCAGCGACTCGCAGAGACAGGCCACAAAGGACGCAGGAAAAATAGCGGGCCTTGAGGTCGAGAGGATCATCAACGAGCCTACGGCGGCCTCGCTGGCTTACGGCCTTGCCAAGGACGTTGACCAGAAAATCATGGTATACGACCTCGGCGGCGGAACGTTCGATGTTTCGATCCTTGAAATTGGCGACGGAACATTTGAGGTTTTGGCAACCAGCGGAAACAACCGTCTGGGCGGCGATGATTTTGACGAGAGAGTTCTTAACTACCTCGCTGACGAGTTCAAAAAGGAAAACGGAATAGACCTCAGAGAGGACAAAATGGCGCTCCAGAGACTAAAGGAAGCGGCCGAGAAGGCGAAGATCGAGCTGTCGGGCATGACGACCACAAACGTTAATCTGCCCTTTATAACAGCGGACGCGTCCGGCCCCAAACATCTTGACGTAACGCTCACCAGAGCTAAGTTTGACGAGCTTACGGCCGACCTTGTCGAAAAAACAATGGGTCCTTCAAGAGACGCGATGAGAGACGCGGGACTCAGCGCGAGCCAGATCGACAAAGTGCTGTTGGTCGGCGGCTCCTCCAGGATCCCCGCTGTTCAGGATGCAGTAAAGCGCCTGACCGGAAAAGAACCTCACAAGGGTATAAATCCCGACGAGTGCGTTGCGATCGGCGCGGCTGTTCAGGCGGGCGTGCTGACCGGAGACGTTGAGGATCTGATCCTGCTTGACGTAACTCCGCTGTCGCTCGGCATTGAGACAATGGGCGGCGTCTTCACTAAGCTTATAGAAAGGAACACGACAATTCCCGTAACCAAGAGCCAGATATTCAGCACGGCGGCAGACGGCCAGACCAGCGTTGAGGTACATGTTCTTCAGGGCGAGCGCGAGATGGCTCAATATAACAAGACCCTCGGCAGATTTAATTTAAACAACATTCCGCCGGCGCCCAGAGGCGTACCCCAGATCGAGGTAAGTTTTGATATCGACGCAAACGGCATAGTTAACGTAAAGGCGAAAGATATGGGCACGGGCAAGGAACAGGCTATCACGATAACCGCCAGCAGCAATCTGTCAGACGCGGATATCGAGAAGGCTGTGAAAGAAGCCGAGAAATTCGCCGAGCAGGACAAGAAGGCCAAGGAGGAAGTTGACGTTCGCAATCAGGCCGACAGCATGGTTTATCAGACCGAAAAGACATTGGGAGAGCTGGGCGACAAGATCAGCGAGAGCGAAAAGAGCGCTATCCAGGCCGAGGTCGATAAACTCAAAGATATGCTCAAGGCCACGCCTCTTGACGTGGCGAGAGTTAAGGCTCAAACCGAGGCTGTGTCTCAGAAATTCTACGCGGCCAGCGAGCAGCTTTACAAGGAAGCCGCGGCACAGGCTCAGGCGCAGCAGCAGGCTGACGGCAATCAGAATCCCGGCGGTTCTGCGGGCGGTTCAGGCGGCGACGGTTATGTTGATGTGGATTATACCGAATCGGATCAATAAAAATTAAAATGACGTCACAAAAACGGACGGGGCCTAGGTCCTAGTACCTAGTACCTAGACCCTAGTTCCCTGGTAAGCGCTGATCAAATATGGTGCGTCGATTGCGCCGGCAGGAATTTCGTCAGGTTGTTCAAAAGCGACGCGGCATACTTTGTGTATGGCAAGGAGCTTTTGGACGATATGACGGAATTATCGCAAGCAAGCGATGTGCCAAGCCGTAAGGCGGTATTTGGTCAGTGGTTACCAAAGTGGAGGAAACAAATGGCAGAAAAAAGAGATTATTACGAGGTCTTGGGCGTAAGTAAAAGCGCCTCGGCCGATGAGATTAAGAAAGCCTATCGGACTTTGGCAAAAAAGTATCATCCCGACAGGAACCCGGATGACAAGGAAGCGGCTGAAGCCAAGTTCAAGGAAGTAGGCGAGGCCTATGAAGTTTTAAAGGACCCGGATAAAAGGGAAAGATATGACCGGTTCGGCCACGCAGGCGTTGACCCGAATGCGGCTGCGGGATACGGCGGAAGCGGCTTTGGCGGTTTCGGAGGCTTCGGCGGTTTTGAGGACTTTGATCTGGGCGATCTGTTCGGCGGTATCTTTGGCGGTGGTTCGTCGCGGAGAAACCCCAACGCGCCTCAGCGCGGCAGAGATGTTCACATGAACATTGACCTGACCTTTGAGGAAGCTTGTTTCGGGACCCAAAAGGAGACCACTGTCAGTCATCTTGAAAGCTGTTCTGACTGTCACGGCAGCGGTGCGGCCGCCGGTTCGCATCCCGTGAGATGCACGGCCTGCGGCGGTACCGGCCAGGTCAAGAGCGTGCAGAGGACGCCTTTCGGCAGCATGCAGTCGGTGCGCACCTGCGAGGTCTGCCGCGGAAAGGGCACGATCATAAACGAGCCCTGCAAGACATGCCGCGGCGAGGGCAGTCTCCGTCGGAGCAAAAAGATAAACGTCAACGTTCCCGGCGGGATCGACAGCGGTCAGACGCTCAACGTCCGCGGCGAGGGAGACATAGGCAAAAACGGCGGCCCGCCCGGTGATCTGCTGATCACAGTTCGGGTCAAGCCGCACAAGGTTTTCGTACGTCAGGGCAGCGACATATTGTGCGACTATCCGATCACCTTTGTTCAGGCTGCTTTGGGCGGAGATGTCAGCGTGCCCACTATCGACGGAAACGTTACTTACAACATTCCCGAGGGAACTCAGCCCGGGACCGTGTTCAGGCTTAAGAACAAGGGCGCGGTCAAGCTGAACGGCTCAAGCCGCGGCGATCAGTACGTCAAGGTGCAGGTCGAGATACCCAAGGGTCTCAACGAAAAACAGAAGGATATTTTGCGCCGGTTTGACGAAAATGTTGATCCGTCAAAATACAAACGCAAAAAGACCTTCGGCGAAAAATTCAAAGAATTTTTTGAATAAAATTCAAAGGACGGTGAGTGCCGTCCTTTTTGTTATGTCACCCCGTAGGGATTGGAGGAGGCAAAACGGGCGGATAATATCCGCACATGTCCGCAAATGTTAATGATTTGTGGCCTCGTTTATATGTGTAAACCGATAGTGTCCCGCACCCGCTAACGCGGCTCCGGCCGCACCTACGGGGTGCGCCGTTGGCGATATTTTTACATAAATTTAAAACTTTGATTGTGTTTTTTGGATAAATGTGTTATATTTAATTTGCCACGTATTTTAATAGTCAGCGGTTGGTTTACTGACAGACCGGAAGATGAAACAAACATTTACGGCGGTGATGTTGTGGTTGACCTTAGGAAAAAAACGGCAACCATTCGCAGCATAATCTGACCTGTCGGCTGCGTTGGCCGCAGAGCTGTATTAAGCAGCGCCAGCTAAAGGAGTGATTATATATGAACATTGCGGTTTGCGATGATGACAATAATTGGATAAATAATATAGAAAGTCATCTTCTTAGGTACAGAAAAACTTATAAAGAGCTTGAGTGGAATGTCTTTTATTCCGGTGAGGAGCTTTTAAAATATTACAGTATACACGGCAATGTTTTTGATATGCTCATTACTGATATTGAGATGAACGAGATTAACGGAGTGGAAACGGCAAACAAGATAAGAGAGCTTGATAAAAACGTCACTATTATTTTTCTTACGAATCATGAAAAATATATGCGCGATTGTTTCAAATGCACTCCTTCGGGATTTCTTAATAAACCCGTAAGTTATGAGGAACTCAAGGATCTGCTGGATCGGGAGATTGCGGATTCTCAAAACTCTTCGCGCTTCTCTTTTAAATACAATCGTGAAGAGTACACGATCCCTTTTGACAATATTATATATGTCAATAACGATATGCGTAAAGTCGTTCTGCATACAGTTGATGGCGCTTATGAATTTATGGGTAAATTGAAAGACTATAAAAATATTTTCGAAGCGCATGGGTTTGCGATGACCCACAATTCATTCTGCGTGAATTTATCCGCGATCACAAAGCGTTCCGCGGTAGAGGTTATATTAAACAACGGTGAAACCGTGCCTGTCAGTGATTCTCGCAGAGTAGAATTTGAGAATATATATTTGAATTATATTATGAAAAAGAGGTAATTGATAATGCTAAAAATTTTAGATATTGCTGTAATCATCTTTGAAATGATTTCGGCATTTATGTTGTTCGATAATTTTTTAACAATCGATAAAAGAAAATATAGGATTATTGCCAAAACCGGATTTGTTGTCATTATGATAATTAACAGCTGTATAAACGCAAATTTGGTTATAACTACAATAATTTCACTTGCAGCGGCATATTTTGGTGTCATGTTTTATAACGGGGATCTGAAATCAAAGATTTTTTGCTCGCTTGGTTTTGTTTTAATCAGCGGCACGGCGGAATATTTGGTCGGAGCGGTATTGTTAATTTTAAATCATATTCAACCGGTTGAGTTGTTTAATGAATCTGCCTTTCGTATGGTTGGTATGATTGCTTCAAAAATTGTGTTGTTTGGAATTATTGAGTTAATATGTCTTTGGGGTAATAAAAAATATGCCTATATGTTCCGAAGTTATTGGCTGGCATTACTTACAATACCAATAATAAACTTAGCTATAATAATATCTGTAACTTATTATTTTGAAACAAGTTCAAACAGGAGCAGTATTTTTTTATTAATACTGATGATATGTATAATGTACAGCAATATTATCAGTTTTTATATTTTTAACAAATTAATAGACTCTTTTGAAACAAAAATGAAGAATATTCTGCTTGAAAATCAGGTGAATGCGCAGGAAAAGCAGGCCAAGCAATCAGACGCCGAAAATGTGAGAATGACATCAATAAAACATGATTTTAAGAACCATCTTCAAATTATAGACTCAATGATTGACAGCAATCACACCGGCGAGGCAAAAAAATACATATCGGAACTGGGCATTGAAAAAGCTGCAAAAGAATGCGCGGTAATGGATACAGGCAACCTCGCCCTTGACTCGATAATAAATTCAAAGATTGAGCAAGCGAAAGAAAACGATATTGAAGTTGATTTGAATATCAAGAAACTGCCCTGTGATTTAAAGCTCAACGGTGTGGAGTGCTGTATGCTGCTGGGTAATTTGTTTGACAACGCTATTGAGGGGTGTTTGGAACTTGAGCCGACTAAGCGACAGATAGTTTTTGACATTTTCTTCCGTCAAAATCAATTGTTTGTAGGCATAAGAAATTCAACATGCAAGCAAATTGAATTTGTTAACGGGATACCTCAAACCGACAAGGCAGATAAGGCAAATCACGGAATAGGATTAAAAAACATAACAGAGGTAGTTGAAAAGTATAACGGAATAATGCGCGCATCATGCGAAAACGGAATTTACGAAACAAATATAGTGCTTTTTGACGTATAAAATTTGTATAGAAAAAAGGGCAAATCGGGAAATTATTTCCTGATTTGCTCTTTTTTAGCTTAAAAATTACACGAAACGGCCTAAAAATTACACGAAAAAATTTTTTAGGTTTTTTTATGTTATTATTTGTTTGCGAGAAAAGGGTGGAGAAACTTATGTTAAACAAGTAATAAAAAGTGCAGTTCACGATATAAAACGGTAGTTCACGATACAGCTATTGACAAAAAAGTATAAGGCGCTATACTTGCGATATAAGGTGCGGTCTAATGCATCATAAAATATTTCAATATATGTATTTTTTAAATCACAAAAATAATTATTGACATATAATTACCAATGTGATACAATTACAAAAGAAATATATCAGCGGCATATCATATTCGCGAGGCGGCCCGATCTTCGCGCTTTAGGTATTGCAAAATATGCGGTAATAAAATACTGTTTTGTCAAGGTTTTCGTGTGGTTTAGTATGGTTAAAGGAGGAGATTATGAAAAAAATGCTTTTTGTTACAACTTTGATTATGCTTATTCTTTTGTGCTGCGGCGTATTTGCGGCGGATACCGAATTAAAATGGAGAATTGACGGCGTGTCCGATGCGGGAGTTACGATAACTCCGGACACGAATACGCAGTCGGGCACCGAGTACACATTGATTGCCGCTGAATATGAAGATGATGTTTTGATCGGCGTTCAGTTCAAGAGCGGAAAAATCGAAAATACGAACAGCTTTAATATACCGCTTGACAGAAAGCCAAGTTACGGCTCAAAAATAATGCTGTGGAATAACGCAGCGGACTGTGAGCCTTTGGCGGAGCCGTACATAATCGGTTTAAGCCCGACACCTATGCCCACATTTGAAGTCGCCTACGGGTTGGCGTTCCCCGGGGCCGAGGGCGCAGGCAAGTTCGCGAAAGGCGCGAGGGAGTTTCCGAACATATCGGTTTACCATGTGACAAATCTTGAAGATGAGGGCCCGGGCTCGTTCCGAGACGCGGTTTCCAAGCCGGGCAGAATAGTTGTTTTTGATGTTGGCGGAACAATAAACCTGATGACAACGATCCGAAACGTATACGGAGTGACAATACTGGGTCAGACAGCCCCGGGCGACGGGATCACAATAACAGGAGCGAATATTGTAATGAGCGGTGACAGTATTGTCCGTTATATCAGAGTCAGACCGACCGACTTTCGCAGATTGGAGATCGACGGTTTCGGCGGGGCATCGGATAATACGATAATAGATCATTGCTCTGTAAGTTACAGCGTTGACGAGTGCCTTACATTCTATGGCGGAGCCAATATGACGGTTCAAAACTGCATAAGCTCCGAGAGCTTGAAGCAGTCGGTGCATATCAAAGGCAACCACGGCTACGGCGGAATTTGGGGAGGAACAAACACCAGCTATCATCATAACCTGATGGCGAGCCACGACAGCAGAACGCCTCGACTTGACCGGCAGCTTCAGGAAACAGATGTAAGAAATAATATAATTTACCAATGGGGCAATACCAATTCCGCATACGGAGGCGAGTCTACAGCTTATGACGGAACATATTACGGCTCAGACACAAAGGTCAACTGGGTAAACAATTACTACAAACCCGGCCCCGGAACCAAAAGCAACTTAAGGACACGGATATTTGACACATCCTCGCCAAAGGAGCATCCGTCATATTTCTACTTTGCGGGAAATGTTATGGAAGGCAGCGACGAGGTTACAAACGACAATACAAAAGGCGTGAGAATAAACTCCGACAAGGGAATGGTCTTTTTAACAGAGCCTGTGCCTATGGTTAATGAGATACCGTATGAGAGCGCGTATGATACATATAATACGCTTCTCGACCATGTGGGCGCGTCGCTCCCTAAGCGCGATGAAACCGACGCGAGAGTTATCAATGATGTTAAATGCGGCACCGGCAGGATAATAGACAGCGCCGAAGAAGTCGGCGGCGTAATGCAATATGAGCCTGTATACCGAACCTTTGAAATTCCGCAGGACTGGAAAGAGGAAAACGGAATGGACGGCGCCAAGGAAACAGACATTGTGCCAACCGGCAAGTGGAAAGGCTACACATGGATCGAAGCCTATGTCAACGATTGGACGATGCGGCAGGAATATCCCACAAATCCTGACGTCAGTCTGGAAGTTACAGGAACAGGCAGAATGCTTAATTTTAATATATCCGCAGCGCCGAAGCCGGGAACAAAAATAACAAAACTCGTTTTGTATAACAGAGATGAGAAAATGATGGAATTCGAGAGCAGCAGTATAAATCAAACTATAGAAGTACCAATAAATGTTTATTACTTCTCTGTTGTTGCATATAACGACAAGGGCGAAGCTACTCGTAGCACGCCGGTTGAAGTAATCAATTAGAAAAAATTATTTCTAATTTTGACGCATACTTACCGCCTCGTCAAATTATTGGCGCAGCGTGGGTTATGCTGTTTGAAAATATGCGGAACAATAAATTAAAAAAAGTAGGAGGTTTATTATGAAAAAATTTATCGGTTTAATTTTGGCGGCGCTTATGATCTTCGCCGCATCGGCGCCGCTCGCGTTCGCGGAAGATGTCGCACCGAGCCTTTCTGTCACGGTGAGGCACGGCAGCAGTCTCGGTTACGTCTACACAATGCACCCGTTCACGCTTCAGGCGGTATTTGACAGCGGAATGCAGACGTCGGGCGCGTACCCTGCGGATCGTTTTATAAAAGCGTCGTGGCTCAGGGTTGACGCGCTTGAAAGCGGAGCAGATTTAAATCAAGTTTATGCCGACAACAAAGAAAAAGAAAATTTGATCACAAAACAGTCCGAATGGTATGGCGGAAGCTGCAAGATCAGGTTTGACCTTGATATTTGTTTAAACGGCACATACATATTCTGCGGCTGGATATCCGATACGAGCGGAGCGCCGCAGTTTATAAAAAGAGTTGACATAAACGAGATAGAAACAGAGCGCCCAATGGCGGATATTGAGTTCAAAAACTTCGGAGATTATTCAAAGGATACTATCGCCTCGGCCGCGATCAAGAATATGGAGTGCGGCAAGGGAAAGACGATAAAGCGTTACGCTCTCGTAAAAGATTATCTGCTGCCGCCCGGCTCATGGCCGGAATCTTTGCCGCCCGACTATTGCAACGCCCGATATGATGATATGATCTCAAAGCTGATGGACAGTTTCATAAACTCCGGACTTGAGGTAAAGCCCGATGAAAATGGCGTGTATAATTTAAAATACACCGGCTCATACAAGCTGTTTATTGAAGATTCCGAGGGGAAATACACGGTTGTGTCGAAGGAGCTGCCAAAACCGTCTCAAGCCGACACCAAGCCGCCCGAGATCGACTTTGACGTGACAATACCCGCGTCCGAAAATGAAACGTCGGAAATAAAAGTGACAGCCGCGGATAATATAGGCGTTGCGAGAATTGATTATGCTGATGTTGAGTTTAAACAGATAGGCGAGTCCGATAACGGCACGGATGAATTTTTCCTGACAGAGAGAAAACCGATTTCGGCTTCCGGCGAAACAATAAAGACGGATAGATCCATAGTGATCTGCGCTATTGACACAAGCGGCAACGCGAGCTATGAGCGAGTGGATATCGACAATGAGCCCGAACCGACAAATGAGCCTGATGAGACATCATCGCCTATACCCTCGGCGACAGCCGAGCCAAAGCCCACCGAGGCGCCAAAGATCAGTTATACGCTGTCGGAAACCGATGACACATGGAACCCGATAAGCGTAAATCTTAACATAACTGATGACGAGGATATTGCGCAGGTACGCTTTGTCAGAATGTCACAAAGCCGGCACGGATTGTATCCGCCCTACGAAGACGGGATAGACAGCGGCTCTGTACCTTATGATGTTGATTGCTTCAGTCTTTTTCTGCCGGGCTCGGATAAGACGAGTGAGGAAGAACTGAAAGAGTTAGAAAAAATTTGCGGCGGACTTGAGCAGGGAATTATTGCGGAGAGCTATTATTTAAGCGCCTTCATAGATAATGTCATAGGAGATGAAAAGTATACCGATTATTCAACCGAGGTGATCGGAAACACCTTTACTGTTTATCAAAACAGCCCCTATATCATATATGCCGAAGATAAGAGCGGAAACAAAAGCTTCAAGTTTTTTGAGGTAAAGAACATAAAATTGACATCGGCGGAGGTTGAACTGAATGTATACCCGGATTTCAGCGAAGAATATATCGCCGAAGCAAAACTGAACAATATTGTCGAGAACCCTAATGCCGGCATAAAGAATATTTATGTTTACAGAGTTATTCACGAGTTAGCTTCTGCCGGCGTACTTGATGAGATACGCGCAACGCAGCAGACTATCGCCGGTTATCAAAAGTACAGTCAGATGATCGAGCCGATCAACGGAGTGTATTATCTTAAAGATTTGGGCGAATACAGGGTAATCCTTGAGGACGAATGGGGAAACTATTCATTTTCACGGTTCACGCTCTCGCCGAGCAGTGATATTCGCCCGCCTATTGAATGCAGCACAAAATCGGACGGCAGCCAATTCACGGTGGATGTCCGGCCCGACGGCGATGATATAGCCAAGCTCGAATATGTGAAGTGCGAAGAAAGATATGAGGGCATTGCGGAACCGACAGACGAGGATCTGTTCGCTCTCGGAACAGACAGAACAAAAATTACAGACAAAACATTTACAGCCCAAGCGGGTCAAAAATATGCTGTGCGCGCCCTGTACACAGACGGAAGCGCGGCATACGGCACAGTGACGATCGATGCGCCGAGCAAAAACTATAGGTACGAAATAAGCGGCTTATCCATACTCACGCAGTCGGGTGAAGCTCTCGGCGCGCCGCCCGAAAACGGAAGCTTTGAGGCGGAAGTCACGCTCAAAAAGCTAAAGGACGAAAGCTCAAAGGACTATGTATTTGTCGCGGTATATAACGAGGAGGGTATACTGCTGAATATCGACTATGTCCGCGCCGACTTCGCGCCCGATTATGACTATTCATTCGGGTTCAACATCCCGCCTCAGATGCAGAAGATCGGCTCGATAAAAGCCTTCGTCTGGAGCGGTTTCAATTCCGCGAAGCCTTTGGCCGAGACAAAAGAAATAAACTTTTAAATAAGAAAAAATAATTCTTCCCAATAAATACGCGGGCGCTCCATTGCGGAGCGCCTTTTTATAATCGCATCATTTTCATGCAATTATGCTCTTAGTATGAGTGGAACAATAGAACCTCATTTTGAGGGGTTATGGTATAAGTATATGACAGCGGCTCCCCCGCCCCAAACGGCGTGATGAAACTTGTAGGGGCGGCAATCTGCCGCCCGTGGCGTCCCCTTCCACCGCAAGCGGTCCCCCTCCCCCCACCTAACGGCAGGGGAGGCAAATTTGGAAGGCTCCCCTAGGGGGGAGCTGTCGGCGGAGCCGACTGAGAGGGGTTCTATTCGCTAATCACTATGTTAACCTCTCTCCGTCTTTCCGCCTGCGGCGGAAATCCACCTCTAAGGAAGCGCTTGGTCAAAATCGCAAGCGATCGGCGTTTTTTTATTTTGTGGCGATTTTTTGGAAAATTGCCGCGGTTTGTGTTTTTGACCGCGTTTTTTTCAAAACGGATTGACAAACAATTAAGCTTGAATTATAATATATTTTATAGAAATTATTGCATTTGAGGTAGAGTCTATGGAGAATGAAATTATTACCGTGAGCCTTGAAAAGGTTATCCGTGAGATGAAGCTGGATAAGCTCTATTATCCCGATAAGGATATTGTGATCGAGACCGCGGACGTGAACCGTCCGGGTTTACAGATCACGGGTTTTTTTGACTATTTTGATTCCAGCCGTATCCAGATCTTCGGCATGGTTGAGAACACATATTTGGCCGGTCTGTCGGCCGAGGTCAGGTATAACAGTCTGAAACGGCTTTTTGAAAAGAACGTTTCCGCGATAATTCTGACAAGAAACGGAAACGCATCGGCCGAAATGCTCAAGCTGGCGGAGGAATACGAGACCCCGGTCCTGAGAACCGCGCAGCCGACATCGTATTTCACAAGCACTTTAAACGCGTATCTCAGCGTTGAGCTTGCACCGCGCATTACCAGACACGGAGTTCTGGTCGAGATATACGGCCAGGGAGTGCTCATTCTCGGTGAGAGCGGAGTCGGAAAAAGCGAGACTGCTGTTGAGCTTATTAAGCGCGGACACAGGCTGGTCGCCGACGACGCGGTCGAGATCAAAAAAGTGTCGTCAAAGACTCTTATCGGCGTCGCGCCCGATATTATCCGGCATTTTATCGAGATCCGCGGCATAGGTATTGTTGACGTAAAAAATATATTCGGCATGGGCGCGGTCAAGGATTCCGAAAATATTGATATGATCATACATCTTGAGACATGGGACCGCAACAAACAGTATGACCGTCTCGGCCTTGTTGACGAGTATACCAATATCCTGGGTCTTGATATTCCGTCTCTGACGATCCCGGTGCGGCCCGGAAGGAACCTTGCCGTAATTTTTGAAGTCGCGGCCATGAACAACCGTCAGAAACGAATGGGATATAACGCGGCGGAAGAACTCAACCGTCGAATAACCGAGCAAATGAATCAGTTTGAATAGATCGGGGTGAAAGCGAATTATGAGTATTACGATCAAGGTGGACGCCCACACCCACACATGCTGCAGCGCCCACGCCTTCGGCACAATTTGGGAAAACATGAAGATCGCGGCCGGGAGAGGGCTTGAGCTTGTGTGCATGACGAACCACACTCCGCCCATGCCCGACTCGCCCCATATTTGGCACTTCACAACAATGCTTGAGCTGCCGGACTATATCGAGGGCGTGCGGCTCTTGAAAGGCTGCGAGTCAAATGTTCTGAATCGATACGGCGATATCAGCCCGGATATTGAACATATTGAGAAAATGCAGATAGTGGTGGCCTCGATCCACCAGCCGTGCTATGAGGACAGAGCGATCCCCGATCATACAGAAACTTGGCTGGGCGTTATAAAAAATCCGTACGTGAACATTCTCGGCCACAGCGGCGATCCGCGCTGTCCTTATGACATTGAAACGGTCGTGCGGGCGGCGAGAGATGCGGGCAAATGCATTGAGATAAATAATCATTCCTATTCTGTGCGCAGCCTGAGTGCGGAAAACTGCCGCAAAATTGCGGAAAAGTGCAAAGAACTGGGCTGCGGTATCGTTGTGAGCTCGGACGCGCACACGCCGTGGGATGTCGGAAACATCTCAAATGCCCTCGAAATGCTTGAGGAAATAGATTTTCCGGAAGAACTGATCATGAATACGACCGCGGATAAGTTTATTGATTTTCTGCGGAGATCCGGAAAGAATATATAATGGCGCAAAAATGGAGGACAACTATGATTAACACAGCGATAGCGATGGCAAAGGGAATAGTGGGCGACGCCAACGCAAGGATCAACGAGCCGATGAGCGCCCACACCACATTCAAAATAGGCGGCCCTGCGGATATCTTTGTCGAGCCGCGCAGCGTAAGCGCGCTTGAGTCGGTCATAAAGCTTTTTAAGCAGATCGGCATGGATTATCAGATCATCGGCAACGGCTCCAATTTGCTTGTGGGAGACAAGGGTATACGCGGCGCGGTCATTGAGATCGGCAAGGAACTCGGCAACATTAATTTTGCGGGCGATACGGTCACGGCCGAGAGCGGCGTGCTTTTGTCCAGGCTTGCAAATTCCGCGGCGCGTAACGGTCTTTCGGGACTTGAGTTTGCCTCGGGTATTCCCGGCTCGCTGGGCGGCGCCGTTTATATGAACGCGGGCGCTTACGGAGGCGAAATGAAGGATGTTATAACAAAAGTGACATATCTTGACGATGACTGCGAGGTTTGCGAAATAAGCGGCGGAGATTGCGGATTCGGATACCGCCGCAGCTTTTTTACCGATAAAAATTATGTCATATTGAGCGCGGAAATGAAGCTTATGTATAAGAGCATGAGCGTTATTATGGATGATATAAGGCAGCTCACCGAAAAACGGGTCTCAAAGCAGCCCGTTGACAAGGCTAGCGCGGGAAGCACGTTTAAGCGTCCGGAGGGCTATTATGCCGCGGCGCTGATCGAGGAGGCCGGATTAAAAGGCTATACGGTCGGCGGCGCGTCGGTTTCAGATAAACATTCCGGTTTTGTGGTAAACAACGGAGGCGCTACTGCGGCTGACGTTATGGCGGTCATCAACCATGTGCGCGAAACCGTGTTTGAGAAAAAAGGAGTCAAGCTTGAAACGGAGATCAAGCTTATAGGCGAGTTTTGAGCGGAGGTGGTTAAACATGAAGGTTTTGATCGTTACCGGCCTCAGCGGCGCGGGTAAGACCGGGGTCATAAAGGCTCTTGAGGATATAGGTTTTTACTGCATTGACAATATGCCCCCCGAGTTGATACCGAGGTTTGTTGAGATCGGCGCAAAGGCGGGCGACGCTATGAGTTACGTCGCAATTGTGAGTGATATTCGCGTGGGCGAAGATATGTTCGGCGGTTTTGAAGCGGCAATCGGAGAGCTTGAGGAAATGGGGATAGACCATGAGATCCTGTTCATTGACGCGTCCGATGAAACGCTTATAAAACGCTACAAGGAGACCAGGAGGCTGCATCCGGGCGCCGCGGGCGGCCGCATTGTTGACGGGATCGCGAGCGAGCGCAGGCTGCTGAACAACGCGAGGCTCAGAGCCGACTATGTGATAGACACAAGCGATTTGTCCGCGAGCCAGCTTTCGGCGCGGATAAAATCAATGTTTTCGCCCCGTCAGCGCACGGGGATCATTATTAATGTTATGTCGTTCGGATTTAAGTACGGCATTCCTCTTGACGCGGATCTGGTGTTTGACGTGCGCTTCCTGCCAAATCCGTTTTACATTCCGGAACTCAAGCACAGCACCGGTCTTGAGACCAATGTCCATGATTATGTGATGAGCTTTGATGAAAGCTGCAGATTTTTGAATATGCTCACCGCTATGATAGATTTCCTTGTGCCGGAATATGTCAAAGAGGGCAAGAACCAGCTTGTTATCGCTATCGGCTGCACCGGCGGACACCACCGCAGCGTGACGCTGGCCGAGGAGCTTTACAAGTTTTTAAAGAGCGATGACGAGAACAACGTCAGCATTAGCCACAGAGATATTCAAAAGGGTGTGTAGATATGGATAATTCGGACATCCGCGGATACGACAGATCAAAATATAAGAATCTGCAGCGTCGGAACCGCGGCGGATTTCAGAGCTTTAACCCGAAGATCGTCTCGATCGGAGGCGGCACCGGTTTGTCAGCCATGCTGAGGGGTATCAAGCGCTATACCACCGATATTACGGCGGTAGTCAGCGTTGCCGACGACGGAGGAGGCAGCGGAGTGCTGCGCCAGGATCTGAACATTCCGCCGCCGGGCGATATCCGCAGTTGTATTTTGGCTCTGTCAGAGGTCGAGCCGGTGATGGAAAAACTGTTGAATTACAGATTTGACAGCGGCCAGCTCAAGGGTCAGAGTTTCGGCAATCTGTTCCTGGCCGCGATGACCGGGACCTTCAGCGGCGACTTTGTTGAGGCGGTGCGCAACGTGTGCGAGGTTTTGAACATCACCGGAAAGGTCTTTCCGGTAACAGCGTCAAACGTTGAGCTTGTGGCCACAATGGAGGACGGCAGCACGGTTGTGGGAGAATCGCGCATAGGCCGGGCGGTCAGCGAGCGTCATTCGGCGATAAAAAAGGTCCGGCTTCGCAAAAAGTTCGGCAACCTTATGCCGGTCGAGACACTGAGCGAGGTCGTTGATGATATAAAAACCGCCGATCTTATCACTCTCGGCCCGGGCAGCCTATACACCAGCGTGCTGCCGAACCTTGTTATCGACGATCTTAAGAGCGCGGTCAGGGAATCGGACGCGCCCGTGGTTTACATAAACAACATAATGACTCAGCCGGGCGAGACTGACGGCTATACTGCATTTGACCACGCTCTGGCCATTTTGGACCACACGTTCGATGATTTTTTGGATTACTGTATTGTGAACACCGGCGGGATCAGCCCGGAGCTTATAGAGCGCTATAAGGCCGACGGAGCCGCGCCGGTCGAATATGACAAGGTGAGATTTGCGTCAACAAACATTAATGTGATCGAGCGCGATATGGTCTCGGTCGACGCCGAGGGACATGTCCGCCACAATACTTACGCTTTGGCGGACGCGCTTGTGGATATTATCAGCATAAACAGAAATGAGCACGGTCAAAAGGTCAGCGGTGAGGGAGTCCTGCTTTACACTCCCGAACACAGACGGAGGTGATCAATTTGCCGGATAATGAGAATGAAAAACAGTCGTTTTCCAGAAAAATCAAGAGGGAGATCTATCGGATCGATCCGGGCGAGATGTGCTGCGTCCGCTCAAGATTTAAGGGACTTGTGCTGTTCGGCGCCGCTTCGGTCTCAATGAGCGAGATCAAGCTCGTAAGCGACAATCCCGATGTTGTCGGCTGTTTTGTCGAGCTGTCAAGGCTTTTGGGAATAGAGGCCGACGTCAGACAGAGCGGTAACGGCGGCGTAAAATACAGCGCCGTTGTGCGCGACAGCGTGAAGATCGCTCAGCTTCTCTATGATCTTAAAATGCTGGATGAGAGCGGCGGGATCCTCATGCGCGCCGGAGATATAAACAAAAGCTGCTGCAGACGCGAATTTCTTCGCGGCGCTTTTATGGGATCCGGAGCGGTTATCGATCCCAACAAAAATTACGCTCTTGAGATCTCGGCTCCGAACCGCGAACTGTGCGCCGATGCGGCGCGCCTGTTCTCCGATTTGGGGTTTAAGCTTCAGATGATCGCCCGTAAAAAAAAGTATGTTGCATATGTGAAAAACAGCGAGGTTATTGAGGATATACTGGCTCTGTTGGGCGCTTGCGCCTCGCAGATGGAGCTTATTAACATAAAGATCGAAAAAGAGATCCGCAACGACGCCAATCGCGGCGCCAACGGCGAGACGTCAAACCTTTCGAGGACTATAAACGCCTCAGTGGATCAGATTAGGGCGATACATAAGATCCGCGACACTGCGGGGCTTGACGCGCTGCCCGATGACCTCAGGGAGATCGCGCGGCTGCGTCTTCAATACAAGGATCTCAGCTTGAGCGAGCTCGGAAAGCGGCTTAACCCGCCTCTGACCAAATCGGGGGTAAACCACCGACTGAAAAAAATAATGAAGCTTGCATCCGGCAGGCAATGAGCCCGCCGTAATTCAAGGCGGCCGTCACGAGCGGCCGTCTTGAGTTTTGCACCCGGTAGCCTTTTGGGATATATTTTTATGTCAAAAAAGAGTTTTACGCTCAAAAAAGCGACTTTCACGTAAGGCTTATTGTAAATTATTGTGTATTGTTGTATAATCATATATATTCTCAGATTATTTTGAAATTACGATATTAAAACAGACGCGGAAAAGTCTCTGAAAAGTTCCTTAACGTTAGTTATTTTGCACAATTCGGGACAGCCTTTTTTATACATTAAATTTTGCGTTTTTCTTTGCAATTTTGTGAAATATGTGTTAGAATAAAAAAACCAAATCAGGAAGGTGATGTTGCATATGAGCGGCGAAATTAACGGTCTTAACAAAAAATATGTGATCACTCTCGGAAGGCAGTTTGGCTCGGGCGGACGCAAGATCGGCAGAAAGCTTGCCGATCTGCTTGGGATAGATTTTTATGACAAGGGGCTTATCGCTATCGCGGCCAAGGAGAGCGGCCTTTCGGAAAATCTTTTTGACGGGATCGACGAAAAACCCACCAACAGCCTTTTATATTCGCTGGTCATGGGCCTTCAGTCCGACAGACACGGCCTTTATCACGCTGGGGAGATCATAAACTCCGACACAGTCTTCAGAATACAGGCGCAGATCATCGAAAATTTGGCGATCGAGAGATCATGCGTTATCGTGGGCCGCTGCGCTGATTATGTGCTGCGCGACTTTCCCGGGGTCGTGAACATTTTTATTCACGCGTCCGAGGAATTTAAGCTTGAACGGGTCATGAGGATATACAAGCAAAAAGAGAAAGAAGCCGTTGATCTTATGAAGAAAACCGACAAAAAACGCGCCAACTACTATAATTTTTACACCAACCGCGAGTGGGGCGACGTCAGGAATTATCATATCACGATCGACAGCTCGGCGCTGGGTATCGACGGCAGTGCGAAAATATTGAGCGACTTTGTTTTGTCAAAGTCTTGAACCGATAATAAAAACCGCGCAGGGATCTTTTGATCTCCGCGCGGTTTTAAGTTACTTCTTTTTGAATATGAATTCATAGCCGCCGAGCTTCAGGCTCATTTTTGAGTCGCTTATCTCGCACGGCGCATTCAGCGTTTCCTCAAACTGCGGAACCGAGATGCTCAGAGTGTTGTTTTCGTAAGTATAATCGCCCGAGACGAAAAGAAATGATACTTTGCCGTCCTCGCTGAATTTAAACTCGGCGCCGCTCAAAATGCTTCCCGTGAGGCCGGACATTTCGCTAAACGGTTTTATGGGTATATTTATATCGTCCGGTGCGACTTCGACGCCGTTTTTGTCAAGGATCTTATCGAGAGTCCATGAGCCTGCGACCGATTCCTGTTTGGGAGTCTCCGTCTGCGCCGGAGAGGGGTTATCCCCTTTGATCCGCGAAAGCAAAGAACAGCCGGAAACGCACATTATGATCACTGATACAGCGGCAATCAGAGCCGCGGGTCTTAATATTCTTTTCATAGCATTACCTCTTGTAATTATATTCACCAAAAGGTCTTTTCAGACCGTTTTTTGCCAATTTATTTCATCCTTTCCGTTCAGAGCCAGAAAATCGTTGCATTTTCTGAAATGTCCGCAGCCGAAAAATCCGTTGTACGCCGAGAGCGGGCTCGGGTGCGCCGCGGTAAGCACAAGATGGCGCGGATTTGTTATAAGCGCCGTTTTCTGCCTCGCGTTCGCACCCCAAAGCATGAACACAATCGGATCCTCGCGATCATTGAGCAGCGAAATGATTTTGTCGGTCAGGATCTCCCAGCCCATGCCGCGGTGGGAATTGGCCATGCCCGCCCTGACTGTGAGCACCGTGTTGAGCAGCAGCACACCCTGCCTTGCCCAGTTTGTCAGCTCTCCGCTCTCCGGCGGCGGGGTACCGTACTCATCGTATATTTCCTTGTAAATATTTTTAAGCGACGGAGGCGGCACGATCCCGGGCAATACCGAGAAGCACAGACCGTGAGCCTGACCCGGGCCGTGGTACGGATCCTGACCGAGTATGACCGCTTTTACGTCTTTGTAAGGCGTGTATTTCAGAGCGTTGAATATGTCATACATGTCCGGATAGACGGTACCGCTGCGGTATTCTTTTGCCAGAAAAGCGCGCAGCCGCAAATAGTATTCTTTTTGGAACTCATCGCTCAGAATTTCATCCCAGTCGTTGCCTATATGTACCATAAAACAGTCCTCCTTTTTGCGTTTTTTGGTTTCCGTTCGATGACGGACAAAGCCTTTTTATAAAGAGATCAGATTTTTGTCGCGTTCGCCGGTCGCTAAGCTGACATTGCCGCCAGCAGGCTCGTCTGGGCATCAACCGAAACGGACACCGGATAGCTGATTATGATAAGATCGTCAAATTTTGCGAAATCGTGGAAATCCTTGATCTTAAAGGCGATATTGCTGCTGTCATATCCCCCGTAAGTCCCGCCGTTCCACATCCTGTAATCGACTATGTAGATCTCCTCGTAATTGTTGAGCGCCCAAACCGAGAACGCGTCGCCGTATGACTCCTTTATTATGCAGAGCTTACGCCCGTTGTTCACATTTGTTTTGTAAACCTCAAGAGGAAAATCACCCTGCAGAAAGCTGCTGTAGTTCATAAGCCGCGGGCAGATCGCTTCCACGTTTTGCATATACGAGGTCATATACGGGTCGGAATACACCGCGGCCTCATACTCGGGCTTCGGATAAAAAAACTGAAGCATGTCGGGATTTTGCGAAAGCAGCGCGCTGCCGTCGGTACCGTTTGTGAAGCTGCAAAGCGAACCTTTGTATCCGTAATTGTTTTCGGTGCGGTAGGTCTCGAGGGGATCAAGTTCGGCGATGTCCGGATTTTTGCGCGAGTATTCGGCATATGCGTAATATGCGCCACGCTGTGTCCAGTGGTGGTCGGTGCAGAAATAAATTTTTTCCGCCGCGTGTTCCGAAAGCGCAGACACAATGTTTACGGGAGTTAAGTTGGGGATATTCCTGCTTAAAAGGTCTTGATATACGTCGGTTATCCCGGCCGTCTGATTGGTGCGGCTTGAGTTCGGCGCGTAAAATTCCTGAGCCGTGGGGACCAGAACGTCATAGACGTTAACATCAGGCACGCTGAGCGCGATCCCCGCAACAGCGGAGGCGTATGCCCCGCTTTGGTCGCGGATGCTCAGAAGTTCCATGCCGAAGTTCTCGGAGCCGTTTGAAAACACGCTGACCCCGTTCCAGGCGCCGAGATAATTTGCGTATCTGTAATCGTCGGCGACTGACGCCCCGTCCATAGGATTTTTCGGAGTCTCGACAGGTTCGTCCTCAACGACAACAGCAGTGTTTTCGCCTTCGCCCGTGTCTGTCGAGCACGCGGCGATAGCGGCGCATATCAGTATGATAAGGGCCGCCGAGCAGACTATAAATTTTTTGTTTTTGAGCAGATCCGAGCACTTTTTCGGGTCGGGTTTCTTCAATAAAGCTTTCGCCCTATGCGACCAAGTTTTCGCACGATCCGAGAACGTTTTTTCCTGATCTGTCATATTTTTCGAGCGGTCCGCAGACTTCTCCGAGCCGGGCCGTATTTCGGCTTTCCGTTTTAAAACTCTGAGTTTTTCCGAAAGCGCGCGGAATTTTTCGGTGATATTTTTTAACATAAAGATCCTCCGTTGCAAAGTATAACATATTCGACAATTTTTGACAAGTCTTTTTTAATTCAAATGGAGCGCGGCGGTGAATTTTTGAAAATTTTTTAAAAAAACCCTTGACATATATATATGTTTGTGCTAAAATAGCATACGTTAAATAAAGCAGAAGTTGCCGCTTCTCCCCTCAGTGAACAGCAAAAGGGTCATAAAATTTGAATTATATATGATTTGATTTTATATCGCGGTGTGCTTTTGCCCCGCGTTTTTTGCGCGTTAAAATACTGGGAGGTGTTTTGTATAGCTAAGCAGGATTTGATGATCAACGACGAGATCAGAGACAAGGAGGTTCGTCTTATCGGGCCGGACGGAGAGCAGCTCGGAATTATGTCGAGCGCCAAAGCTCAGGCAAAGGCTGATGAGAAAAACCTTGATCTGGTGAAGATCGCGCCACAGGCCAAGCCGCCGGTGTGCAAAATTATGGACTACGGCAAGCATAAGTTTGAGCTTTCAAAGCGCGAGAAGGAAAACCGCAAGAACCAGAAGGTCGTTGCCATCAAGGAGATCAGACTGAGCCCGAATATTGACGATCATGACTTTGAGACCAAGCTCAGGGCCGGTATTAAGTTCCTTAAAAACGGCGACAAGGTCAAGGTGTCGGTAAGGTTCAGAGGTCGTGAGATCACCCATTCGTCCTTGGGCAGAGATATGCTTATGAAGTTTAAGGAAGGCGCCGCCGAGTACGGCGACGTTGACAAGGGCGTTAAAATGGAAGGCAGGAACATGGCTATGTTTATCACACCCAAAAAGAAGTAGCAGAGATTGCATTTTATGCATTAATTAAGTTTTAAAACGGAAGGAGAAAAGACAATGCCTAAGATCAAGACACACAGAGCCGCGGCGAAGCGTTTCAGCGTTACCAAGAACGGCAAAGTGAAGAGAGGTAAGGCTTACAGAAGCCACATTCTTAACAAGAAGTCAACAAAAAGAAAGAGAAAGCTCAGAAAGGGCGGTTATCTCGCTAAGGCCAACGAGGCTACGATCAAGTCTATGATGCCTTACAAATAAGCCGAAACGCTTTGTTTAAACTCTTAAAAATCAGAAAGGAAAATTACTATGGCAAGAATAAAAGGCGCGGTTAAGACGCGTGCAAGACGCAAGAAGGTTTTGAAGCTTGCAAAGGGCTACAGAGGCGCTAAGAGCAAGCTGTACAGAACAGCAAATCAGGCTGTTATGAAGTCTCTCGCTTACGCTTACAGAGACAGAAAGGCGAAAAAGAGAGAATTCAGACAGCTTTGGATCGCCCGTATAAATGCCGCCGCGAGACAGAACGGCATAAGCTACAGTCAGTTTATGAACGGGCTCAAGAAAAACAACATAAACATCAACAGAAAGATGCTGTCAGAGATCGCTATATCCGACCCGGAAGCTTTCACACAGCTTGTTGAGAAGGTAAAATAGTATCACAAAGTTATACCCAAGACAAGCGGGTATAACTTTTGCTATATTTTGATTACGGGATTTAAAGGTGAGGTTATGATACATTCGATAACTTCAAAGGACAATAAAAAATTCAGACTCCTGAGCGCGGTCTCGGTTCCTAAAGGCAGGAAAAAGCATGGTCTGTTCCCGGTCGAAGGCAGACGCATGGTCGAGGAGGCCGCCATGTTCGCGGCGGACAGGATCAGATGCGTGTTCGCCTCCGACGCGTTTGCGGATCCTCTGCCCGAGGAACTCTCAAAGAGGGGTCATGAGGTTTATGTCGTGCCGGACAAGCTGTTCCGCGCGGCGGTATCGACCGTGAACCCTCAGGGGATCGCCGCGCTTGTTGAGGTCTTTCCCGAGGATGCGGCGCCGACGTCTGAAATGTCAAACATTCTGGTGCTTGACGGAGTCTCCGAGCCCGGAAACGTGGGCGCGGCAATACGGACCGCCGAAGCGGCGGGCGCCGATATGGTGTGCCTCATGAAAGGCTGCGCGGATATTTATAATCCGAAATCGGTGCGCTCTACCATGGGCTCGATATTCCGCGTCAGATTCAGGACCGGCTGCGGGGCTTCGGATATAAAAAGGTTTAAGGCGGAAGGTTTTAAAATCGCGGCTGCCGCGCTTGACGGGAGCGTTGATCTGTTTGAGTACGCCGTATCCGCCAAAGGGTCAAAAACCGTCGCTGTTATCGGCAGCGAGGCGCGCGGCGTTTCGCGCGAGATCCTGAGTTTGTCGGATGTCAACGTCAGGATACCTATGAAGGGGCGTGTTGAGTCGTTGAACGCAGCCGTCGCCGCGGGGATCCTGATGTATGCGCTGTTTGAATAATCGGAGGTATTGATATGGACGAGGAAAAGCTGCTGAAATGCCTGTGGCTCAACTGCTTTTGCGGCCATTCACCGCACTTTATAGACAAATGCGTGAAAACTTTGGGAAGCGCGGAGACGATTTTTGACGGCGGGGCCGATAAGAATACGATTAAGGAAACATTGGGGCTTAAAAATCTTGAATACCGCCGCAGGGATCTAAAAGAGGCTGAGGAGCTGCTTGAGAGCTGCCGCCGCAAAAATATCAGGTTGATCCATATTTCCGATCCCGAATATCCGCGGCTTTTAAAAAACACTTACGCTCCGCCGCAGATCCTTTACGTCAAGGGTATTGACGCGGATCTGAACGATTTCCTGACGATCTCCGTTGTCGGTACGCGAAAGGCGAGCGGCGACGCGAAGAAGTTCACGCGGAAGCTCTGCCGTGAAATGGCCGAGGAGGGGATCGTGGTAGTAAGCGGTATGGCGAAGGGCCTGGACGCCGAGGCGCATAAGGGAGCCTTGGACGCGGGTCAGATCACCGCGGCGGTCCTCGCGGGCGGAGTCGATCTTGTGTATCCACGTGAGAACGCGCGATTGTATGAAAGGATAGCGGAACGGGGAATGATAATCTCTGAGCGGCCGCCCGGAATGAAAGGCCGCGGTTATTTCTATCAGGAGCGCAACCGTATTATCGCGGGGCTTTCCTACGGAGCGGTGATAACCGAGGGCGGCGTGAAAAGCGGGACGTCTATCACTGTGAAGTACGCGCAGGAGTATAACCGCGATATATTCGCGGTCCCGGGCAGACCGGCGGATGATAACGCCGCACTGCCGAACGCGCTGATCCATGACGGCGCGATAACGACGCTTTCGGCGGACGATGTGCTTGACGAGTACGGCGAGCGTTTTGAGAATTTGCTTCAGCGCGGAGTTATGGAGATCAAACCGCCCGACAGTGCGGCGCCGGAACAGGAAAATAAAAAGAATGACAAGCCCGAGCCCGCGAAAACTCCCGATTTTAATGACTGCACACCAAACGAAAGAAAAATTCTTGAATTTTTATTCAAGTTCGGAGCTCCCGCGCATATTGATGAAATAATAAGAAATACCGGGCTTAAACCTTCCGAGGCAAACAGCCTGGTCGTGCTGCTGCAGCTCAAGGGTAAATTGAGGCAGCGCGCCGGAAATATGTATTCGCTTGAATATAACGGAGGATAATTATGGCTGAAAAAAGAAAGACAACCAAAAAGACCGCTGAGAGGAAAAAGAAGCTGGTCATTGTGGAGTCGCCCACAAAGGTCAGCAGCGTTAAAAAATATCTCGGCAGTTCATATAACATAGAGGCGACGATGGGTCATCTTCGTGATTTGCCAAAAAGTCAGATAGGCATAGACTTTGACAATAATTTTGAGCCTAAGTATATAACTATCAGAGGCAAGGGCGACGTCATCGCGAAGCTCAAAAAAAAGGCCAAGTCCGCGTCGGCTGTTTATCTTGCGACCGACCCGGACCGGGAAGGCGAAGCGATCTCGTGGCATTTGGCGCATATTTTGGGCATTGACCCAAAAAGCGCCTGCCGAATAACGTTTAACGAAGTTACCAAAGACGCGGTAAAAGAAGCGGTGAAGGACGCGAGATCCATTGATATGGATCTGGTTGACGCCCAGCAGGCCCGCCGAATTCTTGACCGGATCGTGGGCTATCAGATAAGTCCGCTTCTTTGGAAAAAAGTCAAAAAGGGGCTGAGCGCCGGACGCGTTCAGTCGGCCGTGACGCGGATGATCGTTGACCGTGAGCGCGAAATCGACGCGTTTGTGCCGCAGGAATACTGGTCGATAGATGCGAAACTGACCAACGACAAGGGAAAGCTCCCGTTTATCGCGAAGTTCTACGGCACAGCCGACGGCAAGAAGCTCCCTATCGAGGACGCAGAGACCGCGTCCGCTATCGTTAAGGAGCTTAAAGGATCGGACTTTAAGGTTGCGAAAATAACAAAAAAAGAGACAAAGCGCCGTCCCGCGCCGCCGTTTACCACAAGCACCATGCAGCAGGAAGCCTCGCGCAAGCTGAACTTTACCACACGCCGCACGATGATGGCGGCCCAGCAGCTTTACGAGATGGGCTTTATAACATACATGAGGACCGACTCTCTGCGTATCGCCGAAGTTGCCAGAAATGACGCGCGTTCGTACATTGCCGAAAAGTACGGCAGCGGGTTCGTGCCGTCAGCCCCTAAAATTTACAAGGCAAAAAAATCGGCGCAGGACGCTCACGAGGCTATAAGGCCCACGTTTGCGGCCAACGATCCCGAAAAGTACAAAGAGACGTTCAAACCCGACCAGTATAAGCTTTACCGCCTGATCTGGCAGCGGTTCATGGCCAGCCAGATGTCTGACGCGGTCTATGATACGGTCAGCGTTGACGTGGCTGCCGGCAAATATATGTTTAAGGCGAGCGGAAGCTCGGTCAAGTTCGCCGGCTTCACCATTCTCTATGTCGAGAGCAAGGACACCGAGGAGGAGAAGCTCAAGAAGCTCCCGCCCCTCACCGAAGGCCAGCAGCTCAAGCTTTCCGAGCTCAAGCCCGAGCAGCATTTCACTCAGCCGCCTCCGAGATATACCGAGGCGTCTCTGGTAAAGGCAATGGAGGAAGAAGGGATCGGAAGGCCGAGCACCTATGCTCCCACGATCGCCACTATAACCGCCAGAGGCTATGTCGCGAGGGAAAAGCGGACGCTGTTCCCGACCGAGCTCGGATATATAGTGACCGATCTTATGAAAGAGAATTTCAAAGACATTGTCGATCTTAAATTCACCGCCAACATGGAGGATAAGATCGAGGATGTCGCAAACGGAACAAACGACTGGCACGAGGTCGTTCGCGGCTTTTACGGCCCGTTTGAAAAGTCTCTTAAAGACGCCGAGGAAAAAATCGGCAGCGTTGATATAAAAGATGAGGAATCCGATGTTATCTGCGAGAAGTGCGGACGCCGCATGGTATATAAGCAGGGCAGATTCGGGAAGTTCCTGGCCTGTCCCGGCTTTCCGGAGTGCCGTAACACCAAGGCCATAACGGTCGAGCTTGACGCGCCGTGTCCGAAATGCGGCGGCAAGGTCCTTGTCCGTAAATCCCGAAAGGGCGCGACGTTCTATTCGTGCGAAAACTCGCCCGAGTGCGACTTTATATCATGGGATGAGCCGACAAACGAAAAATGTCCGCAGTGCGGCGGCGTGCTGATGAAAAAACGGGCGTTCCGCAGAGGCCCGATCAGCTATGTCTGCTATAACGAGGACTGCGGGTATGTGAAAAAGCCCGAAAGCAAATCGAAAAAGAAAACCGACGAGGAATAAATATGAAGCTTAAAATAATAGGAGCGGGACTCGCGGGCTGCGAGGCCGCATGGCAGGCGGCGGAGCGTGGGATCGACGTCACGCTTTGCGAGATGAAGCCGGAAAGATATTCTCCGGCCCATAAGACGCCCGAGTTCGCCGAGCTGGTTTGCAGCAATTCTTTAAGGGCGGACGGCATATATAACGCCGTGGGGCTTCTTAAAGAGGAAATGCGCAGACTCGGCTCGCTTATCATGGCCTGCGCCGATGAGCATAAAGTCCCCGCCGGAGGCGCTCTGGCAGTTGACAGAGGCGGATTTTCCAAAGCCGTGACCGAGAGGATCAAAGCGCATGAGAGTATCAGCGTCGAATACGGCGAGGTGACGGAGATCGACTCCGGCGAGGACTTTATAATCGCCGCGGGGCCGCTTGTTTCGGACCGATTGGCGGAGAGCATATCAAAGCTTACGGGCAGCGAATATCTGCACTTTTTTGACGCGGCCGCTCCCATTGTTACCGCCGAGAGCATAGATATGACCAAGGCTTTCAAAGCCGCGCGGTACGGTAAGGGAGGCGCGGATTATATCAACTGCCCCATGACAAAGGATGAGTACCTCAAATTCTATAAGGCGCTGGTCTCGGCCGAGACCGCCGAGCTTCATGAATTTGAAAAAAACAACAAGGTATTTGAGGGCTGCATGCCGATCGAGGTAATGGCGAAGCGCGGCGAGGACACGATGCGCTACGGCCCGCTGAAACCGGTCGGACTTGATAACCCCGAGACCGGCGAGAAATATTACGCCGTTGTTCAGCTCAGACAGGACAACGCCGCCGCGTCTATGTATAACATAGTCGGATTTCAGACTCATTTGAAGTTCGGGGAGCAGAAGCGCGTTTTCGGACTGATACCCGGTCTCGAACACGCCGAGTTTGCGCGCTTCGGCGTTATGCACCGGAACACTTATTTAAACTCGCCCGGGCTGCTCGCCGCGGACTACTCGCTTAAATCAAATCCAAACATCTTTTTCGCGGGCCAGATAACCGGAGTCGAGGGTTATGTTGAGTCCGCCTCGAGCGGATTGCTCGCGGGGCGTTACGCCGCGGAGCGGCTAAAAGGGAACGCGCCCGATATCCTGCCGCCGGAGACCGCGATCGGCGCGCTCTCGCACTACGTTTCAAACGAGGGCATAAGCGGGTTCCAGCCCATGAATGTGAACTACGGGATAATATCCCCTCTCGGCGAGAGGGTCAGGGATAAGCGAAAAAAGGCTGAAATGACAGCCGAGCGTTCTTTGAATATAATTGAAAAAATGAGGTGATACAATGCCTATTAAAATTGCAAATGATTTGCCGGCGACCGATATACTGAACAACGAGAATATTTTTGTTATGACCGAGACACGCGCCATAACTCAGGAGATCAGACCGCTTGAGATCCTGATCCTGAACCTCATGCCGACCAAGATAGATACCGAGACGCAGCTTATGCGAATGCTCGGCAACACTCCGCTTCAGATAAATATCAGCCTGATGAGCACCAAGAGCTATGAGTCAAAAAATACGCCCAAAAGTCATTTGGACTCGTTCTATAACACCTTTGAGGCGTATAAAAGCAAGAAGTTCGACGGCCTCATCATAACCGGAGCGCCGGTCGAACAAATGCCTTTTGAGGAAGTTGATTACTGGGACGAGCTGTGCGAGATAATGGAATGGTCAAAGAGCAATGTCACGTCAACCTTCCATATCTGCTGGGGCGCTCAGGCCGCGCTTTACTACCATTACGGAATTCCGAAATATGACTTAAAAGAAAAGATGTTCGGTATTTACGAGCATTATGTAGTGCCTGAAAAGAAGCGCAAGATCCTGCTGCGGGGCTTTGACGATAAGTTTTACGCGCCTCATTCGCGGCATACCGAAGTTCGCGCCGAGGATATCGAAAAAGTGCCGGAACTTGAGATCCTTGCCGTTTCCGACGAGGCGGGAGTGTATATTGTGACAGCCAAGAGCGAGCGGCAGTTCTTTGTGACCGGACACTCCGAGTATGACAACATCACGCTCGCAAACGAGTATTTCAGGGATAAGGAAAAGGGGCTTGACATAAAAGTGCCGAAAAACTATTTTGAAAATGACGACCCGGCGACCGAGCCCAAGAACACATGGCGCGCCCACGCCAATCTGCTCTACTCGAATTGGCTCAACTACTTTGTTTACCAGACCACGCCTTATAATATCAGCGACATTAAATAACAAATACGCGCCCCGAAAACGGAGCGCGTATTTATATGGGTAAGATCTATTCCTCAAGCAGCACACAGCCGCAGAAGCCTTCCTCGGGCTGGAAGCATTTTATGTAAAGGTTCTTGTCGACCTCGCGGCTGTAGCAGTGCATTTCGCGTTGGCCGCCGTTTAAAGCCACATCCGCGTACACAACCAGCCATCTCTTGTCACCGTTTGTGAATACTTCATAGAACGAGCGGTCGGTCATTTCCTCGATTGTTTTGCCCTCGATCACTTCCATTTGCTTGTTGCAGTAGCGGAAAATAAAATCAACGCCGTGTCCCGCCTCGTCAAATTTGAGTTCAATTACGCAGAACGCCACCGGCAAATCGTCAACGCAGGAAAATTTTTGGCGTATCCGCTCATAGGTCAAGCGCGATTTTTCACGCGGGCTGTTTTTGATGCGCTCCGCGTTCAGCTTGTGTTCGCCGGGGGTGCGTACCCTGCCTTTGAATGTCGCCCCGTCGCTCATGGTGTAGATTCCTTTTTCAACGCTTACGATATAGTTTTCCGATAAATAAACTCCCTTGTTGACGTTCAGCATGTTCACATCGTCGGAAGATTCCGCCGCAACGGTTTTGGCGGGGATGTAAGTGGGAATCACGCGGCCGTCAATCAAATGCAGCGCGTTGTTCCTGCCGTCTCGTTTGATATAGATAATGTCCTTTGGGTTTATTTCGTTTTTCTTAAAAAGGTTGGAACACTTATTCAGCATATTGATCACCTTCTGTATGATTTTTATATAATTATTATAGCATAAGATAAAATAAAAGTCAAATACTTTTCTTTAAAATATACAGAGTTTTTAAAAAATATTTTAAAGACTTTTATTTTATTTTTAAAAAATACCTATTTTTTAACAAAAAATACTTGACTTTAAAAAAAATATTATAATATAATGTGATTAAAGCTCAATAATAATTTTGCGTGAATTATTTGTAATGATTAAAAAATATCGAAGGGAGGCCGGTTTTTATAAAATAATGTCCGAGCACGCGGATTATTGTTGGAACGATAAAACAAATCATTTTGATTTTTGCGCGCGGGAGTTTAAAACTGATTTAATGTGTTTAAAATTTCACCACAACCAAACAAGGCGCAGTATTAACAGGCGCGGCACATTTCTGCGGGTGCTTTCCGACAATATAGGCACACCGCGGCGGTAGTCCGGAGTTTTTAACAAAAAGCGTGTGATTTTGAATTTAGATGATTTTTAAACAAAAAGGCGGCTGACCACCGCCTTTTTGTTTTCGTTGTGATGCTAATAAAAATAAACCACCCGCTATGCGGGTGAGTTCCGAAAAAGCTTTAGCTTCAAGTGATTGCATAAGAAAACCTCCAATGCTATAATGAAAACAGTTTGGCGACTGCAACAAAATAGCAAGGAGGAAAGCTTAATGAGTAAATCACAAAGCAATAATAGTTTATCACACACAACGTGGAATTGCAAGTATCATCTGGTATTTGCCACGTCAATCTAATTTATTAACAAAGTTGTAACATTGATCAAAGCAAGGAAAAAGTGCAGAAATTCAGTGAGGTT
>CANQMT010000016.1 GCA_947625055.1 uncultured Monoglobus sp. | reverse complement strand
CAACCTCACTGAATTTCTGCACTTTTTCCTTGCTTTGATCAATGTTACAACTTTGTTAATAAATTAGATTGACGTGTATCATTCAAATTAAGGTATTTGAGATTTTTTTAAAATTTTTCAAAAAAATGCTTGACAAATCCCTCGTACGGGTGTAAGATAGATTTAGAGTACTTAAGTAGTCTGATTTTTCAAAGGAGGCGTACTATGAAAGGCCATGAAAATTTACCGCAGATCTCAACCTCTGAGCTCGAGGTTATGAACGTTCTGTGGAGAAACGGAAGCATGACAAGCGCGGAGATCGTCGCCGAGGTGTCAAAGGTCAGCGATTGGAAACCCAAAACCATCCACACTCTCATCAAACGCCTCGCGGCAAAAGGCGCGATAACGGCGGAAAAGATCAATCTTCACTCCAACATTTACTCGGCGGCGGTCGATGAGGAAGAGTACAGACAGCACGAGGCGGAGACCTTTGTCAAAAAGATGTTCGGCGGCTCGGTCAACAAGATGCTGATCGGCTTCATCAAAAAAAACAAGCTGACCGGCGACGACATTGAGGAGCTGAAAAACATTCTTAAAGGAGATCAATGATGTTTGTTAAGCTGTTATTCAGTTTTTGCCTCACCGCGGCGCTTTACGGAACGGTTTTGGGCGTTGTTGTGTATCTGCTCAACATTTTGCTCAAAAAACAGATCCCGGCGCGGTTCAGGTTTTTGCTGTGGCTGATCGCGGCGCTGAGGCTGCTGATGCCGATCGCGCCCGAGGCAAGGTTCAGCCTGTTTAATCTTCTTCCCGCGCCGATCGCGGATGGCGTCAGCGCGCAAACGGCGCCCACGGCGAGAATGGACACATTTTACATAGCCGCGCTGATCTGGCTGTGCGGCGCGGCGGCGATGCTGCTTCGCGCGTTTATCCCGCAATTTTTGCTGCGCCGCGAACTTACAAAGCTTCAAAGATACGACGACCCCGTCTTTGAGGAAGCTCTGAGGGAATGCCGCGAAAAGCTCGGGATTCGGCGCGAAATCGTTCCGGTGATCCAGAACAAGATCGACACGCCCGCGATATTCGGATTTTTCCGTCCGAGACTGCTGCTGCAAAATGAGATCAAATCCATGCCCCGCGACGAGGTTCGGCACATAATTCTTCACGAGTGCTGCCATGTGAAGCGGCATGATGTGCTTAGCGGCTGTCTGCTGTCGATCGCACGGTCAATTCACTGGTTCGATCCGCTCGTTTGGCTGTTTGATTTTAAAGCAAGACAGGAAATGGAAATAGCGGCTGACGAGAAGGCCGTGGGTTATATGAAAAACGACGAGCGAATTGAATACGGAATGACGATAATCAACACCGCCGCGAAATTCTCGCTCTACAGCCCGAGCGCGGCCGTGGGAATGTCGGGCGAAAAGCGCAATATAAAGCGCAGGATAAAGAACGTGGCCGCCTTTAAAAAACCGGCCATGATCTTCCGGATTCTCGGCGCGGCGCTCGTCATAGCCGCCGGCTGCACCTGCCTGACAAACGCCAAGCTGCCCGAGCCGATAAGACCCGAAAGCAACGAGCTTTACCGATCAATAGTATCAGAGCACCGATTCAGCCCTGACTCCCAACAGGCGGACCGATCCGCGGACGCCGCCGATGCAGAGCAGACAGATAATATTCCTCACGAAAACTCCGTTCGATCCGCTGAAAGCGCCCCGAACACCACTCAAGCAAACACGGCGCCGAGTTCCGAGCGAACCGTTTCGGACAGCGAGCCGAACCCCTCCGCACAGCCCCCGGCGGCGGTCATAATAAACGATGCGGGAATCTATTCATCGGCAAGTCAAAACGGCACGGCGGAAAACGCCGCGGAAACCACCGAAGAAAACGGCACCGTATTTTTCACGGACGTTGACGGCGAAACTTTGACCGCGAAGGCGAACCGCCTGAAGCCCGGCACCGACTATGACGAAGTTAAGTCCGCCGCCGAGACTGACGGCAGACAGCCGTACGAGACCGAGATCCGTGCCGGCGAGACAAAAACCGTCGAAAAGGAACCGACGGACGGCGAGATCAGCGTATATCTGAACTCGGAAAGCTCGGACATGGTCTCGATCGACGTGTATGACAGCGATCAGCCCGCAGGCAGGCTGCTATTAAAACCCAGGACATTCGCCTCATACACAGTGTCGGGCCTCAAAGGGCTTTGCCGCCTCGTCATAAGCGCCTCCGCTCCGACAAAAGCGTTGATTTACTAACGCAAAGCGTTTATCGGTGTAGGACGGCATGCCCACATGCCGCCGCTGGCGGATAATATCCGCCCCTACAAATTAATTATTACAATATAACGCTAAATATTAAACAGAAAGGATGATTGATATGAAAAACTCAAAAATCAAACGAACGATCGCGGCGCTGTCTGCGGCGGCGATCCTCGCGGCAATGCCCGCGGCTTACGCCGAAACAGGGGGTGATCTCTCTGTTGTCCCGAGCGCAGCCGCATCGGCAAACAAGCTGCCGCCCGGCACCGGTTTTGACAGCATGACGGCTGCCCATCCGACGGCGTGCACCGCGACATTGACCAAAGGCGAAACCGCGGTCACAAAAGCGGCGGACGAAAACGGAAAAATCACGTTTTATTTAAGCTCGGAAACGGCGGACATAATCAAGATAAACGTCTCGACCGACCCCGCGCGCGAGAAGGTTGCAAGCCTATGCGTGAAGCCGCGAACCTTCGCGGAATACGCTGTTGAGGGCCTGACGCCCGGCGGGAACTATTTAATTACATTCACTGCCGAGGCAAACGGCAAAGCGTTGATCTACTAACGAAAGGATGATTGATATGAAAAACTCAAAATTAAAACAAACGATCGCGGCGCTGTCCGCCGCTGCAATGCTTGCGGCAATGCCCGCGGCTTACGCCGAATATTCACTTGATGATATATCGGCAATTTCCAACCTGACCGATGTCTCTCAAGCAGACTCCGATCGGGTACCGAATTACAGCTACATGATATATTGCGATGAAAACGCAAAATTCGGAGTTGAGCATCAGGGCGACATTGTTCTTGAACCCGTCTGGGACGATATCAATTTCGGCAACAACTATTTCGGCGGCGAGTGCGTCAACCTGATGTCCGCCAAGGAGCTGGCCGATGTGCGCAAGCTTGACTCCGTCTGCTTTGACACGGTAACGGCCGGAACGAACAGCAGTCGCTTTGCGACCTACGATGAGATTGCAAAATATCGCGACAAAATCAGAGTGTCTGTGAAAAAAGACGGCAAATGGGGCTGCGCGGACGTCAAAACCGGAGAGCTCGTTATTCCGTGCGAGTACAAAGAAGCGGCTATTGACTATAACAAGATAGCGCTTCTGACCGCAGATGACAAATATGCCGTGTCCGACCTCGACGGAAACATTATTGTCGGCCCGATATACGACTATGTTCAAAGCGGATACTCGGGCAGCCTGACCGTGGTCGGCCGCGACTACGGCTACACGGTGATCGACGAAGCGGGCCGCGAGCTTCTTCCTCTTTCCGAGAATGAGCCGCAGATAATCGGCGGCAAATACATCACGCTGACGCGTGATGACGGAATTACCGAGGTATATTCAACGGACGGAGAAAAACTGTTTGAGAAAAAGGCGAGCGGCATCCTCGATTACAGCGATGACATATTTGTTTTCAACACGAGCGCGTCGGAAAACGGCAGCGACACCGCTTTTGATATCTGCGGCGCTGACGGCGCCACCGTTTTAAGCGACAGCGGCAAATACTCTTCCGAGATCCTGCTCAGCACTAAAGCGTCTTACACCTACATCGACAACCTATACCCGTTCAGCGATCCCGCCACCAAAGACCTGCCGACCGTTATTGCCTTGAGAAGCTCCGAACGCGATGAAAACGGCATAGGATATTACGATTATTACGACACAAGCGGAAAGCTGCTTTTGAGCGGATATGAGGCGCAGGGAGGCATATGTCCGTCGGCTGTTTTGATAACGATCTCCAAAAACGGCAAGATCGGTTTTGCGGACAGATACGGCAATATTGTGCGCGAGCCGCAGTTTGACCGCGTGAGCGGCCCGATCGTCACCAAAAACTGCAAAAACTATTTTATATACAATGACGGCAGTTTAAAAGAGCTGCCCGACGTGGGCGATCTGCAGGCATACGCGGTCACTGACGGAGAAAAAATTTATTATGAGATAAGCGGCGATTTTCATAACGACGGGGAGTACAATATGGCTCTGATGGACTCAAACGGCGATTTCATACTTCCTCCGATCTTTCACAGTATGAGCATTTTAAGCGGCGGCCTTATGCGGCTTTATATAAACCGAAACAACGGCGTTGATAAGTACGCCGCGAAGCTCGCCGACGATCCGAAGCCTGTTGACATAACGCCGTATATCACAAATCCGACACTTGACGAGAGCGCGCAGTGGTTCGTGGATAACGGATATGTAAACGGCGCGACCGCCGAGGAGCTCAGGACCGGCGAGGCGACCACCCGCGCCGAGTTTCTGGCGCTGATTTCAAGAATAGACGGCTGGCAGATCGACGAAAACGCGCCCGCCGCATTCCCCGACACCGAGGGCCATTGGGCGAACGGAATAATATACGAAGCGAAAAACCGCGGACTGATAACCGCGGACGAAAACGGAAACTTTGATCCCGACGGCGTTATAAGCTACCGCGGGGAATATGAAATTCTGCTCCGTGAAATCGGCCTCGCAAAGGAAACTTCGGCATCGGCAAACGCCGATCTTTACGGCGATGACGCCTTCGGGCGGTATGTGAACGTCAGCCACAGCACCTCTGATCCGGTTCCGAGGCTGATAACCTTCAGGATCCTCAAAGGCTATAATGACGAGGGCAGATATTATCAATTCGATCCGAACAAATTCGGCAGCGAGGAGTCTCTCGCAGACGGCCCCGTAATATCGACCTCCGGCGGCACCGATACATATTTCTTTAACTAAACAATACAAACACCGCTCCGGCTTAAAAGCCGGAGCGGTATTTTACTATCCGCGTCTTGCAAAGTCGCTGTCTATACGCTCCTTCCACGCTCCCGTGAGCGGCTCGGAGCTTTTCCTTACGGCGCTTATCGCCTCGCTCATAACATCGTAGTTCAGTTCGGCTCCCGCGCTGTCGTTCACGTAATCGGTTGTAAAATCACGCGAGATACCCATTCTCGCTCCCACTCTTGCAGAGTCAATGTTCGCGCCCAAAAATAAAAACTCCCAGCCGTATTCACACTTTTGCCTCTCGATCATCCGCTTAACGTCGTCGTAACCGTAACGCAGGCTTGCGTTTTCCATTCCGTCGGTGGTAATTATAAACAGCGTTTTTTCCGGCACGTCCTCATTTCTCGCATACTTGTGTACATTTCCGATATGTCGGATCGCACCGCCGACCGCGTCAAGCAGCGCGGTGCATCCGCGAACGTAATACTCATCATCGGTAAGTTCCTTCACACGTTCTATCGGAACGCGGTCATGAATAACATCGCACTTGCTGTCAAACAGCACGGTCGATATCAGTGCCTCACCATCTTCTTTCTTCTGTTTTTTCAGCATGGAGTTATAGCCGCCGATCGTATCCGATTCAAGTCCGCTCATTGAGCCGCTCCTGTCAAGAATGAATACTACCTCTGTCAGACCTTTCTTCATTTTTGATCCCCGCTTTCCAAAAAAATTAGTGTTTTGTTATGCTCATATTATATCGCTCACAAAGCGGGGAATGGTCGCCCGGCAGGCGACAAATTCAAAAATTTTTACGCGCCTATAAGCGGCTGGTCAAATGCGAACAGGACCTCGTTGATCTCAAATATATCATACTCGCCGCGGGATATAAAATATTCGATTATTATGTCAAACTTGTTGCTCCGCGTGAGAGCGTAGCCCGCCCTGCCGATAAGGTCGCGGGTCGCGTTCAGGTTGAGGCACAGCGCCAGCGCGAAAGCGACAGCCGTTATCTTTCCGGGCCTGTACTGAGGGTTGGTCCTTATCTTTGAAAACAGCTTGCGGTCAATGTTGGCCCGCTTGTATACCTGTGCGTCGGTCATGCCGCTTTTGTCAATAAGCTCCAGGAGATACTGCGAAAACGATTTGTCCATATGCCTGAGCCGCCGCTGAAGATCGGTTATGGAATAGACCGATCCATTATCAGAAGAATAATCCTCCTCGCTCGGCATCAAATCAATATCCGCGGACTCCGCCTTCGGTTTTGCCTCCGCCTGCTTGAAATCATATATTTTCTCGTTTCCGATCTTGTAATGCGAGGATCCGGGAGCCGAGCTTTCCTCTCCCTCAATACGGTCATCAATATAACTCTTGACGTCATCAAGCAGCTTGGTCCTCTCATCAAAGGCATCCTTGCGATATATCTTGGTGCTTACCGCGAACTGCTCTCTGTCATATATTACCATGTAAATATCCATGTCATGGCGGGTCAGAAACCCGATTATGGCATCGGTTGCGATCCTCAGCGCGTCGCCTTTCGGATAGCCGTATATTCCAGATGAAATCAAGGGGAAAGCGATCGATTCGGCACCGTGTTCCGCCGCCAAACGGAGGCTTGAGGTATAACACGCAAACAGCTTTTCTGCCTCTCCGTGCGCGCCGTCATTAAAAATCGGGCCGGGCGTATGTATTATATATTTCGCTTTGAGATCAAACCCTTCGGTGATAACAGCCTCTCCCGTTTTGCATCCGCCTATTTTGGCACATTCGCGCTTGAGCCGTTCATAGCCCGCGGCGTTGAAAATCGCTCCGCATACGCCGCCGCCCGGACTGAGAGCCTCGTTGGCAGCGTTCACGATCACATCAACATCCATTTTGGTGATGTCTCCCCGCACTATTTTGAAAGGCATAAATTCATCTCCTTATTGGTTTTAAGTATATTATAACATATAAATATTAAATTTGCAACACTCGCAAAAAAAGAAAGGCGCGGGATCTCCGCGCCTCAAATAATCATTATTTTGTTTTTTGGGTGCTGTCGGTAATCAATACCTTTACATCGTCGCCGCTGCCCAGGGAAACCAGAGTGTAACTCAAATTCTTTTCCTTTAGATAGTCGGTGAAGGTCTGATAATCGTCCTTATCGAAGTACAGCGTGATCGTGCCGTCTTTGTCGATCTTAGAACAATCGGCCATGCCCGAATTCATAATTTCGTCAAGCGTAGCTTTTTCCTTGATCTCACAGCTTATAACCGAAGCGCTGTCCATCTCGGCCGCTTTTTTGGAATATTCCTCAGTCTCGCCGTTGTTGTTGCGCTTGCGGTCGGATTCTTTTACGCTGCCCGGCCGCAGAGTCGCTGCGGGGCCCGGTGATGTACCCGGACGAGGTGATGTGCTCGGACGGGGCGATGTGCTCGGCGCGGGCGAAGGACTCAAGCCCGGTGAAGCGCTCGGACCCGGAGCGGATGTTACGGCCGATGCAGTTTCCGCCCTCGGCTCATTTGTTGGGGGCGAGGTCGGAGCAGCCGTGGGTACCGGAACCGATGCGGCTTCCGCCGTCGGTTCGTTATATACAAAGTTTTCGGGCTCGCTGCCCGCCACAGTCACACTGTCGGGAGCCACGTATGTCGGCGAAGTAATGCCGGTGGCAATGTCCGGAAGAATTATTTTCGGCGTTACATACGGTTTTTGCGTGGGCGCGGGCGTCGGATTTGCGGCCCTGACCGTGCCTGACGCGGCCGTTCTTGACGAAGTACCCGAAGACGTGGTGCCGGTGGTGGTTCTGGATGTTGATCCGCTTGTGGTAGTCCGGGCCGTCGTGCCGCTCGATGTAGTTGTTCTGCTCGAAGAGCTTCCGCCCAGCGGAAGACTTGTCGAGGACGATGGTCTTGCGGTCGCTTTCGGCGAAACCGATGATGAAGAAGCCGAGGATCCTGACGGTTTCGCGGTTGCTGACGGACTCGCCGAAGATGCCGCTCCGGGACGGCTCGTCGCCTTCGCGGATGTATCGTTTTCATCCTCTTCGTCGGTCACATACTCGTCAAGACCGCTGGAACTCGGTTTTGCTGTTGCCCTCGCATCGGCGATCGCCTCGTTTTCAGAAAAATCATAAATCTCATCCGAGGACTTCATCACTTGGTACAAGCCGCTTCCCGCAACTCCGAGAACCAGCACCGCGCTGAGCGCCGCGGGAGCCACAATGCGCCAATTGGTGTGTTTTATAACATGATCGGTCTTTTCCTTAACCGTTCCGAAAAAGCCGAGGATCCTGTCCGCCGCGCCTTCGCCGTTTTCAGCCTTTATAGCGGCGCGCTCCGCTTTGACTTCCGGAGCCGCTTTCTCAAGCTTGCCGCGGATCTCCGAGACAAGATCAGCCGGAGGTTCGGGCGCCTTACTGCTGCTCAGAACACCGAGCATGTCTTTAATTTCATAATATTCCAGGCGGCAGTTTTCGCAGTTTTTAAGGTGCGCTTCAACCGCCGCTTTCTCGGTATCATCACAGATATCCGAAACGTAGTCATAGAGCATATCCGAACACTCGCCGCAGCTCAGAGTGTCAAGCTCGCTGTCGGCGTTTTCAAAGTTCGGCAGTGCGTCTATGGACGGGATCGGTTCCGTGTTGTCCGATACATTACTCTTTTTGATCGGGGCAGCGACAAACTCATCGGAATTCTCAATGCCCGATAAATACTCATCGTCAAACCTAAGAGTGTTTATGCTTGCCAAAAACTTGTCAAAGCTGCCGTCGGGCAGCTCATCATAAGAAACGACGGATCCCGCTTCTTCCTCGGTCCCCGCGGCGGCAATATCGGGTGCGCCTTCGGGTTCGGCAGCCGCTTCGGGTTCAGCCGCGGCCTCGATAACGTTTTCGGCAGCCGCGCCGGGTTCTGTTTCGGCCTCGATCACCGTCTCAACAGCCGCATCCGACTCGGTATCGGCCTCAATAACAGTCTCGACAGCTTCGGATTCGGCAGCAGCTTCGGGAATTTCGATCCGAATACCGCCGTCGGCCTCCGCTTCCGTTTCGAAATCAAAGCGCCTCTCCTCGGTTTTCTCATCCAGATTGATCTGACGGATATCGTCCGCGATGCTTCCCATCACTCCGCTGTACTTTTCGGTCAGCTCCTTATCCTTCTCAAAATCTGACATGATATACCCCTCCTTTCTTAAACAATGGTGCGCGGCCCGGCAAAACGCCATGCCGCACAAGGGCAGATTTGCCCTTTCACTCTATTAGACGAAATATTTCTCAAAAAGTTCCCGATTTTCAAGTAAAATTTCTCTTAAATTTCTTCTGGCACGGCTTATGCGGGATTTTACGGTTCCCACCGAACAATCTACAACATCGGCGATCTCCTCATAGGACAAACCGCGAATATCACGAAGGATAATGACGGTTCTGTACTCGTCGCTCAGCTCGCCGATCGCGCGGTTAACAACATCCTTCGCCTCGGCCGCCTCAAGTCTCTCGTCGGGCATAAAACGCGTGTCGGCGGGTTCGGCCGCGAAACCGCCGTCATCATCGTCAAAACTGCCGAATGAAACAGCCGAATCGGCCCTGCGCCGGCTTTTGACCATATCAAGACAGGTGTTTGTGGCAACGCGGTAGATCCAGGTGGAAAACTTGGACTTGAACCTGAAAGTATTGATAGTCTTAAACATCTTCAGGAATATCTCTTGAGCCATATCCGCCGCGTCATGGACGTTATCCGCGTATCTGTAGGAAATGCTGTACACAACCGACTGATACTCGGTAATTATTTTTTCAAAAGCGCCAACGTCACCCTTCTGCGCTTTTTTGATAAGCTTAAGTTCGTCTGCCAAACCCTCACCCCCTTGCGTATAACTGCGTCAAAATATCATACCGTTTATTAGGATACCACAATTCAGTGAATTTGTCAAATAAATCGAGCAAATTTTTCCGAAATAAGATCCAAAAAATTTATTTCTTGAGCAAAAGCTCCGAAACGTACAATTCGACCGCGTTCCAGCCGTCCATACGGCCGGTCTTTATATCCACCGAATATTTGAGCCCGCGGTCGACCAGCCGCTTGAGCCTGCCCTCGGAGTATCTCTTGCCGTTCTCTATCGCCTTGCCGACCGCGAAAGACGGCACCCGTCTGTCAAAATAATCCGTCATCTCGCGGGCGCTCATGCCGTCCTGCGCGAGCAACTTGCAAAGCAGCAGCTCATACACCCCGTCGAGGATAACGCTCAATACCACGGTGGGACGGACGTTGTCGCGCTTCAGACCGCAAAGCTGCTCCATTGCCGCTCCGCCCCTGCCCGCGGTTATGTTTCCGAAAACGTCATATATCCTTACTTCGGCCGATTTGTCAACCACCGCGTCAATATCCGCGCGCGTCACATTCCTGCGTTTTTCGCCCATGTACAGTATCAGCTTTCCGCACTCTTTGTCGAGCTTGCTCATTGACGGCCCCGAAGAACGGACAAAATAACTGAGATCCTTCGCCAAGATCTGCTTGTCGGCCTTTTCAAGCCGCTTTTCGACCCAGACCTCAAGTTTATTAACGGGCTGATACTCAAAATTGACCACGCCGCCTCCCGCGTCCTCAATAAATTTAAGAGACTTCTGCTTCTTTGGGTCAAAGTCGGGTTCGCGGAAGATAAGACAGGCGCAGTCAGGAAGATCGGGCACATAATTTTTTATGCTTTTAAAACCTGACGCCGTCAGATTTGCGAACAGTCCGCTGTCCTTGACAATAATCAGGCGCCTGTCGCCGCCCTGAGGCAGCACCTCGGCGGCGGCTATGATCTCGTCAGCCCCTGTTTTGCCGTCAATAACGGCGCAGTTGAACTCCGCGAGCTCGCCTGGAGCCAGCTTCTTTTTTATCGCCGCGATCCGGTTATCGAGCATGAACCGTTCTTCGCCGAAAAAAAACAGCACCCGCGGCACCGCACCGGATTTTATCAACTTGTTAAGCTCATCATATGTCATAATCTTACCTCATATATAATCAGAAAAAGGGAGTGGCCGTAAAAACCACTCCGCCTTAATATCAAACGATCAATAAATTATTCTGCGTCCGCCTAAGAAACGGCTTGCATAATAATCCGAATCAATGCTTGTGTACTTAACAACGTCACCGGTATGCGGCGCGTGGATCATCATTCCGTCGCCGACATAGATGCCGATGTGGGAAGCGTAGCCGCCCGAACCGAAGCCGACGAGATCGCCGGGCATAAGCTGGTCTCTTGTGACGTAAACGCCCTCTTTCATCTGGTCATCCGCAACGCGGGCAATTTTGATGCCCAACTGCGCGTAAACGTACTGGCAAAGGCCGCTGCAGTCAAAGCCCGAAGGCGATGTGCCGCCCCAAACATAGGGAACACCCAGGAACTGCGCCGCCAGGTCGCAAACGGCCTGACCGCCCTCGCTTGCCTCGGGAACAGTGCCGTCATAAACGCTTATGTATTCTTCCGACACGTAACCCATTAAACCGTCGTTGTTATAAGCAATGCAAACCCATCCGGGTTCGATCCAGTTAACTCTTACTCTTGAACCGTACTGTAAAGTCGTAATAATGCCTGCGTCCATCGACGCGCTTTGTCTGACATTAAGGTTCGAAACCTGTACGACACCGTAGTACTGGGCCGGCTGATCAATATCATCAAAATCAGCATATGTAGGTGCTATTATAAAAGCAGAAATTGTCAGCAGAACCAAAAGTGTCGCAACAATTCTTCTCAAACTCTTTCTCAAACTAAAACTCAAAACTAAAAACCTCCAAAAATCTTACGTGATACGTCTGCGTTTTCCTTTCTTCACTTCCCTTCCGTATCAAATTACTGTGTTCGGCTCCAAAAATCAAAGACAAAGAAAATTAGCACAAATTTTGCCTTATAATTTTTAAAACCATGTGATGATTATACAACTTAAACGCGAAAATGTCAATACAAACTTTGGCTTATATTGAAGAAACCGGCGCAAAAAATTGCTTAAAAATGCCCATAAACGCCGTAATTTCGGGCGTTTGCCGGAATTGTGAACAAATTGTAAACATTGAAAAATTTTTGCTAAAAATATTAATTTCGGAACAAATTTCAGCAACAATACGGTTACGCAAATCCTACAATTTTGTTATATTAATGTTACAATTGTGTTTCAAAGTTCAATTTCCTATTGGCAAACCGTGAAATATGTGGTATAATAATTTTATTGTGGAAGAATGTGCCGTCAATTTTCCGGCAATTATATTTTAATACAAAACGGCCGCGGGCGCAAGCGGCGGACTGCACAAATTACGCGGCCGATAATATATTTAATTTGAGGTAATTGTTTATGATTAAGAGCATGACCGGCTTCGGCAGGGCCGAGACCGTTTTCAACGAGACTTATGAGGTCGGGGTCCAGATAAAATCCGTGAACCACCGCTATGCCGATTATAATATTAAAACGCCGCGAATTTACGGTTTTCTTGAGGAGCATATCCGCGGCTGCCTTTCCGGCTGCGTTTCCCGCGGCAAGGTCGAGGTTTATGTGTCGATCGTAAAGATCGACGACGACAACAAACAGGTGCGCCTTAACAAAGCGCTGGCGGAATCTTACATTCAGAGTCTTCGCGGCCTATCCGAATTCGGCCTTGTTGATGATATTTCCATGAGCACGCTGTCTGCCTTCGGCGACATATTTGACGTGGAATATAAAGAGGTTGACGAGGAGACCGTGACGGCGGCCATTGACGAGGCGCTGAGGATCGCACTCGACGGGTTCACCGCCATGCGTGTTAGCGAGGGCGAACGCCTGAAAGCCAGCATCCTTGAGCATCTCGACGCGCTCGGCGGCCACCTTGGAGCCGTTGAAGCCCGCTCTCCCGAGACAGTCAAGGAATACGGCGTCAAACTCAGAAAGCGCCTGTGCGACACGCTCTCGGAGATCGGCGTCTCGGCTGACGAGAGCCGCGTTTTGACCGAGGTCGCTATCTTTGCCGATAAAGTGGCGGTCGATGAGGAGACCGTCCGCCTGGGCAGCCATATAAACGCCTTCAGGTCGGCTCTGGACGATGACGGCCCCGTGGGAAAGAAGCTTGACTTTATCGTGCAGGAAATGAACCGCGAGACCAACACGATCGGCTCGAAATGCAATGATATAGAGCTGACGCGGCACGTTGTTGAGATGAAGTCGATCATTGAAAAAATACGTGAACAGATCCAGAATATTGAGTAATATTTAATACATAATAAGGTGAGACAGCTATGAAATTAATTAACGTGGGTTTCGGGAACCTTGTGTCGGGTTCAAGGGTCATCGCGATCGTCAGTCCCGACTCCGCCCCGATAAAACGCATAATCCAGGAAGCCAAGGAGCAGGGTATGGTTATTGACGCCACCTGCGGCAGACGCACACGCTCGGTGATCGTCACCGACAGCGATCATATTATCCTTTCGGCGATCCAGACCGAGACGATAGCGGGCAGAGCCGAGCTCAGCCGCGACGAGGGGGATAAGGATGACTGATAAAACAAAAAAGACGGCCGCAGAGGCCGAAAACATAAAAAACGGGCTTTTGATCATTGTTTCGGGTCCATCCGGAGTCGGAAAAGGAACCGTGCTCAAAGAGCTTCGGAACGCCGATCCCAATATTGTGCCGTCTATTTCAGCCACCACGCGCAAGCCGAGAAAAGGCGAGACCGACGGCGTAAACTATTTTTTTAAGACAGAGAGCGAATTTGACCTCATGATCGAGCGCGGCGAATTTATGGAGTGGGCGGTATTCAGCGGCAACAGATACGGCACGCCGAGAGCATACGTCTCGGATAATCTGAACAGCGGCCGCGACGTGCTGCTTGAAATTGACGTGCAGGGCGCGCTAAAGCTGATGAATGACGGCGCCGAGGGCATCTATATATTTATTGCCCCCGAAAGCCTCGACGTTCTGCGCGAACGTCTCCGCGGCAGAGGCACCGAGGACGAGGCCGAGATCGAGCGCCGCGTGAAGGCTGCCGAATGGGAGCTGACCCAAAAGGACAAGTATGACTACGTTGTTATCAACCGCGTTGTGAGCGATGCGGCGGCTGAGATCGAAAATATAATCAGAAAATCCAAAAAGCAAGAAAAATAATATGTCATTCAGTGATTTATCATATAATTACCAAAATATAAAGGAGAGATGTCATTATGATGATTGATCCGCCAATTGCGGAGCTGGTAAAAAAGGCAGGCAGCAGATATATGCTGACCATTGAGACCGCCAAGAGGGCGCGTCAGTTGGCCGACGGAAAACAGCCGCTGATCACGACGAAATCGGGAAAAGAGGTTTCGATCGCCGCAGAGGAGATCTACGAGGATAAGCTTAACTACATCCACACTCCCAGCATCGGCTCTATAAATTCATCCAAATAAAACCCGCGCCCGCTGAAAAAGCGGGCGTAATTAAACTTAATTAAAAGGTGATAACTATGCTTAAAGACAAGACTATAGTTCTGGGCGTGACCGGAGGGATCGCGGCATACAAAGCGCTCGATCTGACCTCAAGGCTCAAAAAAGCCGGCGCGAACGTCAAGATAATCATGACCCGCGCCGCCGTCGAGTTCGTGTCTCCGCTGAGCTTCCGGAGTCTGTCACAGAACCCCGTTGCGTCAGATATGTTTGAAGAGCCCAAGGCCTGGGAGATCCAACACATATCGCTCGCCAAGGCCGCGGACGTTTTCGCGGTGGTTCCCGCCACCGCAAACTTCATCGCGAAAGCGGCCTGCGGGATCGCGGACGACATGCTGACCACCACGGCTCTTGCCACAAAAGCGCCGCTGCTCATCGCTCCCGCGATGAACACGGCCATGTTTGAAAATCCCGCGACTCAGGACAATATAGAAAAACTCCGTTCTCGCGGAGCGGAATTCGTTATGCCGTCTGAAGGCCGTCTTGCATGCGGCGATACGGGAAAAGGCAAACTGGCGGATATTGATCTTATATTTTGGGAAATAGCCCGTCTGGCGCTTTGCCCGCAGGCTGATCTGACCGGGAAAAAAGTGCTTGTGACAGCCGGAGCCACACAGGAAGCGTTAGACCCGGTCCGCTTCCTGACCAACCATTCAAGCGGAAAAATGGGCTTTGAAACAGCCCGCGCGGCAATTCTGCGCGGAGCCGAAGTCACTCTGATCGCCGGGGCCCACACCTGCCCGGAGGTTCCGGGAGCAAACACGATCAATGTTTCCTCCGCTCTCGACATGCGTGAGGCGGTCATAAGCGCCGCCGACAGCGCGGATATTATAATCATGGCGGCCGCCGTTTCGGACTACCGCCCGGCAAAGGTCTCGGAGTCCAAGATAAAAAAAGGATCGGGCGGCATGAACCTTGAGCTGGTGCGCAATCCCGATATTTTAAAAGAGCTTGGCGAGAAATACTCGGGCTCAAAAACGATAATAGGCTTTGCAATGGAGACCGACGACCTTATCGAAAACGCATCAAAGAAGTGCGCCGAAAAGCATCTCGACTTCATTGTCGCCAACAGCCTTACCACGGAGGGCGCAGGCTTCGGCGGCGACACCAATGTTATCTCGATCGTAAGGAGCGGCGGAACCGCGCGCGACTATCCGATGATGAGCAAGTTTGAAGCCGCGAACATAATACTGACGGAGGCGGCGAAAATATGATCGCCCGAGTCGCCCTGATAAGCCGCAGCCATATAATAGACAGAGTCTTCGACTACAAGGTCCCCGCGGAGCTCGAAGCCGCCGCGCGGCCGGGCATGAGAGTGCTGGTGCCGTTCGGCCCGTACAACAACCCGACGGAGGGACTGATCACCGCCCTCGCGGACTCGAGCGGCTATTCCTCGCTGAAATCGCTGAAATCGGTGATCGGCAGCGGCCCCGCCTGCACCGAAGAACAGCTCAGGCTCTGTCTTTGGATGCGCGAAAGGTATATCTGTTCGTTTTACAGCGCATTCAGGCTGATCGCGCCTCCGGGAATGAAACTTGTGATAAAAGAGTGGATAACATTAAACGAAAGCGCAGCGTATGGGGCTAAACTCAGCGGCTTTCAGAAAAAAGTCGTCTCCGCCGTGCGCGAAAACGGCGGTATCATCGAGTTCCGCCACCTTGAAGAAAAGGCCGCCTCAAGCGGACTCCGCCGCTGTCTGAGCGCTCTTGCGGACAAGGGAATAATCAGCATCTCCGAGAACGCGGGCGACTCCGTGCGCGAGCTGACCGTCCGCAAAGCACGGCTGCTTGTCCCCGCAGACGAGGCATATATGGCGGCGGACTTCCTTCGGAACAACCGCGCCAAGGTACAGTCCGAAATGCTGCTGACGCTGACGGACAGCGGGCCGATGAGCACCGCGGAGCTCATTTCGCTTTCGGGAGGGAACTACACTTCCCTGGCCGCCCTTAAAGACAAGGGGTATATCGAGCTTTATAACGAAAAAAAGTTCCGCGAAGTCTATGACGCCGACAGATACACCGCGTCAAAAGAATATGAGCCCACTGCCGAGCAGAAGCCGATCATCGAATACATTGACGGGCTTTTGAGCGGCGGCAGACATGAGAAAGTACTTATCCGCGGCGTCACCGGCAGCGGCAAGACAGAAGTGTTTTTGCAAACGATACGCCGCTGCATCGAGCTCAAAAAGAAAGCGATAATGCTGGTCCCGGAGATCTCGCTGACTCCCCAAATGGTGGAACGCTTCGTGAGCCGTTTCGGCAGCCGCGTAGCTGTCATGCACAGCGGCCTCGGATACGGCGAAAGATTTGACCAATGGAACAAGATCCGCAGCGGCGAGGTCGATGTGGTCGTGGGCGCGAGAAGCGCGGTGTTCGCGCCGCTGCCCGACATAGGCATGATCATACTTGACGAGGAACACGAAACAAGCTATAAATCCGAGATCGCGCCGCGGTACCATGCCCGCGAGATCGCCGCGTTCCGAGCCGAGCAGTGCGGCGCGCCGCTTATACTGGCCTCGGCAACGCCCTCGGTCGACAGCTTCTACAAGGCCCGGGAAACGGGCGAATACAAGCTGTTTGAGATGAATTCCCGCTACAACAGCAACCCCCTGCCTAATGTCCGGATTGTGGATATGCGCAGCGAAATTTTTGAATATCACAACATGTCGCCGATCAGCATCAGGCTTGAAAACGAGATACGGCGGAACCTTGATGCGCGCGAGAAAACCATACTTTTTCTTAACCGCAGAGGATTTAACACCTTTGTGTCATGCCGCGAATGCGGTCATGTCATGGAGTGCAAAAACTGCAGCATTCCGCTCACCTATCACAAATATAACGACACTTTGATGTGCCACTACTGCGGATACTCGATAAACAACACGACCGTCTGTCCCGAGTGCGGTTCAAAGCATGTGAAATTTTTCGGGACCGGTACGCAGAAGATAGAGACTGAACTGAACCGTCTGTTCCCCGAAGCGCGCATACTGCGCATGGACCGCGACACCACATCCCAGAAGGGCAGCCACGAACGCATCCTGAGCAGCTTCAAAAGCGGCGCGGCGGACATTCTGCTGGGCACGCAGATGGTCACTAAAGGACTGGATTTTTCGGATGTCACACTGGTCGGAGTTTTGGCGGCTGATTCCTCGCTGGGCGTGGACGACTTCCGCGCAAACGAGCGTACGTTCTCGCTGCTGACTCAGGTCTGCGGCAGAGCCGGAAGGGGCGACGTTCCGGGCAGAGCCGTAATACAGACATACCAGCCTAAAAACTCAACGATAGGCTTCGCCAAGGATCACAATTACACGGAGTTTTACAAAAATGAGATAAAGTTCAGAAAACGCTTGATTTATCCGCCATTTTGTGACATAATAAACATTATGATAACGGGAGAGGATAACGAGCGCGTCACCGCGGCTCTTGAGCTTGTCCACGGTTTTATAAAAGTGAACGGCAGCCGGGAAAACATCATATTCCTGAGCGAACCCATGCCCGCACCTATAGGCAGGATAAAGGGCAGCTACAGACGGCGGCTGATTATAAAAACGCGGGACTTTTCGGAATGCCTCGGCCTTATGCGCAAAATAAGCGATATGTACGGCCACGACAGCCGCACGACCCTTGTTATTGATATAAACCCGCTCAATATGAACTGAAATTATAAGATTTGAGGAGATAAAAATGGCAATCAGAAATATTGTAAAGTTCGGCGATGAGATTTTAACCAAAAAATGCCGTGAGGTAAAGGAGATCAACGACAGGATCATCTGTCTGCTCGACGATATGCGCGAGACGCTTATCGAGTCGGGAGGCGTCGGCCTCGCGGCGCCGCAGGTTGGCGTGCTGCGCAGGATCGCGATAGTTGACACGGGCGACGGGATCCTGGAGCTGATAAACCCAGAGATACTCAGCGCCGAAGGCGAGCAGACCGACGCGGAAGGCTGCCTGAGCTATCCCGGCAGATACGGCATGGTGACACGTCCGAAAATCGTCAAAATACGCGCCACTGACCGCGACGGCAACGAATACGAATACACGGGCGAAGACTTGACCGCCCGCGCATTCTGCCACGAAATTGACCACCTGAACGGACACTTTTTTACCGAGCTTGTTACCGAGTGGGTCGAGACGGATGATTAACGCAAAAACAACGATCCCCGCGTTCAGACGATCTGTCCGCGGGGATCTGTTATTTTTATTCAGCCTTTAAACATAAAATATACCGCGCCGAGGATACAAAGAAAAGCCCAGAGATAATTTAATGTAAACTTTTCTTTGAGGTACAGCACCGAAAAGACCGAAAACACCGTCAGGGTTATGACCTCTTGAATTATCTTTAACTGGGCGGTGCTGTAGTAGCGGCTGCCCAGACGGTTGGCGGGGACCTGGAATATGTATTCAAAAAAAGCCAGGCCCCAGCTCGTGAGGATAACCACCCACAACGCCGCGCCCTTGTGCTTCAGGTGGCCGTACCACGCGAACGTCATGAATATGTTTGAAATTGTGAGCAGCCCGATCGGGCTGAGCATTTTTAAAATTTCCATATTAACTCCCAATATAGCGATCAGTGAATAGTGATCGGAGCGGGCGGATAATATCCGCCCCTACGGTTTGATGAAACGCGCAGAAAGCGGCGCCCCTTTATTTTACATTTCATTCACTATCTCTTTAAACCTATTCCCTCTCTCCTCAAAGTTTTTGAACATATCGAAGCTGGCGCAGGCAGGAGAAAGTATAACCACGTCGCCGGGCTCCGCAATGTTTCTCGCGGTTTCGACCGCCTTTTTAAAATCATCGGTTTTATAGATCGGCAGCTCCGGCTCGCTGTAATTTGAAGCGCTTTTCACCGCTTTCTCGATCTTGTCCGCGGTAAAGCCGCAGAGCACCAGCTTTTTCGCATGCTCCGCCACGACCGACCCGAAATCATCGAAGGGTATCTTCTTGTCATATCCGCCCGCGATGAGCACCACTTTCCGGTTAAATGAGTTGAGGCCCGCCGTGGTTCTCGCGGGGGACGAGGCAATGGAATCGTTGTAATACTTAACTCCGTTAATCTCGCGCACGAACTCGATCCTGTGCGGTACGCCCTTAAAGCCCTTCGCGGTCTCCCGTATTACGTCGATGCCGACATAATCCGAAACAGCGGCAATCGCAGCCATATAATTTTCAACATTGTGCATACCGGGAATGTAAATGTCGTTTATATCCAGAACCTCACGCTCAGACGCGCCGCCGACGCGCTTAACTATCATATCGCCCTCAAGGCAATATCCGTCGTCAAGGATTTCACGGCGGCTGAAATATACGCCCGAGGAACATTCTTTGCCAAATCCGCGGGTGATCTCGTTGTCATAATTAAACACCGCGATATCGCTCGGCTTTTGAAACTTGAACACGGCCCGCTTAGCGTCGATGTATTCGTCAAAATCGGTGTGCCAGTCAAGGTGGTTCGGCGTGACGTTGGTCACGACAGCCACATGAGGGCTGCGTTTCATGGTATGCAGTTGAAAGCTCGAAAGCTCAACGACCGCCTTATCCTCGGGCCGCATACTCTCAACGTCCTCGATCAGCGGATGTCCTATATTGCCGCCGAGATAACACTTAAAACCGCCTCGGTTCAGCATATCGGCGATCAAACTGGTCGTGGTGGTCTTTCCGTCGCTGCCCGTGACCGCGATTATCTCGCACGGACACAGCTCGAAAAACAACTCCATCTCCGAACTGAGCTCTGCGCCCCGCTCCATTGCCTCAAGGATCGCGGGAGCGTCATATCTCACGCCCGGTGTCTTAAAGATGATCTCCGCCCTTTCGTCAATTTTATCAAGGTAATGCTCGCCCAGAACAGCGGAAACACCCAGCTTTTCAAGCTCGGCATATGTCTCGCCCAGTTTTTCAGCCGTGTTCTTGTCATATGCTATGACTTTGGCGCCCTTGGCGGTCAGAAAGCGGATCAGCGGCATATTGCTGACTCCAAGGCCGATAACGGCAGCGACCGCTCCGTTTATTCTTTTGTTAAATTCCGATATAGGATCGCTCATAAAATATCCTCCCTGAATTCATATGAAAAATTAAGGGCAGACACAGAATGTCCGCCCCTAAACATATACGGTTTTACTCCGCATCCTCAGCGGGTGCTTCCTCAACAGGAGCTTCCTCGGCGGGAGCATCTTCAGCGGGAGCCTCTTCCGCGGGAACTTCTTCCGTTGGAGCCTCCTCCACAGGAGCCTCTGTCGTCTCTTCCAAAGGCTCAACGGGTGTCTCATCGGCAGGAGCCTCAGCCGGAGCTTCCTCAGCCGGAACCGGATCAGCCTCCTCAGCGGCTTCCTGTTCTGCGGGAGTTTCCGCCGAATCAAGAATATCGCCGAGAGTGAATGACGTTTCCTCAATATATGAATTGGGAAGCGCGTCTTCATCCTTCTCATCCTCGGGCTTTGTCTGATCTCTGTCTTTCATAAGAGCTTTCATTGAAAGACCAATCTGCTTGGTGTTGTCGTTGATCTCTACGATCTTGCAGTCAACAACATCGCCGATAGCCAGCACGTCCGAAGGCTTGTTGATCCTCTCATTGGAAATCTGAGAAATGTGAATCAGGCCGTCAACATACTCCGCAACCTCGGCAAACGCTCCGAAGGGCAGGATCCTGACGATCTTCGCCTTGATATTGTCGCCGACGTGAAGATCTTTGACCGCTTTTACCCACGGACTGTCTTCTTCCTTCTTATAGCCGAGTGAAACCTTGCCCTTTTCCTTGTCAAGATCTTTGATATAAACCTCAAGTTCCTGACCTACCGAAACGACCTCGGACGGATGCTTGATCCTGTTCCAGGAAAGCTCGGAAATGTGAACCAGACCGTCAACGCCGCCAATATCGACAAAGGCGCCGAACGGAGTCAGGGACTTAACGATTCCCGTGTATTTTTTGCCGATCTCGGCATTCTTCCAGAACTCCGCAGCTTTCTGCTCCTTGAGCTCCTTCACGAGCGAAATTCTGTTTTTGGATCTGTCAAGCTCCTTGATATAAACATCGATCTCGTCGCCCACAGAAAGGACCTCCGAGGGATGCGCGATACGCACGGGTGACAGCTCCGATATATGAATAAGACCGTCTACTCCGCCCAGGTCGATGAACGCGCCGAACGATGTGAGGGACTTGACTGTACCGGTGTACTGCTTGCCCTCCTCGGCGTTTGACCAGAACTCTTCAGCGGCCTTGTCAGCCTCTTCCTTGGCAACCGACTTGATCGAGCCGACAACTCTCTGTCTGCCGCGTCTGTCGGTATCCATCTTAATGATCCTGAAACGCTGCTCGGTATTGAGCAGAACTCCCAGATCCGAAAGATAATTAATAGCACACTCCGATGCGGGGATAAACACACGAACGCCGTTTGCGATCGTAACAACTCCGCCGCGCACGAGCTCAACAACTCTGCCGCTCAAGATCTCTCCGTTCTCAAACGCAGCCTGCAGCTCCTGCATACCCTTTACCGCGTCAATCTTCTTCTTCGACAAGGTAACAACGCCGTCTCTGTCGCTCACGTGAACGATATAAACATCGACCTCCTCGCCGATTTTAACGAGTTCAGCCGGATCCGCGCCGGGATCGTTTGTCAACTCATCGAGCGGTATAACACCGTCATATTTGTTTCCGATATCGACCTGAACTTCTGTCGGTGTGATACCGATAACAACACCCTTCACAACTTCGCCCGACTTTAAAGGCTTAAGGGTTTCCTCCAGTGCTTCCGCAAAACTCTTTTCATTTTCCGCCATGGTTAAACAGACCTCCTTGATTACCGACTCGGGCGTTGAAGCCCCCGCGGTAATACCTACTTTAAATTTATTTTTTGTTAATATATTAAAATTATTATTTTTTTCAAGTTTGTTCGCCTTAAGCTCCGCCGCGTTCTCTATCAGCAAAGTTTCGGGCCTGATCTCTCGGCAGACCTCGAACAGTTTTTTTGTGTTCGAGCTGTCGCGGCCGCCTATAACGATCATCATGTCCGATTCGGCCGAAAGCTCAGCCGCGGATTTCTGACGCTCGGACGTCGCACTACATATTGTATCAAAAAATTCCGCGTTTGTAAAATGTTTTTTTAAAATTTGTTCAATTTTTTTAAATAATTTTTGTCTTATCGTTGTTTGAGCAACGACAGATATTGGCAGATCACTCGGTTTTGATAAAATTTCGTTCAGGTCGTTCTCATCCGCAACGACCACCGCCGAGCCGCCGCACCAACCGTTTATGCCGATAACCTCGGGATGGTTTTTGTTGCCCACAATGACGATCGCGCGTTTTTTCTCAAAATACTCGCGGCTGACTATCGAGTGAATTTTTTTCACGAACGGACATGTGGCGTCTATAACTCTGACGCCGCGGCTCTCAAAGGCCTCGATATCCGACTTCGGAACGCCGTGGGCGCGTATGATCACGGTCGAGCCTTCCTCGGCTTCCTCGACCCTGTCAATAGCCTTAACGCCCTTTGAAGCGAGATTGTCGGTCACGTCGCGGTTGTGGATAAGCTTGCCGTATGTGTATATCCGTCCGCCGGCGGACGCGGTCTCATAAGCTATCTTCACCGCGCGGTCAACGCCGAAACAGAAGCCCGCGTGCTTCGCGATTTTGATCTCCATAGCCGCCTCCGTCTCACATGGGGACCCCGGACAGTTCGGAGATCCTCGGCATGATAACATTTTCTGTAAGCTCTTTGAGCTCGTCGCTGTTCGTTTTTCTGCCAAAATATTCGTCAAGCCTTATCGGCTCGCCGATATGTATTGTTATCCTTGTGAAAGGTCTATACGTGCCCTCAAGACCGATCGGCAGAATATCAGCCCCCGCCTTGACCGCCACCATCACCGCGCCGGTCTTGCCCTTGCGGAGCCTGTTTTCGTGCGATCTGCCGCCCTCGGGGAAGATGACGATATGTTTGCCGGATTCCGACATTTTTATCGCCGACCGCAGCGCGCCGAAATCCGACTTGCCGCGCCTTATGGGAAAAGCGCCCAGCTTGCGTATCAACGCGCCGAAAGCCTTGTTGCGGAACAATTCCTCCTTTGCCATGAACCCGATCTGAAACGGCATGGCAATGCCCACAAGCGGCGGGTCAAAATAACCCCTGTGGTTGGCGCATATGATGAATCGCTCGGACTCATCGGGGATATTCTCTTTCCCTTCTATTTTGAGACGGAAGAATGTGCGGAAAAATATGTTGACCACAACTCTGCCCACATCATAAAGAGCCATTTTTTTCCACCTCCGCAATTTTCTTTTCAGCCATACCGAGGATAGTCCCGATAACATCCGTTATTGTCATGTCCGTGGTGTCAAGCAGCACAGCGTCGTCCGCCTGCCTGAGAGGTGCAAATTCACGCTCGGAGTCGTTCTTATCGCGGGCGATTATCTCTTTCTCGATCCGGTCAAGATCGGCGCTCTCGCCCCTCGCGGCAAGGTCTTTGAGCCTCCGCCGCGCCCTCTCGCGGGAATCCGCGGTCATAAATATTTTAAGCTCGGCGTTTGGCAGCACATAAGTGCCGATATCTCTGCCGTCCATTACAACATCCGCTCTGCCGGCCAAATCACGCTGAAGCTCAACAAGCTTGAGCCGCACCGCGGGAATAACAGCCACGTTCGATGCCGCCATTGATACCGGGTTCTCGCGTATTTTGTCGGTAACGTCATCACCGCACAGATAAAACGCCGGAACGCCGCCGCGGCTTTTTATGTCTATCTCAACTCCGTCGAGGATCTTTTCAACTCCCGCGGCGTCGCTTGGGTCAACACCCGAATTCAAAGCGTGAAGACCCACGCACCTATACATGGCGCCCGTGTCGATATACACATAACCCAGTTTTTCGGCCACAGCCTTTGAGATCGTACTCTTGCCCGCTCCGGCGGGACCGTCAATCGCTATCTTCATTTTCTTTCTCCTGTTCATCGGCGGGCCCGTTGGCGGCGTCATCATCTTCGGACACGGAAAAATCTCCGCCGCCCGTCAGCAGATCGCTCTCTTCAATAAATCCGCAAAGAGCCTCGGTATTGTCAAATATATTTTTATATTCATAACCGCTCGACTGAGTAAAAATAACCTCAGCACCCACCTCCGCAGCCGCTTCAAGCTTATCCGATATTCCCAGCGCACTGTCGGTTATGAGCATTTTAGCTCCGGTGCCGCGCAAGATCTTCAGTATAGCGTCCTTTCCGCTTATGCCGTCATACTCCTTAACATTAAGCAGAGGCACGCCGTATTCAAGGGCCAGATCCACGTCAAACTCACCGGCGGCCAGGACCGGAACATAAAGCGCGCTGCGGTCAAAGACCTGCTCGGCTATGACGCGCACGTTCATCGGGCGCGCAAAGAACACCGCGCTTCCCACGGTGTTGTTGATCCTGTTTGCCACAGCGGCGTATGAATATTCCACCGCGCAGCTCACCTTTTCGGGGCCCACACTGACCGGCGTCCCGGCCGAGACTGTGGGCTCGATGAGTTTTATGAGCGGGATCTTTAGGTCCTCCGCAACATTCGCGGCGACCAACGAGCCGTGTGACGCGGGCGCGGTAATAATATCCGCGATCGCAGTCACGCGGTTCTGTCTGACGGTCCTCATCAAACCGCGGTAACTGAGCTTACCCACGATAACATCGCCTTTGCCGAAGCCGCCCGCCTCGCCGAAAGACTCAAAATGATATATGAACTCGGCCCCTATAGCGTTCAGCCGCTCGGCCAGCTCGGCGGCCCGTCTGCCGCCGCTTGATAAAACCAACAGCATATTACTCGGCGGTCGGTTCTGCGTTCTCGCTCTGAGGCGGAACCACATAGTCCGCGCCGCTTACCTCGGCGTCCTTGTCGACCGCGAGCTTCGCTCCGCACTCGGGACAGAATTTGCTCTCGTCCTTGACGCTCTTTCCGCACTCGGGGCACTTGACCATCGACTTATAGTTGTCAAGCTGCTCGTCATAGTTATGGAGCTGCTTTGAAAGCTCCTCGATCTTGGCGCACTTTTCCTTAACGATCTCGTCAAGAGGGGAGTTGTTTTTGTAGCTGTCATAAACAGCGCCGCCGATCTCTTCTTTAAGACGGCGGATATCGCCCTTCACATCGTACATCGCATACTTGATCTTTGAAAATTCCACAACCTCTCCGGACTTTTTCGCCACAGTCTGGGCGGCCGAGCCCACCGCGTTTTTAACGCTCTCCAAAAAATCCATAATTACATCTCCTTTATATAAATTATTTTTGTTGTTACACATTAAACCTGAACAGCACAATGTCGCCGTCCTTCATCACATATTCCTTACCCTCGGAGCGGACAAGACCCTTTTCTTTGGCAGCCGCCATCGAGCCGCAGGCCATAAGATCGTCAAAATGCACCACCTCGGCGCGGATAAAACCGCGCTCAAAATCGGTATGTATCTTGCCGGCCGCCTGAGGCGCCTTGGTGCCTTTGGTTATCGTCCAGGCTCTGACCTCGGGCTTGCCCGCCGTCAGATAGCTGATGAGGCCGAGCAGCGTGTAGCTCGCCTTTATCAGCTTGTCAAGGCCCGATTCGGACGCGCCGAGCTCGTCCAGGAACATCTGCTTCTCGTCCTTTTCAAGACCGGCGATCTCCTCCTCGATCTTGGCCGAGATCACCATGACCTCCGCCTTGTCAGCGGCGGCGTATTCCTTGATTTGCTTCACAAACTCGTTGCTGTCCTCATCGGCGTAGTCGTCCTCGGCCACATTCGCGGCATATATTACCGGCTTCAGCGTCAGCAGCGAAACCTCGCTGAGCATCTCAAGCTCGTCCTCGGTCATGTCCATAGAGCGGGCGGTTTTTCCGCTCTCAAGGTGAGCCTTGAGCCGCTCGTAGAACTTTTGATGAGCGAGATATTTTTTCTCGCCGCCGCGGATCGACTTCATGATCTTGTCGATCCTTCTATCAAGTATTTCCAAATCCGACATGATTAATTCAAAATTGATCGTCTCAATATCGCGAACGGGGTCAACGCTGCCGTCAACATGAACGATATTACTGTCCTCAAACGCGCGCACGACATGCACGATCGCATCCACCTCGCGGATATTCGACAAAAACTTGTTGCCGAGGCCCTCGCCGCGGCTCGCGCCCTTGACAAGACCCGCGATATCCACAAACTCGATAACCGCGTAGGTCGTCTTGTCCGGATGATACATTTCGGCCAAAGCGTCGATACGCTTGTCCGGCACAAGCACCGTGCCCACGTTGGGCTCGATGGTGCAGAACGGGTAGTTGGCGCTTTCCGCCCCCGCCTGCGTTATCGCGTTGAACAGAGTGCTTTTACCCACATTGGGCAGGCCGACAATTCCTAATTTCATATTTTCGCTTCCTCTTTTCGTTAGTTTAATTTTTCCTCAAACAGATCCGCGAGCTCTCTCGCGCGCCTTGTGATGAGCTCCACGTCCCTGCCCTCTATCATTACTCTGACCAGAGGCTCGGTTCCCGACGGACGTATAAGCACTCTGCCGTCGTCCGCGAACTCTTTTTCAAGCTCCGCTATCGCCTCGCGTATTTCGGGGAACTTCATATAGTTTTCCTCGTTCTTGAGCTCGTTTTTAACCGAGGCGTTGATCAGCACCTGCGGATATATCTGCATGATACCCGCGAGTTCCGACGCCTTTTTGCCGCTGCGCTTTATCACGTCGGCAAGCTGAATTCCTGTCACAAGGCCGTCTCCGGTGGTGTTGTGCTCAAGCAAAATGACATGTCCCGACTGCTCGCCGCCGATTTTGTGGTTGTGAGCGAGCATTTCCTCAAGCACATAGCGGTCGCCTACCTTGGTACGCTTGATGTTTATGCCGTATTCCTTTCCCATCACGAAAAAGCCGAGGTTGCTCATGACCGTGGCCACGATCGTGTTGTCGGGCAGCTTTCCGTTTTCTTTCATATCAAGGGCGATTATCGTCATGATCCTGTCGCCGTCGATAATTCCGCCGTTTTCGTCAACTGCGAGGACGCGGTCGGCGTCGCCGTCGAAGGCCAGGCCCAGATCGGCGCCGCTCTTTTTCACAAATTCGGTCAGCGCCTCAAGATGAGTCGAGCCGCAGCCCGCGTTGATGTTGGTGCCGTCGGGCTTGTTGTTTATCACAACCACGTCGGCGCCGAGACCCTTCAAGGCTTTCTCGGCGGTCACGCTCGAGGCGCCGTTGGCGCAGTCTATCGCGATCTTCATGCCGCTTAATTCTCCGCCGCAGGTGCTCTCGGCAAATTCAATGTATTTATCAACCAAAGTATTGTCGTATGTTATATGTCCGATATTCTCATGGGTGGGCGCGTGGATCTCCTCGGCGCCGTCAAGGATTATCGCCTCGATCCGCTCCTCGATCTCGTCGCTGAGCTTATATCCCGTGCCGCTGAAATATTTGATCCCGTTATGTTCAAACGTGTTGTGCGAGGCGGAAATCATAACTCCCGCGTCAAAACCTTCGCTGCGCACCAGATGCGCTATCGCCGGCGTGGGTATTACCCCCGCGATGACCGCCTCGGCTCCGACGCTGCATATGCCGGCAACCAAAGCGCTCTCAAGCAGGCCGCCCGAAATTCGGGTGTCCCTTCCCACAAGTATTCTGGGCTTCCTGTCGCCCGATCCCGCCAGAACATACGCTCCGGCCTTTCCGATTTTAAACGCAAGCTCGGGCGTCAGCTCTTTGTTAGCCACGCCGCGGACCCCGTCGGTTCCAAATAATCTTCCCATCGTTATAATTCCTCCTCGTCGTCGCCGATCCCTTCGCTTGTTCGCTTTCGCGCAAGACGCGAAAGTCTCTCCCGCTTCGGGTCGGCTCCTCTTTCCCGCAAAACGCACTCCGTTGGCGTTTTGCGGGAGCCCTGCGCGCCGCCTTGCGGCGCTTTAATATCCCTGCGCTAACTCGCTTTCGCGCTTTAATATCCCTGACTTGTTCGCTATATTTACCTTGGCGTAGGGCGGCATGCCCACATGCCGCCGCGGGCGGATAATATCCGCCCCTACAAAAGTAGTGATTAGCGATTAGTAAATAGTATCCCCTCTCAGTCAACGTAGTTATTAGCAATTAGCGAATAGTGATTAGTATCCCCTCTCAGTCTGCGGACAAGCCGCAGCCAGCATTAAGGAAGCTCTTGGTCAAAATCGCTTGCGATTTTGAAAGATAGCTTTGAACCCGCAAGCATAGCTTGCTGATTATCCCCCAAGGGGGAACCTGCGGGACGTCGAGGGCGCCGTCCCCTACGAATTTCATCACACCGTAGGGGCGGATATTATCCGACCGTTTTGCCTCTCCCTTTGGGGAGAGGTGGCGCCGTAGGCGACGGAGAGGGGTACTTGTATGTGGTTACCCTCAACGTAGTGATTAGCTATTAGTAAATAGTAATTAGTTTCCCCTCTCAGTCAGCTTCGCTGACAACTCCCCCTCGGGGGAGCCTTTTCTATTTGCCTCGCCCCTTGGGGAGAGGTGCCCGCGCAGCGGGCGGAGAGGGGTCCTATTCGCTAATCACTATTCCCTAGTCACTATGTTATTATACGCCAATATATTCCTTTTGTCAAATGATAATTTGATTTTTAAACCATTAACGACAAAACGGCTTTTATGCCGTCCAACGCGGCGCTCATTATTCCGCCGGCATATCCCGCGCCCTCGCCGAGCGGGAACACGCCCCGAGCGCCCACGGCCTCAAAATCCGCGCCCCGGGCGATCCGCACCGGAGCCGACGTCCTTGACTCGATCCCGATCAAAAGACCGTCGCCGCTCGCAAAGCCGGGGATTTTATGTTCAAAATTCTCAAGGCCCTCACGCAGCGTGCCGGTTATGAATCCGGGCAGGCACCACCTCAGGTCGGCGGGCTTCACTTTTCCCGTAAAGCTCGGGACCACGCCGCCAAGCTCACCCGAAAATTTCCCGGCCGCAAACTCCCGCGCAGGCTGGATCGGAGCGGAAAAGTCACCGCCGCCAAGCTCAAACGCCAACGCCTCGTATTTCCGCTGAAACTCGATCCCAGCCAAAGGGCCGGCTCCGCCGAAATCGTCGGGCCGAACCGTCACCACAAGCGCGCTGTTGGCATTTTCGCCGCCGCGGCTGTGGTTACTCATGCCGTTGACCGCAAGACGCCCCGGCTCTGACGACGCATTGACCACAACGCCTCCGGGGCACATGCAGAACGAATAACAGCTCCTGTCCCTGCCGTTGTATACCAGCTTATAGTCCGCAGGCGGCAGGCTCCGCCACGCATCTCCGTACTGCGCGCGGCTTATGAACTCCTGTCTGTGCTCGATCCTGACCCCCGCCGCAAACGGCTTCGGCTCGAGCCTGAGCCCGCGGTCAAGCAGCATTTCATACGTGTCGCGGCTGCTGTGCCCGACAGCGATGAACAGCATGTCGCAGTTTAATGTCTCTCCGCCGTTCAACTCGATCTCTCTGAGCCTGCCGCCGCTCAGCTCTATATCCGTGAGCCGTGTGCCGAATCGGATCTCACAGCCCATGCCGATAAGCGCCCGACGCATGTTCAAAAGCACCTTTTTGAGCTCGTCGGTGCCGACATGAGGTTTCGCGTTATATAAAATGTCCTCCGGAGCGCCGAACTTAACAAAGGTCTCAAGAATAAAACGCTGACGCTTGTCTTTGTTGCCGGTGTTCAGCTTGCCGTCCGAGAATGTTCCCGCGCCGCCCTCGCCGAACTGAACGTTTGACTCGGGATCAAGAACTCCGGTCTCCCAGAACCGCGCCACAGCCTCGGTCCGCCGCTCGACCGGCTCTCCGCGCTCGATTATAAGCGGCGGATTGCCGCCAAGAGCCAGCATATAGGCCGCGAACAGGCCGCACGGCCCCATTCCGACCACAACCGGCCTGCGCTTTGTCATTTTAAGAGGGCGTATCTCAACTTTTCCCTCACTCAGCGGCGTTATATCTTTTACGCCGCACAAATCGGCACCGTCCGGAACATCCGCCGCCACCGAGTAGACAAAATGCACGTCGCTTTTTCGGCGCGCGTCTACAGAGCGCCGATATATGCGCGTGTTTTCGGTATAAATCAAGCTTTGCCGCGCTTTATCCCGCGCGGCAAGCAGCACATCTTCAATTTTATGCCCTATCGGCATTTTTATGTTATTGATCAATATTCGCAACGGCTTTTACCTCCGTAACATTGTCAACGGTCTTCACCCAATTCGGCAGATCGAGACGAACGGTTATCTCACCGCCGTTTTCAAAGTCGGTCCGCGTTATGGGTTTTGTGGTGATCTCGTTGATATCATCAAGCAGCGCGTTGTCGCCGTAGATCGTGACGGTCTCCGGATCGAGCGTCACCGCGGCGCCCTGCATGGTCCCGTCAGTACCCGGCACGATCGGAACCGTTTTTTCCTTATAAAGCACACACTCGGCCGTGATCTCGGGATTACTGTTCCAGATCCAGTGCGCGTCTCTCTCGGTCAGTTCCTGACCCGCGCTGTCAAACAGCTTTACGCTGCACTTCTGCGACAGTCTGCCCTGGTCATACGCTGAATAGTTGGTATTGATCAGATCTATGTTAACGCCCGCGTAGGCAACCTTGTCAATATTCGACTGCGCGCCAAAAATCCTGATATTATTCTGAGACAGCGTAAAATCGCCGTGTTGATAACCGTTCAGGACTTCTCCCGCGGTGGTATAATTCACATCAACGTCCTTATATTTGGTAGTTTCGATAAACACATCGACCGCCGACGGGGTGTAGCTCACCACGTCTCCGTAACGGCTTGTGACGTTTAGGTTGACGGTCACTGTCTTGTTGTCGCCGAGCTTTGAGAGGTCGATCTCGGAAAAATCCAGCACCGCGCTGATATTGCCGAGGTCAAATCCCGACATAACGCGCCGACTGCCTTCGATCTTGACCGAAGCGCCCAAGACTGACAGTCTTTCAATGCAGTAGCCGTTGTCGCTGAAAACATTGTCATTCACCGTGGTTATCGGCACATCACGGAAAGTGCGGTCAGCGGGCGCGTCATTGATAACGATTATATATGTCCAGAGCACTATCGCCGCTATAAGCGAAATTACCATAAGGAGAATATTGCTTGAAAAAATCTTTCTCAACTCTGTCTCTCCTTTCTGTCGAGGATCCCGCGAAACGGCCTCGACTTTTTATCGTCGGGCTCAATTCCCATAAGTTCCATGACTCTCTGACGCAAAGACTCTTCATCGAGTCCGCGGTAAAGCACTCCCTTGTGGGCCACCGATATCGTTCCCGTTTCCTCGGACACGATAACAACTACGACATCCGCTTCCTCGGATATGCCAAGGCCGGCCCTGTGGCGCGTGCCCAGATCGCTGGTGATGTTGGGGTTGTGCGACAGAGGCAGGACGCATGCGGCCAGCGCTATTCTGTTGTCGCGGATAATTACAGCTCCGTCATGCAGCGGAGTGTTCGGCACAAAAATATTTTTAAGCAGGGCGCTTGACACATCGGCGTCGATAACAACTCCTCCGCTTATCAGCGAATCCACGTCCGAGCTGTGTTCAAGCACGATGAGCGCGCCCGTCTTGGTCTTTGACATATCGGCCGCGGCCTCCGCGACGCGTTCGATCACCCCGAGAGTTTTGAGCTTCTCGCCGCTCTCGCTGACAAACCAACTGCTTATCCGGGTTTTTCCAATCTGGTCAAGCACCCGCCTGAGCTCCGGCTGGAATATGACCACAAGCGCGATAACGCCGATTTGGGCGCATTTACTCAAAATGTACGACGTTACATGCAAATTCAGGAGATAAATCACCTGAACCACAAGGATAATTATTAATACGCCCTTTAGCAGGCGCACGGTATGGCTGTCGCGGATGAACTTCAACACGAAATAGATCATGACCGCGACAAGAATAATGTCGATAACATCGGCGACTCTTAACAATGAAATCTGATCCGCCGCCGAGCTTATAAAGTTTTCAAACAAAGAATCACCCTTTTCGTCGCCTCGTCGCAGCTCGCCTCTTAGCTCGTTCCGCCGCAAGCGTCGGAAGCTTCGCCTTACCGGCGGCTGCTCCTCTTCCCACAAAACGCACTTCGTTGGCGTTTTGCGGGAGCCCTGTTTGGCACTTTTGGGAAGCCCTGCGCGCCTTGCGGCGCTTTAATATCCCTGACTTGTTCGCTATATTTACCTTAGCGTAGGGCGGCATGCCCACATGCCGCCGCGGGCGGATAATATCCGCCAACGTAGTGATTAGCTATTAGTGAATAGTGAATAGTTTCCCCTCTCAGTTAACTGCGCTGACAGCTCTAAGGAAGCGCTTGGTCAAAATCGCAAGCGATTTTGAAAGGTCGCTTTGAACCCGCACGCTCCGCGCGCTGATTATCCCCAAGGGGGCGAGCCTCGGGCGGCCGAGGTCGTCCGCCCCTACGACGTTTAACGCACTTATTCCGTATGGGCGGATAATATCCGCCCTCCTAGTCCCTAGTTCCTATTCCCTAATCACTACGTTAGTATGCCTTTCCCCAGTATACCATATGTTTGGCAGGCTTGCCGCAGCACACGCATTTGTCGCTTATCTGCTCCTGCTCAAAGGGTATGCAGCGCGAGGTGGCCGTGGTGTCGTCCTTTATCTTGAGCTCGCAGGCCTCGTCTCCGCACCACATTGCCTTGACAAAGCCGCCCTTTTCGTCAATGATCTTCTTAAACTCCTCATATGTCGCCGCCGACGAAGTCTTGCTCTCGCGGCTTGCGAGCGCCGCGTCATACATCTGTTTCTGTATCTTGTCCATGAGCTTTTCAAGCTCCTCCTCAATATTATCGAGGGAAACAAACGTCTTTTCGCGGTCTGTGCGGCTCACCAGGACCGCCTGATTTTTCTCGATATCCTTGGGGCCGATCTCAATACGCACCGGAATACCGCGCATCTCATACTCGCTGAACTTCCAGCCGGGCGACTTGTCGCTCGCGTCAAGGGTGACCCTGAACTTTTCCGCCAGTCTGTCTTTGAGCGCCTCCGCCGCCTCGACAACGCCTTCCTTGTGCATTGCTATCGGTATGATGACCGCCTGAGTGGGCGCGATCTTCGGGGGCAGCTTGAGACCCGCGTCGTCGCCGTGGACCATGATTATCGCGCCGATAATTCTGGTGGACATGCCCCACGAAGTCTGGTGCACATACTGCTGCTTGTTGTTCTCGTCAAGATACTGAATTCCGAATGCCTTGGCGAAGCCGTCGCCGAAGTTGTGGCTGGTTCCCGACTGGAGCGCTTTGCCGTCGTGCATCATGCTCTCAATAGTGAATGTCTCGGTCGCTCCCGCGAACTTTTCGCGGTCGGTCTTCTTTCCCTTTACGACCGGGATCGCCAGATAATCCTCGCAGACTTTGGCGTAAACGTTGAGCATCATGCGCGTGCGCTCCTCGGCCTCCTCCTGCGTGGCGTGGGCGGTGTGGCCCTCCTGCCACAGGAACTCGGTGTTTCTCAAAAACGGCCTTGTGGTCTTTTCCCACCTTACCACGCTGCACCACTGATTATAGAGCTTGGGCAGATCCCTGTATGATCTGATAATATCCGCGTAGTGGTCGCAGAACAGAGTCTCGGAAGTGGGGCGGACGCAAAGACGCTCGGGCAGCTTCTCGCTGCCGCCGTGAGTCACCCATGCGACCTCGGGCGCGAAGCCCTCAACATGGTCCTTCTCTTTCTGGAGCAGGCTTTCGGGTATGAACATCGGCATAGCCACGTTCTGCACACCGGTATCCTTGAACATCTTGTCAAGCGTGTGCTGTATATTCTCCCAGATAGCGTAGCCGTAAGGCTGGAAAACCATGCAGCCTCTCACCTTGGAATAGCTGCAAAGCTCGGCCTTGCGGACTATATCGGTGTACCACTGGGCAAAATCCTCGTTCATCGGGGTAATTTCCTCTACCAATTTCTTTTTATCAGCCATTTTGAACATCCTCCAACGCTTAATATATACTAAATCTGCGCAATACAACGCATACTTAATATTAGTATAAATGAAATCCTCTTTTGTGTCAAGGCGGAGCGCGGATTTTAAATCTTACAATAATGTTACTGTAACACAAATTTAAGGCTTGAGTATAATAAACCGAGGTGATTTTTATGTGCGGAATAACAGGCTTTATGAATTTCGGCAGGCGGGTCGGCGAAGACGGCCTTAAAATACTTCACGCCATGGGGGAAACGCTGAACCGCCGCGGCCCCGACGACAAGGGCGAGTTCGTCTCGGACTTCGCCGCGATGGCGCACCGCCGTCTGTCGGTAGTGGACATAAAGGGCGGCGCCCAGCCTATGATCCGCTGGAAGAACGGCAATACATACGCGATTTGCTATAACGGCGAGATCTACAACACCGATGAGCTGAGGCGGGAGCTGGTCAAGTCCGGTTACGAATTCAGCGGACACTCGGACACCGAGGTGCTGCTTTGCTCCTACATCGAGTGGGGCGAAAAATGCGCGGAGAAGCTGAACGGCATTTTTGCCTTCACTATCTATGACGGCTCACGCGAGGAGTTCTTTTTCGCCCGCGACGGCGGCGGCGTCAAGCCGTATTTCTACACCACCGCGGGTGGCGGCTTTGCGTTCGGCTCGGAGATCAAAGCGCTTCTCAAATACCCGCCCGTGTCGGCGGATGTGGATAAGTTCGGCGTGGCGGAGCTGTTCCTTATCGGGCCCGGCAAAACGCCCGGAATGACCGCCTTCCGCGATGTGCTGGAACTGAAGCCCGGATTCTGCGGCACCTTTTCACGGGAGGGTCTTAATATATACCCTTATTTCGCAATCAGGGCGCAGGAGCATAAGGACAGCTTAAACGACACGATATACACCCTGCGCTCACTGATTTGCGACTCGATAAAGCGCCAGCTTGTGTCCGACGTGCCGCTCTGCACCTTCTTGTCCGGCGGCCTGGATTCGAGCATAATCTCATACGTCGCCGCCAAGGAGTTCGGCGAAAGCGGCAGAGGAAAGCTCACCACCTATTCGGTCGATTACGAGGACAACGACAAGTACTTCAAAAAGTCGTTCTATCAGCCCAACAGCGACGGCTATTATATAAAGCTTATGCGCGATTACATCGGTTCTGACCATATAAATACCGTGCTTAACAACGACGACGTGGGCGACGCGCTCTATGAATCGGTGCTTGCCCGCGATCTGCCGGGCATGGCGGATGTCGAGTCCTCGCTGCTGCTTTTCTGCCGCGAGGTCAAAAAGACCCACACTGTCGTGCTCTCGGGCGAGTGCGCCGACGAGATCTTCGGCGGCTATCCCTGGTTCACCAACAAGGAAATGCTCGCGAAGGCCGACTTCCCCTGGAGCGGCAATACCAAAATCAAGGCAGAGCTTATCCGCGATGATTACTTAGATCTCGATCCCGAGGAATATGTGTACGAACGCTATCGTCAGACGGTCAGCGAAGCGCCCAAAACGGGCAGCGAGACCCCGGGCGACGCTCGGATCAAAGAGATCACCATGCTCAACTACAAGTGGTTCATGCAGACGCTGCTATCACGGAAGGACCACTCTTCGATGTACAGCGGGCTTGAGGTGCGCGTCCCGTTCTGCGACACCCGGATCCTGCAGTACGCCTACAACATACCATGGGAAATGAAGGGATACGTGGGCCGGGAAAAAGGCCTGCTGCGCAAAGCTTTTGAGGGACTGCTGCCCGACGAGATAGTTTTGCGCAAAAAAAGCCCTTATCCCAAGAGCCACAACCCTATCTACACCAAAAACGTGGAAAACAAGATCGAAAAGATTTTAGAAGACGGCAACGCGCCTATATTCGAGATCGTCAAGCGCGGCAAGCTCAGGGAGCTGCTTGACACCAAAGCGGCAATGTTCACAAAGCCGTGGTACGGGCAGTTGATGAACTATCCGCAGATCCTGGCGTATATGTACATGATCAACGAGTGGCTGAAAATATACGCGGCCAACATAGTGTAATAGGGAATAGGTTCTAGGTACTAGGGCGCACGGTGTAGGGGACGGCTGCGGCCGGAGCCGCGGAGCGGGTTCGTTGCACTACCGTATTCCGTTTCCGCGGATAAACGAGGCCACAAATCATTAACGTTTGCGGACATTTGCCCTCGACGTCCCGCCTCTCCCCTCTGGGGGAGAGCCTGACTCCTACGTTCGCGGGGAAATACGAATGATTTTCGCCTAATCTTCTCCGCGTAGTCGCTATTCACTAATCGCTAATCGCTAATCACTACGTTGACTAAGAGAGGTAATAACACATTAACCGCAAAAGGTTTTTGCAATGAATTGATTGCCCGGAGCCCATATTCCGCCCTGCCAAGCCGCGGGGCGGCAAAGAAGCAAAAACCTTTTGTCTGCGGACGGAACCGGTTCCGTCATGCCCCGCCCGGACGGCAAAGAAACTGTTTTTAGCTCTCATAAACCGTGTATTTTCAGGTTTCAGGGCTCCCGAAAAGCGCCAGTGAAGCGCGCTTTTTGGGAAAGAGGAGCGTCCGCCTTAAAAGTGCAGCTTTTGCCGCTTGCGGCAAAACAAGCTAAGAGGCGTGACGCGACGAGAGCGCGAGGGGCGGAAGGGCTCGCGCAACCGGGCGGGCGAATCATTTTTGAAAAACGGAGTTTTTCTACACGTAAAAAGCCGCTCCCGAACAAATCGGGAGCGGCTTTTGCCAATACTTACTTAATTGTATACGGCTCGCAGAGGGGCGCGATATTGTCGCGGCTGTCCCAGATAAACACCCTGGTCTCGCCGCTTTCGGGCTTCGCGTATTCAAGCGTCTGGCTTCCGCTCTTGTCCGCGTCGAATATGTTCGCGGCGGTAATCGTGTCATTGTCATAGGTGGCAATGACTATCACCGCGTCGCCGTCGCCCGGCGTGTAGTCGACCTTGACGCCGCCGTCGGTGAACGCCGCGCCTGTTATCTCGTATGACTTCGGCAGCGGGCTCTCGCTCGGCGTGGGCGGCTCCGAAGGCAGCGGCTCGCCGCCGACTATGATCTCAACGCTGCCTAAAGTGTCGTCGTACTCATATATTACAGCATGCTCGCCGTCCGCCGCGGCGACAGCCTCGGCGGGCTTTGCCGCAACCGTAACCACACCGCTTTGCTCCTCGGCCGCAGGCTCCGCGGCGGCTTCCGCCGCAGCGGCGGTCGCGTCCGCATAGGACGGAACATCAGCCTCTGTCATTGTATGATCGTTTCTCTTTGCGGTCAGGCCGTGTCCGAGCCTTGTCAGTTCATCGCAGAACCACTGCGATATAAGCTGCGCGCCGAAGTAGTTGATATGCGTGTCGTCGGTCGTGCCGGCAGCGTAATACTGCGATTTTGTGAATTCTCCGGCAGCGACATTTAAAAATCTTGAATCATGCGCCTTTACATAGTTATATATATCTTTCGCCTTTTCAACTCCGACTTTGGTGTTGTAAGCGACAACCTTGCCGTAAAGATCAACAACCGGCAGGCCCAGCTCTTTACCCAGCTCTTTTGTGGCGTTCACATACTGCTCAAGGCTGCTGTCGCTCGTCCTGCGGCGGCTGATTGAGGTGGTGAGTATCGGATACGCGCCCTTGTCCAAGGCTACATTCACATAGTTGTCGGTCATGTTCTTCTTATACGCGCCGTCGGTAAACCTATCGCCCAGCGGGTCGGTATGTTTATCATCTCCGGACTTTGAGTCATTATGTCCAAACTGGATTATAAAATAGTCTCCGGGTTTTATACCGTTTTTGATGGTATTGTAGTTGCTTTCCGTAAGAAAATTCAACGAGCTTCTTCCGCTGAGCGCCAGATCTTTAACGGTCACACCCGAGAAATAGTCGCCCAAAACGGCCGCCCAACCTGTCTGCGGGAAACGGTTGTTGCCGCCGGTCGCAGGATATGTGCAGGCAGTCGAGTCGCCCGCCACATAAATCGTCGCTCCGTCAGCCACGCTCCGGCTGTATTCATAGGTTCCCTGAGGCAGGACCTCGGTCTTCGCGCTGTCGTTGTACGCGTTCAGTGTGATTTTGCTGTCCGCGCCTACCGGCAGCGCCGCTTTGTCAACATAGATTATCGTCTCGTCGCCGTTTTGGTTTTCTGCTTTGGCACAGCTTTCCTTAACGTTAAAATCCGCCGTCTTTGTCTCGCCGCCCGTTGTTACCGACGCGGTGATCGTTTCGCTGCCCGTCAGATTGGTTATAGAGTTCACAAACACGATATGGCTGAGATAGCAGCCGTCCGAAAGCGCCATTACCACGTCTCCGTCCGCGTTTGAAACAGCCGCTCTTCTGAACTCGATCGGAACTATCTTAGGAACGACTATCGTGAACTCTTTTTCGGCCTTCGCCGCTCCTCTGGTGATCTCGGCTTTGAGCGTGACTGTGTTGCTCTGTTCAAACGAGGGATTGACCATTCCGTCCGCTCCAACTATTTCGGGATTGCTGCTCGTCCATGTTATAGTCGTGCTTCTTCTGCCCTTTACCGGCAGCTCCAGATTTTTTTTGACCGCCGAGGTGTCGCCCAGTGTCAGCGCTTCCGCCGCAGCCTTTACGGCGCCCTCGTCGTCGGTGTCCGCGGGAACAATAATCTCAAAAGATTTTGTGAGCCTTAAATTGGGATAATCCTGATAAGTAAACACCGCGGTGAATGTGACCTGCGTGTCCACAGCCTTGGCGTTGACCTCGCCAGATATGCTGATAACCTCCTCATTTGAAGACTCCCAGCTAACGTCCGCGTAGCCTATCGAGGTCTGCCAGCCGTCAAACGGCGTGAGATCGTCATACACCTCTTTTTCCGAGGTGTTCACGCCCTTTATCTCGTCAAAAGGCACCGCGTCGATTTCTTTCTGTATATCCTTGTTCACAAAGTCAACATACACGGTCACGTCCTCGTCGGGCATAGTGAATGTGCTCTGCGTAAAATCTTTGCTTTTGGAAAGCTCCACATTCAAAGGGTCAAGGTGAACATTGCCTAAAAATCCCTTTTCGTTTGGTTCGGCCTTGACCGTCACGGTCTCGCCTGTCTTCGCGGGCTTTGACACGATCTCTTTGAATGTCAAGCCGAATATATTCGGCTTTGTGCCGCCAAACCAGAAAAAGTATGTGCCCGGCATGACCTTAAATTTCACGATCATATCCGCCGCGTTTGCCGTGTCGTTTGTGTAATCGACAAGCGGGTTGCCAAAGTCCGCCGCGCTTGCGGCTTTTATATTTTTTGTGGCGCCGAGATTAAGCGCGACTCCGATCTCGCCCGCGCGCTCGGTTTCAATTTTATACGCCGCGCCTTCCATCGAAAAAGTCCCGTCGTCATTCTTTATTACCTTGCCATTGTGAGACGCCTGAAATCCGCCGGTGAACGTTATACCGTCAATACTCGCTCCTTTTTTTGTCCCGTTATCCTCCGCGGCGGTTATGGTTATGCCGTCAAAAGCCTTAACGGCCGCGTTGGCCTTAAGGCCGCCGCTCGGCGCCTGCCATATTTCCTCACCCGCGGCGGATACGGGAAACGCCGCGAATATTGTAAAAACCATCACAAGCGCCAAACACGCGCACACAATCTGCCCCAATTTCTTTTTCATCATACACACACTCCTCTTTATTTTTTCGCGCTCCGCGCATTTTTACATCATATATTGATATTATACCACATCCGCTAAAAAAAGTAAATAAAAACTTTTCGGCAAAAGAAAAACCGCCCGCGGGCGGTTTATGATCTCTTAATTACGCTGCCTCGCTCTTGACCTCGTCAAGCGTCTTGACAACGCTGTGCTTGATCGGCTTCCACTCGACCTTCTTAAACAGCGCAGCAATAGCGATAGGAACGTATGTGAACTGGAATATCGGGAACAGGAAGAGATACATGATCTTCTTGTACCAAACGCACTTCACATTGTGCCATTCGGTGATCATTGTCATAGCGCCGAGAATGAAGAACAAGCCGTAAAAATTCACAAGGGTCTGGACCAGCGCATGAACCAAGGCCGGGGCTTCCGGAGCGCCTGCGGCCATAGCGACCGGGATCGCGACGGCGTTTATGATAACGCTGAGCAGCGTCATCAGCATTGCGGGCATGACCGTCATCAAAAGGTCAAAGCACGAGAAGCTTCCCTTGAAAATGCCGCGTAATAATTTCGCGCCGTAGTGGGCGAATACCTGATAGAAACCCTTCGCCCAGCGCAGTCTCTGCGTGTAGGACTGACGGAAAGTCGTGGGCTGCTCGTCATAAAGCATTGCCTTGGCGGCATAGCCGATCTTCACGCCCTTTGCAACCGAGTCGCATGTAAACTCGATATCCTCGGTCAACAAATGGTGGATCCAGCCGCCGTTTTCCTTGATAATTTTAGAGCTTACCAAAAAGCCTGTTCCCGAGACCGCGCAGCTTGTTCCGAGCTGCATTCTCGAGTTGTTAAGATATCTGGCCTCGCGCAGGAACCATATCGAATATCCCGCCGAGATCCAGTTGTCGTCAAAGTTCTTGGAGTTTCTGTAGCTGGTCAGGCAGTCATAGCCGTTATCGAATACCTTGTTCATTTCCTTGACATAATTCTTGTCAAGCACGTTGTCGGCATCGAATATCATGTAGCCCTCATAGCCCGCGTCAGCGTGATCCCTCTCGATTATCTTGAACAGCCAGTCAAGCGCATAGCCCTTGCCCACCTGCGTCTTGTTAAATCTCTCATAAACGATCGCTCCGGCGTCCCTCGCGACCTGCGCGGTGTCATCGTCGCAGTTGTCGGCGATAACAAACACGTCAAGCTTATCCTTCGGATAATTCTGAGACTTTATACTGGCGATAAGATTGCCGATAACATCCCTCTCGTTCCTCGCCGAAATAACAGCCGCGAATTTGTGCTTAGTTTTCGCCGTGAACTTCTGCTCGCCCTTAAACAGGCCGACGAACAGATAAAAGAACTGGTACGCGTAACACAAGGTGAACAAAATCGAGATCACCGCGTTAAAAATAATAATCGCTTCCATAAAATCTCCTTTTTATTTTCCGAAACCGCAGTTTTCGGAAAATTCCGAATGCCGAAGCAAATTTGAATTTTCTAAATACTGTTATAGTCTCAAATTATTAAAAATCTATAAACAAAATATGAACATTCTGTAAACGGAGTGTTATTTTACCATTACGGCCAATTTGATGGATTATTTGTAAAAATTTTGTCTAAATTGTATAATCTCCGCTTGTAAGTTTTGTGTATAATCCACTAATATCGAGCTTTTTATCAAGATATATCTCGTCCGCCAATATCGCCTGGCCGATGAGCATGCCGAGCCCGTTTATTATTTTATGCCCGCGCTTCTCGGCGTATGCCAGAAATTTTGTTTTCGGCGGGCTGTATATCAGATCGATCACCGAAGCGTTCGGATCAAGACGGTCAATAAACGAAAGATCTTCATAATCCGCTCCCACTCCGCTCATGCCCAAAGGGGTGGCGTTTATCAGTATATCGCAGTCCGGAACGCGTTTTTCGACCTCGTTCGTCTCGCCCCAAGAAAGCTCTGTGCCGCTTTTCGCCGCTCCGCTCTTTTGAAGGCCGCGGATCTTTTCGCAGACCGCCTCCGCCTTTTCGGGGGTGCGGTTGAGGACCGCTATTCTGCCCGCTCCCATATCGGAAAGCTTTAGCGCCAGCGTGGAGACCACGCCGCCCGCGCCGAAAATGACGATGCTTTTGCCCGAAATGTCGACTCCGTTTTGCTCAAGCGACAGCACAAAACCGCGCGCGTCGGTGTTATAGCCGTAAAGCTCGCCGCCTTTTATGCTGACCGTGTTGACCGCGCCGAACAATTCGGCGTCCTTGTCGATCTCCTTCAAAAACGGGATAATATCGACCTTGTGGGGCATGGTAAGATTAAAGCCGCGGACGCCGCTTTTCACGGCGTTTTCCACATATTCCGAAAGCCCGCCCTTTTTCACAAGGACGCGGCTGTAGTCGCTGTCAACGCCGAGAGCGTCAAGCACCAGCCCGTGAACAACGGGCGACTTGCTGTGCTCGATCGGGTCGCCTATCACGTTGAGTATCAGCTTGTCACTCATCCGTCTTCACCTCGTTTAAAAGATAGTCGATCGCGAGCAGATAACCGCGAATGCCCAGTCCGCATATCTGACCGACGCAGCCCGCGGCCGTCACCGATCTGCGGCGGAACTCCTCGCGCTTGTGGATGTTGCTGATGTGCACCTCGACCGCGGGCAGATCAACCGACTTGAGCGCGTCCAAAATCGCGTAGCTGTAATGGGTATAGGCGCCCGGGTTTATCACAATTCCGTCGCAGCTCGTCAGCGCGTGGTGGATAAAGTCGATTATCTCGCCCTCGCCGTTGCTCTGAAGCACGATCGCCTCGGCTCCGCGCTCCGCCGCGTAGTCCTCGATCATCTTTTCAAGCTGCTGATAGCCTGTGTTCCCGTAAATATCCGGCTCGCGGACCCCGAGCATATTAATATTCGGACCGTTAATTACCATGATTTTCATAAACCGTTACTCCTTTATTTTTTCTAAAGCGTTCGTTATTATTTTTTCCATAAGGCCGTAATCGCAGACGAAAGCCCGAACGCTGGCTTCAAGCATGTCCTCGCTCGAAATTTTCATAAAATCAAGCAAGTAGCCGGCGCTGTATGCCAAATGCTCAATAAACATCCTTTGCGTTCTGCCGTTTCCCTCGCGAAACGGATGTATAACATTGATCTCACCGAGATAGTAAGCAAGCCGCTTCCCGAGTTCCTCCTTTGATTTACAGCAGCGCAGATAATCTTCCTGTTTGAGTTTTTCAAACAGTTCGTTTATCTGCGGCTCAATATATTCGGCTGAGCAAAACCGGCTGCCTTTTGAAATGTTAACAGTACGGACACTTCCCGCCCAATCATATATTTCGCCGAACAAAAACTTGTGAATTTTCTTTAAATGCTCAAAATCAAACCCGCCTTCTATTCTCTCAAGACTCGCCTGCGAAGCTTTCAAAGAAGTTATGGCCCGCTCGGCGTTTTCAAGCTCGGTTTGATTTTTGATATTCAATTTATTTTTAAGCACAAACGAATTTGGATAACAATATTTGCTGTCCCATTCATACTCATAATAATATTTGCTCATATCGGCTTCCTGTATTTTTCGATCAATTCTCTGACCGTCTCGTCAAAACTCTTTCTTCCGTCAATACAATCCTTTATCCGCGCTTTATCAAGCTCGGTCAACGGCATGCCCTCCATTGACATGGTGGCGTTGACATTTGCGATAATTCTGTCCGATTCACTCACGGCAATCATCTCCCATAAATATTATACCATAAAACACCTGTAAAATCAAATATTGTTTTTGATTAATCTGAGTATCTCGCCGAGGGCGGCACCGAATGTTCCGTCGTTTATGACAAGAGCGTTCGCGGCTTTCCTGTACTTATCGTACCGCTCGCGGTAAAGGGTTTTGAGCCGCTCCGCATTGTCTTTAAGCAAAGGTCTTCCGGATGTGTCGATATCGCCGGCGATAAGCTCAAGCGGACGGTCAATAAAAATCACAAGCGCGCCCGACTTTTTCATGATCCCGATATTTTCATTCCGCACGACTATGCCGCCGCCGGTTGAAATCACGCGCTTGTCCGCTTTGAGGCAGTCACGCAGCACCCCGGTCTCGATATTCCGGAACGCGTCCTCGCCGCGGCCCGCGAAAATTTCGGGTATCGGCCCCTCGCGCCGCTCGATCTCGGCGTCGGTGTCGATAAACTCAAGGCCTAAATTTTCCGCCGCCGCCTTGCCGAAGGCAGACTTGCCGCAGCCGGGCATTCCGATAAGCAAAACGTTCATATTTCTACTCCTTAAGCTTATAATTTCCGAGCAGCTTAAACTCGCCCGTGCCCTCGATAACGTTGTTTGTCACGCGGCGCACCCGCTCGTCAAGCAGATTTCCGCTGTAATCGACAAAGAACATGTACTCAAAATTGCGGTCATAGAGCGGCCGCGACTCAAGCTTCAGAAGGTTCAGGTTACCTCTCGCGAAGCAGGCGAGGATCCTGTGCAGCTCGCCGCTTTTGTGCGGCAGGGTAAAGGCCGCGCTTATCTTGTCGCTCTCCTCGTTAAGCTCCAGATTTTTCGATACGATTATAAACCTTGTGGTGTTTTTGGCGCTGTTGTTGATGTCGGCAGCCAGAACCTCAAGGCCGTAGATCTCGGCGTTCTGCCGTCCCGCTATGGCGGCTTTTGTTATATCTTTGTCATCAGCCACCTTCTGCGCGCTCCGGGATGTGCTGTAATACTCTTTAAGCTCCACATCGCCGAGCGTCTTTAAAAATTCGCGGCTCTGCATTATTCCCTGCTCATGGGAGTAGACCGTCTTTATGTCCGAAAGCCTCGCTCCGGGAACTCCGAGCAGGCAGTGGCGTATGGGAATATCGACCTCGCCGGTGATGAAATATCCGTATTTTGCCAGAAGGTCGATCACGTCGGCTATCGTGCCTGTATATGAATTTTCTATCGGCAGCACCGCATAATCCGCATTGCCTTTTTCAAGCTCCGCGAAGGCGTCGTCAAATGCGGCCACATTATAACGGTCCGAGTCTTTGCCGAAGTATTTTACAGCCGCCTGCTCGGTATACGAGCCCTCAGCCCCGTAAAACACGATCCTCGGATCGCTCACCGCAGGCTTGGGGTCAAGCATATTCTCGACCAGCGCGCGGTTAAAGCCGACCAACTCCTTTGTCTGCCTCTCGCGGCTGATCGACATGATCGCCGCGTAGAACTCATAAACCTCGTTCTGTTTTTTCTTGTCCTCGACCAGAGCCATTTTGCTCTCGAGCACCTGTTTTTCACGCTCGGAGTCGAGCACGGGCTTGCCCACGCTGCGCTTGTAGTCGGCGACTCCGCTGCTCAGCTCCATACGCCTCAAAAACAGCGGCAGCAGCTCTTTGTCGATCCTGTCGATCTCCGCCCGAAGCTCGTCGAGCTTATTCTTGTTTTTCATTTTATTTCACATCCTAAAATTTATCGTACAGCAGATCCAGAACCGCGGCGGCCGCCGCGTTCTCGATAACCACGGTCCCGCGGTGAACTATGCACGGGTCATGCCTGCCGTGGATTTCGATCTCGGTATTCTCCATTTTCTCAATATCCACCGTCCGCTGCTTTTTTGCGATCGACGGAGTAGGCTTGAGAACGGCTCGGAACACGATCGGCATTCCGTTGGTTATACCGCCGTTAATTCCTCCGTTGTTGTTTGTGCGGGTCTTGACGGCGCCGTTTTCAACATAAAACTCATCGTTCGCCTCGCTGCCCCGCATTGACGCGAGATCCACGCCCGCACCGAACATGACCGCCTTGACCGCGGGTACCGAGTAGAGCATGGCAGACAAGCGGCTCTCGACCGAGCCGAAAAACGGCTCGCCCTTGCCCGGAGGCATGCCGACGACCGCGCACTCCGCGATCCCTCCGACCGAGTCCTTATCGCTCTTAGCCTCAAGTATCCGCTCCTTCATCAGCTCGCCCTTTTTGTCGTCAATGACCGGAAAATCCTTTTTTGAAATATTCAAAAGCTCGTCCGCGGTAACATTCACTGGATCAAACGCGCTGTCCGCCGCGTCCGCGATCTTAAGAATATGCGCGCCGACAAAAACGCCCTCTTTTTCAAGGATCTGCTTCGCCACGGCTCCCGCGAACACCAGCGGCGCTGTGATCCTCGCCGAAAAGTGCCCGCCGCCGCGGTAGTCGCGGTTCTCGCCGTATTTCATATAGGCGGTGTAATCCGCATGGCCGGGACGCATAAGATTTTTGTCATAGTGTTTTGATATGGTGTTTGTGTTTCTGATAACTCCGGCTATCGGTGTCCCGGTCGTCATTCCGTTCACAAAACCCGACAATATCTCCACCTTGTCCGCCTCTTTGCGGGAAGTTGAAATATTACTCCTTCCGGGAGCGCGCCGTTTCATTTCCGCCTCTATTCTGTCAACATCGAGCTTTATTCCGCCGGGCAGACCGTCGATAACTATTCCTATGCCCTGTCCGTGAGATTCGCCGAATATGCTCAGTCTTATATTTTTGCCGAAAGCGTTCATACTAACCTCCGATCTGATTTTTGATTATTGTTTTATTTTCTGATCAAACAAGCCGGTCATACACCTTGAAAAAATCCGGATACGACTTTCTGACCGCCTGCTCCGCGCCGGTTATGCTTACCTCGCCCTCCGAGCGGCAGGCGGCGATCGCTATCGCCATTGCGATGCGGTGATCGTTCCAGGCCGAGCAAACATTGCTCTCAAGTAGGTCGCGGCCTCGGATAACAAGCCCGTCGGCTGTCTCGCGTATGTCAACCCCGAGCCGCGAAAGCTCGGTCGAGATCGCCTTGAGTCTGTCGCTCTCTTTAAGCCTGAGGCGCCCCGCGCCCGTTATTCGACTCTCGCCGCTTAAAAACGAGCACAGCACCGCCGCCGCGGGAACCAGATCCGGTATGTCGCGCGCGTCGATCGTTATTCCGTGCATGACCGCGGTCTTTTTCGCCATGATCCCGCCGTTGGGGCCCTTAACCACGCGTCCGCCCGCGCTCTTGATTATGTCGATTATCGCGCGGTCCCCCTGAAGGCTGTGAGGATCCAGGTTCATACACTCCACACTACAGCCGATCGCGTCGGCCACCAGAAAGAACGCCGCCTGCGAATAATCCGCCTCAACCTTAAAGTCGCCGCAGCTTTTATATTTCTGTCCGCCCTTTATGCGGAACAGCTTGTATTTGTGGTTCTCGATCCCGATCCCGAATTTTTTCAAAATATCTATGGTCAGGTCGATATAGCCCTTGCTCTCACACTCGCCGGAAACGAGTATCTCGCTGTCGCCCTCAAGCAGCGGCAGCGCAAACAGGAGCCCGGTTATGAACTGAGAGCTGACATTACCCGCTACGCCGTAGGTTCCGCTTTCAAGTTTCCCGTCGAGTATGATATAGTCCTCTCCGGTCTCGAACCTTACGCCCTTTTCACGGAAGATATTGATGTAGGGCGCCTGGGGCCGCTTCATCAGCCGTCCGCGGCCGACAAATTTGACCGGAACGCCTCTGCCGAGCGCCAGCGGCATCAAAAACCGCAGCGTCGATCCGCTCTCGAAGCAGTCGAGAGTGATCATGTTTCTGACCTTATAGGTCTTTTTGCCCGAGATGCTGACCGTCATGCTTTTTGTGTTGACTCTGCACTTGGCGCCGAGCGCCCTCATGCAGCTCACAGTGGCGGTTATGTCATCGGACATCACGACATTTTCGATCACGCACTCCTCTCCGCTGAGCGCCGCCGCTATTATCGCGCGGTGCGCCACGCTTTTTGACGGCGGCACCGACACGGTTCCCCTAAGCATACCGGGATGTATCACTTTGATATCTTCCATAATACCCTCCACTAAATAATATATTAAATATCAAGAAACTCGTCCTTTTTAAACTTCTTTATAAGCACATCGCCTATGCCTTTCAGCAATATCAAATTAATGCTGCCGCCTTCTCCCTTTTTGTCAACGGCGGCCGCGTCGCCGAGCTGCTGTCTGCTTATTTCAACATATGTCGGCAGATCGTAGTTTTCAAGAATTTTTATCATTCTCTCGGCTGTGCCCGCCGGAGTCAATCCAAGGCGCTCGCCGTATTCGCAGGCCATTCTCATACCAACGCCCACAGCCTCACCGTGGGTGTAAGTTTCATAGTTATACTGCTTCTCGATCGCGTGTCCGAAAGTATGGCCGAAGTTCAATATCATGCGTCCGCCCTTGTCGAACTCGTCCTCCTCCACCACTTGCCTTTTTATATCACAACAATTATATACTATCTTATCAATTTTTGCAAACAATTCTTCCTTATTTTTTATATTTTCCAAAAGTTCAAACAGTTTTTTGTCTTTTATGGCCCCGTATTTGATGACCTCGGCCATTCCGTCGCTCAAAACGCGCGGCTCCAGCGTTTTTAAGCACTCTATGTCAATTATGACGACTTTGGGCTGGTTGAACGCGCCCACAAGGTTTTTGCCGCGGGGCAGATCAATTGCCACCTTGCCGCCAACGCTTGAATCCACCTGCGCCAGCAGCGTTGTCGGGATCTGAACATAAGGCACACCGCGCAAAAGGCTCGCCGCCGCGTAGCCTGTCAGGTCGCCGACGACTCCGCCGCCCAATGCTATGATCAGATCGGAGCGTGTCAGCCCGAACGAAAGCATTCTGTCATAAAGCTCAAACAGATATTTCTCACATTTGCTCTTTTCTCCGGCGGGGATCGTTATGAGCTCGGTCTTAAATCCCGCCGCTTCGAGGCTGCCCGTCACGGTATCGCCGTAAAGCGGGCCAACGTTTGAGTCGGTAACGACCGCTATTTTCTCACCGCCGAACACCTCTTTGATATAATCCGCGGTGTTCTTCAGAATGTCTCTGTCAATGATTATGTCATACTCTCTTTTGGGAATATTAACTCTCAGTCTTTTCATATTATTCAGGCTCCTTTTCCTGCATGGTGATTTTGTTTTCGCAAACGGTATCGAGCAGCCTTTCAAGGCCTTCTCTGTCGCCGCTCTCCACAAGCTCCCGTATCCTGCCGAGGCTGCCGCTCAGCCGATCTATCTCGCTTATCACGTTTTCCTTGTTGGATATGAACAGAGAGCTCCACAGCTCGCCGTTTATCCGCGCCACTCTCGTGCAGTCGCGGAACGCTCCCGCGGTATACGCGCGGTTCATCTCTTTCGGATAATCGAGGCACAGAGCCGACGCCGCCACATGCATGAGATCGCTGGTATAGGCAATCACGCGGTCGTGTTCCTCCGGGCCGGCCACAGCGATTCGCGTCGCGCCGATATATTTCGCCATTTCGCGGATAAGCTCAACGCTTTCCGGCTTTGAGCTCTCGACGGGCGTTATGATGAAGCCGCTCATCCAGAACAGCTCGGACGACGCGTTCTCAAAGCCGTCAACCTCTTTGCCCGCCATCGGGTGACCGCCGACATAATCGACGTTATCGGGCAGGGCCGCCGGTATCTGCTTTGAGACTCTGCTCTTTACGCCGCACACTTCCGACACGACCGCGCCGGGTTTGAAGCGGCTTTTGTTCTCCTCGATAAGCTTCTCTATAATATCGGGATAAGTGCAGAACACCACCAGATCCGCGCCGTCAATTGCGTCGCCCGCGTTGTCATACGCGGCGCTTACCGCCTTGTTTTTGACCGCGGCCGCGCGGGTCACGGGATCAATGTCGCAGCCCGTGATCTCGGCCTTTTTAAAGCCTTTCAGTGCATATGCCAGCGAGCCGCCGATAAGTCCCAGACCGATCACCGCGATTTTAAAGTCACTTTCCATTTTATTCACCCGATCTAAACTATTTCTTTGTCAACATGCTTGCCTATGGCGCGCATCTTTTTCATCAGACTGTCGAACTGACTCTCGTTCAGCGACTGAGCGCCGTCGCACCACGCCTTGGCGGGGTTGTTGTGGACCTCGACGATAAGGCCGTCCGCTCCCACAGCCATAGCCGCGAGCGACAGAGGCTCCACCATCCAGCTCATGCCCGCCGAGTGCGACGGATCAACGATCACCGGCAGATGGCTCAGGCGCTTGACCGCGGGAATGGCGCTCAAATCGAGCGTGTTGCGCGTGTATGTTTCAAACGTTCTTATTCCGCGTTCGCACAGAATGACGTTGGGGTTGCCCTCGGCCAGAATATACTCGGCGCTCATCAGCCACTCCTCGATCGTTGCCGAAAGTCCGCGCTTTAAGAGAATGGGCTTTGAGGTTTTTCCCAGCTCCTTGAGCAGATCAAAATTCTGCATGTTCCTCGCGCCCACCTGGATTATGTCAACATCCTTTTCAAAAACCTCAACCATTTTGGGCGACATGATCTCGGTCACTATCGGAAGGCCGGTCTTTTCCCTTGCCTCCTTCAGCAGGCGCAGGCCCTCGAGCTCAAGGCCTTGGAACGAGTAGGGCGAGGTCCTCGGCTTGAACGCGCCGCCGCGAAGCAGCGCCGCGCCGCTGTTTTTCACGCTTTCGGCCACATGGATTATCTGTTCCTCGGTCTCGACGCTGCACGGGCCGGCGATAACCGTGAACGTGCCCTCCTTGCCTATCTCTGCGCCTCCGACCTTCACGATCGTCGGCTCCGGGTGGAACTTGCGGCTGGCCTTTTTGAAAGGCTCCGCTATCCTCATCACGCGGTCAACATGCACGTTGAGCATCAGCGTGTCGGGATCGATACGGCTGGTGTCACCCAAAAGGCCCAGCACCGTACAGTCAACGCCCTTGTTGACCATTACGTCAAGGCCCATGTCCTCAACGTAGGATATGATTTTTGTTACGTCTTCCTCGCTTGTTTTCGGTTTTAAGATTACTACCATTTTATTTCCTCCTGAATTTGTGTTTATAAAAGTAAAAAGGACGAGCGCAAAGCCCGTCCTTGAATAATTTTCAAAGTTTTATGCCGTTAAAATTAGGAGCATAAACGGGCTTTACCTGAATTGTCGCACGGAAAATAACCAAAGCTAAAGTAAAAGCTCCGGGTAAAAGAATAATATTCTACTGTCATGTTAACATTTCCGCGCAGCAAACTACTCATTTTTGACTCCCTATACATAAATTTAAAACACTGTCAAATATTATACAACATTATACTGTAAATTGCAAGAGTTTTTTGAAAAATTTTTATATTATTTTTGTCAAATGCCTTGTGACATGGCAGCTTATGTTCACGGCGCAGGGCATTCCCGCGATATGCGTCGGGAATGTTTCAACATTGACGGCGAGCGCGGTTGTCCTGCCGCCGAAGCCCTGCGGGCCTATCCCGCTTTTGTTGATCTTCTCAAGCAGGGTCTTTTCAAGCTCCGCGTAGTACGGGTCGGGATTTTCGGAATCCGCCTCGCGGAGCAGCGCCTGCTTTGCCATGATCGCGGCCTTTTCAAACGAGCCGCCGATGCCGACGCCCACAACGATCGGCGGGCAGGGGTTGCTGCCCGCGTCCACTGCGGTCTTTACGACAAAATCTATAATCCCCTCAAGTCCCTCCGAGGGTTTGAGCATTTTTATCGCGCTCATGTTCTCGCTTCCGAAGCCCTTGGGCGCGATCGTGATCTCAATATTCTCGCCGTCCGTGATCTCGGTGTGGATTATCGCGGGCGTATTATCGCCCGTGTTGCCGCGGCGCACCGGATCAGCGACCACAGACTTGCGCAGATAGCCGCTCTCATAGCCGCGGCGCACGCCCTCGTTTATCGCGTCGTTAAACGAGCCGCCGGTTATGTGAACGTCCTGGCCTATCTTCACAAAGAACACGGCCATGCCGGTGTCCTGACAGATCGGAAGCTCCTCTTCCGCCGCGATGTCGGCGTTTTTAATGATATTTTCAAGAACATCCCTCGCCGTGCCGTTTGTCTCGCTCTCAAGACCGCTCTCAAGCGCGGCCCTGATGTCGGGATTCAAGCGGCAATTCGCCTCGACGCACATTTGCGCCACGGTATCGGTGATCAGGTTTGCGTCTATTTCTCTCATAATTTATTATCAATCCTTTGATTTTTTAATTTCCACGGTTGTGGAACACCCAAGTGTTGAACCACCTGAGCCATGTGTTTGAATAATCCTTAGATATCGTGAACGCGGACAGCACCGGATAGAACGCGATAAACAGCAGTCCGCACAGAGCCACATATGCGTTTGAAATATGCCTGAACCAGCCGAATCGCTGCTCAAGGTCGCGCAGGCTGTATACGATCATTATGATCAGGAACGGCGTGCTCGCGAAGAAGTGGTAGATGAACACGCATCTTGTAACAAGCACCCACGGCAGGAACTGCGCCAGCATGCCGACAACGAGGAAAAGCACCTTTTTGTCGCGCTTGATAATTCCTATCACGATCGTGTAAATAAACGCCGCGATGCTCGACCAGAATATCAGCGGATTGCCGAACACCGAAATACAGCCTATCCTGTCCTGGCCCACCGTCTCGGTCGGAGCAGAGTACGCCCAGAGCGGCCTGTAGTCGATCGGCCACTGGAACCACTTCGAGGAATACGGGTGCGTCGCGTCGAGATTGCTGTGGTAGTTATACATATATGTCTGATTGTTGAGCATCGTGTGCCATACGTCGGGATAGCCCTCCACCATTGAGATCGGCAGATATGACATAACGTAGATAAATCCCGGGATCGCCACGAAGAATATCAGGCACAGCAGGCAGGTCTTTATCACAAAGCCCCAGAACATGCTCTTTTTCTTTTTGGGCAGAGCCATATAAACGCCGATGAAGATCAGCAGCAGCTCGACCGCGAGTCCCGCCCCGGCGTATATGCAGATCCACTTCGAGGCCGCTCCGAGGCCGAACATCAGGCCCGACAGCGCCAGAGAGCCCATGAGCCTCAGGAACGTCTTTTTGCCGTTCAGCTTTTCGGGCGAGTTCTTCGCGTAATCAAGAGCCCGCTTTCCGAACAGGAACATAAACAGATACATAGCGATGATGAACGTCACCGGATACGAGTCGATCGTGCCCAGACGCGTCAGCGAGAAATGCATGAAGTCAAAGGCGAATATAAGCGTTCCGAGCACCGAATACCGGGTGCGCTCGAACAGCTTTTTCAGCAGGATATACATCAGCGGCAACATAATGATGCCGAATGTTGCGCCCATACATCTCCAGCCGAACGGGCACATTCCGAAGATCGCTATGCCTATCGCGATGATAAGCTTGCCGAGAGGCGGATGCGTCGTCTCGTAATACGGCATCATGTGGAGATTTTCATAGGCCGTGCGCGGATGATATATCTCGTCAAAATACGTGCTGTTTTTGAACGATGATCTGTACTGCGCCGCGTCGGGTTCGTCCGCTATATTGGCGCAGTCGCCCGGGCCGCTGACGTCCGCTATGTCGATCATCGAGCCGTCGGCACGCCAGAAGGCGATCTCGAACATGCGGTAGTTGTCCGATTCGGTAACGCCGCGGATATATCTCGCCTGAGTCGGATTTGAGAGCTTGACGACCTCCCATTTAAACACCGAGTTCAGCTTGCAGTCAACGTTGATATCCGTCCAGTTCCTGCCGTCGTTTGAGGCGGAGAGCTTCATTCCCGGCTTGGTGCCGACGTCGCCTATTCCGAGATAATATGTCACGGTATCGACCGTCTGCGTCGAACCGAAGTCGATAGTGACATTCTCGTTTGCCGCGGACGGCTTATAAAACGACTCCGGATTATTGAGGCCGCCCAGATTGGCATAGGTCACAACGCCGTAGATCAGCACGATTACCGCCATGATTATCATGTCGGCGCGCACGATCTTTTCGGTCTTGAGCGGTTTTTTGGGGTCGGTGTGAAGCACCGAGCCGGCCTTTTCGCCAAGCTTTGAAACGGCGCCGTAATACGCGCCTTTAAGCCGCGCGCACCAATTATCAAGAGGCGAGGCCTTTTCCTCTCCCTCTTTCGGCCAAATAACATAGTCGCAAACAAGCACGATCATCGATACGATAAACGTCACGACCTCAAGCGCCGAGGCGACAGCCATCGCCGAATACGACGGACCGGAGGTGTTGAACATGAGAATATAGCGCAGAACGCAGAACACGTTGATAAGGTTGACCGCGCTGAACGCCGCGAATACATAAAGAGTGCGCTTGTTCCTCGATATCAGATATTCAAAGAACAGGAAAATGATCGGCGTTATCAGATAGCGCTCGTGCATTTTAAGTCCGAACGTAAAGAGGAACGCTATTATAAAGAACGAGGGAATAAATATCCTTCCGCTTTCGCTCTTTATCTTAAAGAACAGCAGCAGAGATCCCGCCACAGCGGCAGCGATCAAAACATAGTTAAGCACGTTGAGCAGGGTCTGCGACACGCCGCCCGTCTCGAGCGTTACCCAATTGAGCTTGAACAGGGCGTAAAAGTTAAAGGCGTTGATCGAGAAATACGGATACGAACCCAGCGTTCCGCCGTATTTTTTAATTATCCATAACGGATTGAACGCGGACACAAGCTTTCCGAAAAATCCCGCGCCCGAAGTCCATGCCGCGTAGTTATACGGCACGATGAAGATGAACGCCAGAACGATGCCTATGCCGATCATCTTTAAGATCATTTTCCAGTCGCGGCTCGCGAGGAACGCGAACAGGAACACGGGGCCGACCATTAAGGCCTGGGGCTTAATGAGCACCGCGAGCATATATAACACGCCCGATAAATACCAGTTTTTCTTATAGAGGTTGTACATTGCCAGCACAAGGAACAGCGCCAGCACGGACTCGACCTGGCCCCACGCCGATGAGTTCACGATCAGCAGCGGGTTCAGCATGAATATTATGCCGAGGAACAGGGCCGATTTCGGATCAATGTGTTTTGAGCCGATCTTAAACACGGCGATCATAAGTCCGAGATCCGACAAAATGCCCGGCATCTTAAAGCATAACTGCGTGGCGTTGCCGCTCAGGTGGAATATCTTGTTTATCCACGCGAAGAATCCGAGGATAGTGATATATCCTGGCGGGTAGTCGCAAAAATAATCGGGGGCGTAGAAATGTCCCGGGCCTTCGCTGATGACCTTCGCGCCCCACGCCGTCCAGCATGACATGTCGGTGGGATAACCCTTCAGGAAGTAGCCCAAGATCATTCTTATAACCAGCGCCGCGGCGGCGACCAGCGCGAACGTGCGGGTCGAAACCTGCGTTTTCTTGATCGAAAGCTTCGGGCTCTCGGCCTTTTTGCTCCTGCGTTTCTTTGATCCGCCGTTATCCGGCTCGGGTTCCGCTGCGGGAACGATCCGCTTCGGATCAACAAATTTCTGAAGCGCGGCGAATATAATAATAAATAATGCCGCCAGCAAATACGCTAAATACACTGTGATATCTCCTTTGTATTATTTTTTAATATTTATTTGAGCGCGCCCTTCGGGGCGTGTATTTCATCTAAAGCTCATCGGGAAAACCGCCGTGATCCGGGACAAGCGTAGGCAGCGGATCTTCCGTCTCGCCGTCCGAATATTCCGGCACATAGTCGGTGATGTGCGGAGGATTGACGTAATCGCTGCGCCGCATCTGACCGAACATCTCTCTGAGGTCGTCGGCGAGTATGGTGTACGGATAGCTCAGCACCAGCAGATCGTCAAACGGGTGGAGCCCGTAAAATTCCTTTATCTCAAAAGGCTCGTCCGTTTCGCCGTGTCCGTTGAACTCGCGGTAATCTATCACATACACGTCCTCATAGTTGTTGACCAGCCATGTTGAAAACGCGTTTCCGTAGGACTCTTTTATCAGGCAGACCGACCTTCCGTTGCCGACGCTTGTGTGGAAATGCTCAATCGGCATATCGCCCTCGATGAACACGTTGTAATCTCTGAAATTTTCGTTAAGCAGTTCAACGTCAGTGATAGGCCGTTCAAACGCCATGTCGAAATACGCCGTGCCCGAATACTCCACATTCGGCTCATACAGTATCATTCTGTCGGGCGCCGAGCTGAGCATATCATAGCCGTCGGTACCCTCTGTCGCGCGGCCCCACGAGCCGATATAACCGTCTATGACCGTGACGGCAAAATCATCTATCGGCGGCGCCGTCATGCCCGCCTTGTCGCAAAACTCAAGGTACGCGCAATAGGCTCCGAAATGCGTCCAGTGGTGGTCGGTCCTGAAATACAGATAATGACCGAGATTTATGTTCATCGCGCCCTCAAGATTAAGGGGCGTCACCCTGCCGCTCAAGCTGTTGTATATGTGAGCGATCGCGGGCTTATAGTTTGTCTTGTATGTATCCGAGGCGTAAAACTCGCCCGCGGTGGGAACCACTCCGCAGAACACCCGCACATCGGGCAGATCCTCGGCCATGCCGTTTACTATATCGGCGTACTGCTCGCCCCTCCACGGATTGATCGCCAGCAGCTCCATTCCGAAATAATCATTGTCGTTGTCAAAAATCGAAACTCCGTTATATTCGCCGTCATAATCGGCGTATCTGAACTCGTCGCTGACCGCCACATCGTCAAGCATATCGTTGCGCTCGGGCGGTGAAATGATCGACACGACCCTCTCGTCCGGGTCCCAGGCAACGCCGCTGCCGAAAGCCTCGGACACCGCCCTCACCGGAACATATGTTCTGTCGTCCGATATGAACGGAGGCGAATCAAGCTCGATGACCTCATCGCCCACAGTCATCTCCGGATCGTCTATTTTAAGGTAAATCTCTGTGTCTCCGTATCTGGAAGTGACCGAGCGCTCGCTCTCATCCCAATATATCAGCGCTCCGTACGTTTCAAAGATCGCCCGCATGGGAACCATTACTCTGTCGTTCACTATCCGGGGCTCTGTGTCAAAACTTATTTTTCCGCCGTCCAGAAGCACTTTCACCGGCTGATCGGCATATGCAGCCGAGCAAAAAGCCAGACACATCAAAATACACGAAACAACAAATATTTTAACCCCTTTATTCAATATAACTCCACCTAACCTTTCCCTTATCGGTGCAAACGGAATTATTATAACACATTAATCCATAATTTGCAATATGACATCTGCGATTTTTTAAAAAAATTTAAAAATACCGAAAAGAGCGAAAATCTGCTCTTTTCGGTATGCGGAAAAATTTTCTGAATAACGATTCCGAATGAACTGTGTAATTTTTCGGATCGGCGCGGGCACAGAAAAACCGAAATCGGAAGTGTCGTGGTTGGTTCGTTGATTAGTTGACACATTATTTCTATCATGGTTGATTACCGATACTGAGAAGGCATTCAAACCCGCGCCGATCCGAAAAATCACGTCGCCAATCCCTGTGCTTGCTTGTTTTGCCGCAAAGCGGCAAAAGCTGCGCCCGCTCCGGGTTGGCTCCTCTTTCCCGCAAAGTGCGCTCCGCTGGCGCTTTGCGGGAGCCCTGCGCGCCTTCGCGCGCGTTCCGGCTCGTCCAAACTTCGTAGGAGACGACGACCTCGGCGTCCCGCGGCGGCATGTGGGCATGCCGCCCTACGCCAAAAATTAACCAAATTCCTCTCTGTAGGGGCGGATATTATCCGCCCGCAGACTGTCGAAAAAGGGAAGAAAAAGCTCAGAAAAGACTGGGCTTTTTCTGTATTTTATGATAAAATATAGGTAA
>CANQMT010000015.1 GCA_947625055.1 uncultured Monoglobus sp. | reverse complement strand
AACCTCACTGAATTTCTGCACTTTTTCCTTGCTTTGATCAATGTTACAACTTTGTTAATAAATTAGATTGACGTGAAATTATGTTTACATCTCTTGACTTATCACGCAAAAAATAGTAGAATTATATAATGTATAAAATATTGTCAAGGAGAGCATATAATGAATAAAAACAAAGAGCTTGCCGAGCTGCTTTTCGGCCACATCACCAAGCAGCCCGAATATTATGAAGAGAAATACCCGAAGCGCAGTCTGCCCGAGGGCGCGGCGGTCACAAGGATAGGCCCGAGCCCCACAGGCTTCGTTCATCTGGGCAATCTTTACAACGCCATAATCGGCGAGCGTCTGGCGCACCAGAGCGGCGGCACCTTCTTTTTGAGGATCGAGGACACCGACGCGAAGCGCGAGGTCGAGGGCGCTGCGCAGCTTGTCATTTCGGCGATGGACTTTTTCGGGATCCGCTTTGACGAGGGCGCGACGGCAGACAGCGACAACGGGGAATACGGCCCCTACCGTCAGCGGCTGCGCAAGGAAATATATCAGTGCTACGCGAAAAAGCTCGTTGAGGAAGGCATGGCCTATCCCTGCTTCTGCACGGAGGACGAGCTTGCCGCCATGCGCGAAGAGCAGATGTCCAAAAAACTTAACTTCGGCTATTACGGGGAGTGGGCAAAATGCCGCGGACTCTCTTTTGACGAGATAAAAGCAAAAATAGAAAACGGCGACCCCTATGTGCTGCGCTTCCGCTCGCATGGGGACGAGAAGAACCATGTCGAGGTGTTTGACGGGATACGCGGCACGCTCAAGGTCTCGGAAAATTATCAGGACTTTGTGCTGCTCAAATCTGACGGGATCCCGACCTATCACTTCGCCCATGTCATAGACGACCACCTTATGCGGACGACCCATGTCGTTCGCGGCGAGGAATGGCTGGCCACGCTGCCGATACATGTTCAGCTCTTTGACACGCTGGGCTTTAAGCGGCCTATATACTGCCACACCGCGGTGCTGATGAAGATGGACGGCGGTACCAAGCGCAAGCTTTCAAAGCGCAAGGACCCCGAGCTGGGCCTTGACTATTACCGCAAAGAGGGCTACGCGCCCCGCGCCGTCTGGGAATATCTGCTGACGGTGCTCAACTCCAACTTTGAGGAGTGGCGGGCCGCGAACCCCGACGCGCCGATCGACGACTTTAAGTTCACCCTGGAAAAGATGAGCAACTCGGGCGCGCTGTTTGACATTATGAAGTTTGAGGATGTGAGCCGCGAGGTGCTGCTGCGCACCCCGGCAAGCGATATATATGACGAGTTCGCTGAGTGGCTCCGCGAGTATGACCCGGAATTCTGCGAGATCTTCACGCGCGACAGGGAGTATTCCGAGAAAATTCTGGACGTTGGCCGCCATGCCGCCAGACCGCGCAAGGATCTGACGAGCTGGAAGCAGGCGCGTCAGTTCCTGTCGTTCTACTTCCCCGAGACGTTTAAGATCGAGGACGCCTATCCGGAACGCGTCTCGGAAAGCGACAGAAAAGAGATCTTCCGCCGCTATCTCGACACGTTCGACATAAACGACGACAGCTCCGAGTGGTTCCAGAAAATACGGGACATCACCGCCGATCTCGGCTACGCCGTGAAGCCGAAGGATTTTAAGAAAAATCCCGACATGTACAAGGGCAGCGTCAGCGACGTGAGCGCGGCCATAAGAGTCGCGCTGACCGGACGCACCAACTCTCCCGATCTTTGGGAGATATGCCAAATCATAGGCGAGGACGAGATGAGAGCGAGAATTGAGCGCGCGTAGCGCGAACGGAATATCAGGAGGATAAAAATGGCTAAACGGGACAAGAAAAATCAGAACAACGAGCAGTACAGGCCGAAAAAGATCAACATATTCGATCTGCCGAGACCCGAATTCCCCAAGCGGGCGGTCATAACCGGCGGAATGCCGTACGGAAACAAGCAGCTCCATTTCGGTCATGTGGGCGGAGTGTTCGTTCAGGCCGACTGTCTGGCGCGGTTCCTGCGCGACAGGATAGGCGGGGACAACGTTATATTCGTGTCGGGCACAGACTGCTACGGCTCGCCGATCGTCGAGAGCTACCGCAAGCTCATCGAGGCGGGCGAGTTTGACGGCACGATCGAGGACTTTGTGCGCGAGAACCACGAGAGCCAGAAAGACACCTTGAGCAAATACGGCATAAGCCTTAACCTTTTCGGCGCCTCGGGCCTTGACGAGGCCAAGGAGATCCACGCCGAGGTCAGCCGCGAGCTCATGGAGGACTGGCACAAAAACGGACACCTTGAAAAAATGGTGACGTCACAGTTCTATGACGCCAAGGCGGGCCAGTTCTTAAACGGCAGACAGGTTATCGGCAAATGTCCGGTGGACAAGTGCCAGAGTGACAAGGCTTATGCCGACGAGTGCAGCCTCGGCCACCAATACATGCCCGCGGATCTGATCGACCCCAAAAGCACTATAACCGGCGAGACGCCCGAAATGCGCGACGTCACCAACTGGTACATCGACCTGACCAAGTTCACGGAGCTTATGCGGGAATACGCCGAGGGCCTAAAAGCCAAGGAAAACTCGCGCCCGCTGGTTTACAACACGATAAGCGAGTTCATGCAGCCCCCGATGATCTACGTCAAAAACGATTTTCTTGACGCGTTTGAGGCGCTGAGCGGCAGCATGCCCGAACATGAGCTTATCCGAGACGAGAAAAAAACGTCGTTCACATTAGTATTTAAAAACCTCAGCGACCGCGACAAGGCCAAGGACTTGCTTAACGAAAGCGGCATCCGCTTCCGCGCGGGCAAAACTCTGGTTCCGTTCCGCCTGACGGGCAACATCGAGTGGGGAGTTCCCGCTCCGGTGCTTGACGGCGAAGAGGGCCTTACCATATGGGTCTGGCCCGAGTCGCTCTGGGCGCCCATATCCTTCACCAAAACTTATCTGAAGCAAAAGGGCATGCCCGATAATGAATGGGAAAAATACTGGCTGAGCCGCGACGCGGAGGTTTATCAGTTCATCGGCCAGGACAATATATATTTCTACGGCATAGCCGAAATGGCAATGTTTATGGCGCTTCAGGGCAAGGACGGAATCACCGCCGACCCCAAGGACGGACAAATGATCCTTCCGACTCTGGTCGCCAACAACCATATCTTGTTCTTAAACAAAAAGGCCAGCAGCAGCGGCGACGTCAAGCCGCCAATGGCCGCCGACCTGCTTGAGTATTACACCGCCGAGCAGCTAAGGGCGCACTTTCTGGGCCTCGGCTTGAGCCTCAAGAGCGTCAGCTTCAGGCCGAAGCCGCTGAACCCCGACGCGAACGAGAATGATCCCGATCCCGTCGAGCGCGAGGGAAAGATGCTCTCGGGCGTGTTTAACCGCGTGGCGCGCTCATGCTTCTATACCATACAGAAATACGGCGAGTCAAAGCTGCCCATGGGCAAAGTGTCGGACGAGGTTCTGCATTACGCCAAGGAAACCATACTGAAATACGAGCGCATGATGTATAAGTTTGAATTCCACTCGATCATGAGCCTTATGGACACATATATCAGAGACGCCAACAAGTTCTGGGCGAAGAGCATTAAAGAGGCCGAGAGCGATGATAACGCGCGGAACCAAGTCATCACCGACACGCTGCACATGGTCAGAACGGCCATGTCGCTCATGCACCCGATCGCTCCCGAGGGAACCGAGCTTTTGAGGGAATATCTGAACCTTGGCGAGGACATCTGGAGCTGGGAGCACATATTTGAGACGCTGACCGAGTTCTGCGAGGCGAAGGGCGAAACCGAACATCCTATCAAATTTCTTGAGCCGCGGTTTGACTTCTTCCCGATGCGAAACCGCTGATTTATTTCGGAGGCAAAGGCTTTCACCCGAACTAACGGAGGAAAATTATGAACTGGAAAAAACTGCTGTCCGACAGGAGGAAGGGCAGCGTCGCGAAAAAACAGTCGGACGATCTGCGCACCGAGTTTGAGCGGGACTACCACCGCATTATCGGCAGCGCGTCGTTCCGCAGGCTGCAGGACAAGACGCAGGTCTTTCCGCTTGACAAGAGCGACTTTGTCCGCACGAGGCTGACGCACTCGCTTGAGGTGTCGTCGTTCGCGAAGTCGCTTGGGCAGTCGTGCTTCACTTATATTATAAACAACGGTCTCGATCCCGAGGTCGACGAGAGCGTGCGCTGCGCGGCATGCAGCATCCTTGAATGCGCCGGCCTGCTGCACGATATAGGCAACCCGCCGTTCGGACATTTCGGCGAGACCGCGATCCGCGACTGGTTCGAGGACAATCTTGAGAGGCTTGACGACGACTGCCTGCTCACCGAGCAGATGCAAAACGATCTGCTGCATTTTGAGGGCAACGCGCAGGCGCTGCGGCTTTTGACCAAGCTCCATTATCTGGTTGATGAGAACGGAATGCACCTGACCTACGCGCTGCTCAACACGATAATCAAATATCCGGTGCCCTCGGTCGGCATAAACAAAAAGAGCGGCAACATAAAAGACAAAAAAATGGGCTATTACTTAGCCGAAAGCGATATATTTGAGGAAATAACTGCCGCGACGGGCGCGGGGCGGAACCGCTATCCGCTGACGTATCTTTTAGAGGCGGCGGACGACATAGCGTACAAGACCGCCGATATCGAGGACGCGGTCAAAAAAGGCCTTATAAGCTTTGATGAGCTTCTGGGCGACCTGACCTCGGAGCGGCACATGCTCAAAGCCCGGAACGAGGCCGAGAAAAACGAGTACATAAAACTTATCGAGCGCCTTGAAACACTGCGCGGCCGCGCGCTTGAGCGCGGGATCGCAAATCCGGACGTTAACGCGGTGCAGAACTGGATAATATCGGTCCAGACCCATATGCTGCGCGAGGCGACCGGGAGCTTCTGCGAAAATTATAAGGCAATTATGGACGGGGATATGAAGACCGATCTGCTCAGCGCGTCGGCGGCTTTCCCCATATCGGAAGCGTTGGGCGAGATCGCGTATCAGCGGGCGTTTTTGTCGGCGCCGATCGTTCGGCTTGAGATCGCCGCGGGAACCATGCTGAACTTCCTGCTTGACAAATTCGCGGGCGCGGCGGTGAATTACGACACGGGAAAAACACTCTCGTCGATCGAGCAAAAGCTTATGAGCATAATTTCCGACAATTATATCCAAAGCTACAAGTTCTGCTCAAAAGGCAGACAAGAGCACGAAAAGCTGTATCTGAGGCTGCTGCTTGTGACCGATTTCATCTGCGGCATGACCGACGGCTACGCCAAAATGCTCTATCAGGAACTGAGCGGAATCACCTGATCAAACAAGTTCACTATTCGCTAATCACTAATCACTACGTTAACTAATCACTACGTTGGGAGGTATTTTTATGGCAAACACATTAAAAAGCAAAATTCTTGACATTCTTCACAAGGACTGCAGAATTTCAAACGAGGAGATCGCGAAGATGACCGGCTCCACGACCGAGGAGGTCGCGGCGCTTATCGCCGAGCTTGAGAGCGAGGGTGTTATATTGGGCTACGGCGCCAAGGTCAACTGGGACAAGGCTTACGGCCCCGACTCGGTGACGGCCTATATTGAGCTCCGCGTGACGCCGATGGAGAGCCTCGGCTTTGACCGGATCGCCGAACGGATATACCAGTACCCCGAGGTCAAGTCGATCAATCTGATGAGCGGAAGCTACGACTTCGGCATCACGATCGAGGGCTCCAACATCCGCGAGATCTCGTCGTTTATCTCCGAGCATCTGGCCACGATGAACTCGGTTGTCGGTACCGCCACCCACTTTGTTTTAAAGCGCTATAAGTTTGACGGCGTTGTGTGCGACCTTCCGGAAAATGACGACAGGGAGGTAATTTCCTTATGAGCTCAAGCTTCAACCCCGAGAGCATGATCAACAGCGTTGTGTCAAACATGCCTCCCTCGGGCATACGCCGATTTTTTGACATCGCCGCCGAGATGAAGGACTGCATCTCGCTCGGCGTGGGCGAGCCGGATTTTGTGACCCCGTGGCATATAAGGGATAAGGGCATATATTCTCTCGAAAAAGGGCATACTCACTATACATCAAATTCCGGCCTTAAAGAACTCAGGATCGAGATAAGCAAATACATGGAGCGCCGCTTTGATCTGAAATACGACCCGCTTACACAGTCGGTCGTGACCGTGGGCGGCAGCGAGGCCATTGACCTATTTTTAAGAGCGGTACTTGATCCCGGCGACGAGGTTCTTGTCTGCGAGCCGAGCTTTGTGTGCTACAAGCCGTTGGTCCGGCTCGCGGGCGGCGTGCCGATCGCCATTGAGACCAAAGCCGAAAACGACTTCCGCCTGACCCCGGATGAGCTCAAGGCCGCCATAACGCCCAAAACGCGCGTGCTGGTGCTGCCTTATCCCAACAACCCCACGGGCGCGATCATGACCCGCGCCGACCTTGAGGGAATAGCCGAGGTCCTGCGGAACACAAACATCATGGTGCTTTCAGACGAGATATACGCCGAGCTGACCTACACCGACGAGCGCCACGTTTCGATCGCAGAGCTTGACGGAATGTATGAGCGCACGGTTATCGTCAGCGGATTTTCAAAAAGCTACGCGATGACGGGCTGGCGCCTCGGCTACGCGCTTGGCCACCCGGCGATCATAAAGGCCATGACCAAGGTACATCAGTACGCTATAATGTCGGCTCCCACAACGGCCCAATACGCGGCGATCGAAGCGCTGCGGAACGGCGACGCGGACATCAGCGCCATGCGCGAGGACTATAACTACCGCAGACAGGTCATCGTCGGAGGCTTCAACGCCATCGGCCTTGACTGCTTTGAGCCCAAGGGCGCGTTCTACTGCTTCCCCTGCATCAAGAGCTCGGGAATGGACTCAAACACGTTCTGCGAGACTCTGCTCCACAGCAAAAAGCTGGCGGTCGTGCCGGGCAACGCGTTCGGCGAGAGCGGCGAGGGCTTTATACGCTGCTCATACGCGTACTCTATAAAAAACATAAACGAGGCGCTTAACCGCGTTGAGGCGTTTATGCGGGAAATAAGAAAATAGCATTATTACAAAACGATTAAAAATCATGATTTTTATTGAAGCCTTTCATTTTTTATGGTATAATTTACATATAAAAATCAAAAAATATGAAAGGAAACAAAATTATGACAAGCTCACAAAAGGGACTTAGAGTTATTTCGATAATTCTGATTATTCTTGCGATCATCGCGATACTCGGCTCCGTAATTATGCTGGCGGGCGGCGCGGGTTCGGCTTATTTAAGCGAGACCGACATCAGCGACCTGACCACCGATACCGGTGATCCCATTACCGCCGACGAGGTTCAGGAGCTGAGTTCGATGATGATCGTTCTCGGCATTATAGCTCTTATTTCCTCGATAATTATGCTTATCACCGGAATATTCGGCCTTAAAGCGGCGAAGGATCAGACGAAGATCGGCAAAGCGTACGTTATGGGATTTATCCTGTTATTTATCGAGCTGTTCTCTTCATGCTTTTCAACCGCCCAATCGGCGTCAACCGGCACGGGCGGCAGTATGGTATCGGACATAATAAGCTCACTGGTATCGCTTCTGATTCCCGCAATCTATTTGTACTTCGCGATAAAAGTTAAAAAAGAACACTAACAGCCAAAGCCCGGCTCGACCGGGCTTTTTATTTTAAAGCAAAGCGAGTGAAAATTATGAGCATGATAACCCGCCTTGAGGCGGACAAAAACCTGAATGACAGCGAGCTGCGCACCCTGCTTGAGACTGACGAATATGACGGCGAGCTGCGCGCGGCGGCGGACAGGGTCCGCAGAAGCGTTTACGGCACGGACGTGTATCTCCGCGGCCTGATCGAGTTTACCAACTGCTGCAAAAATGACTGCCTCTACTGCGGAATACGCTTCTCAAACAGAAACGCCGACCGCTACCGATTAAGCCGCGAGGAAATTCTCGCCTGCTGCGCCGAGGGATATGATCTCGGGTTCCGCACCTTTGTGCTGCAGGGCGGCGAGGATCCGTATTACAGCGACGAACTCATCTGCGGGATCGTGTCGGATATAAGAAAAAATTATCCCGACTGCGCAATAACTCTGTCGATCGGCGAAAAACCGCGAGAAAGCTATAAGGCGTATTTTGACGCGGGAGCCGACCGCTATCTGCTGCGGCATGAGACGGCGGACGCGGAACATTACTCGCGCTTGCACCCCGCCTCCATGAGTCTTGACAACCGAAAGCGCTGCCTGTTTGACATCAAAGAAATAGGCTATCAGGTCGGCTCGGGTTTTATGGTAGGCTCGCCGTATCAAACTACGGACAACCTGATCTCGGATCTGAGATTTTTAAAAGAGCTCGGCCCGCACATGATAGGAATAGGCCCGTATATCACTCACGCGGACACGCCTTTTAAAGAATTCAAAAGCGGCAGCCTTGAGCTCTGCCTCAGGCTGATCTCGATCCTGCGCCTCATGTTCCCCGAGGCGCTCATACCCGCCACCACCGCGCTCGGCACCATACATCCGCTTGGCCGCGAAATGGGCCTTAAAGCCGGGGCCAACGTGGTCATGCCCAATCTGTCGCCCGTCTCGGTGCGCAAAAAATACGAGCTTTACGAAAACAAAATATGCACCGGCGAGGAGGCGGCCGAGTGCCGCGGCTGCCTTGAAAGACGGATCGAGGCGGCGGGCTTCCGCGCTGTAACGGACAGAGGCGACAATATCGCCTTTCGGAAATAATCTTTGTTGACACAAAGCTCCAAAAATGTTAATATAAACATATCAAATATTATGGAGATAATGCTATGAAACTCAAAAACGCTTTAATATTTTTTATCGCGCTGCTGATAGTGCCGCTTGGCTGCTTCGCGGCGGATACGGACTCCAAAACGGCCGAGACCGCGAACTATGTTCGGACAGCCGCCATGTCGCCCGAACCGGGCTCGGTCGGCGGCGAATGGGCGGTGATCGGCGTAAAACGTTCGGGCATCACGGCGGACGCGTATTTTGACGGTTATCTGCGCAGGCTCGGCGATTATATCACAAACAACGGCGGATCCATAAGCCGCTATACCGACTATTCGAGAATTGCGATAGCGCTGCGCGAGCTGGGTCAAAAAGACACCTACGGCTTAACGGCATATGTGAACGACTATGACAAAGTGGTAAACCAAGGCATTAACGGCCCTGTATTCGCGCTTGAGGCAAAGTACGCCCTCGGCGACCGGGACACCGTGACAAGAGACAGATATATCGAGTATATCCTGAGCCGACAAAACGGCGACGGTTCCTTCGGTTTGAGCGAGGGGATACCCGACACCGACATAACTGCGATGGCGGTCGCGGCCCTGTCGCTTTATAACGTCAACATCGAGATCGACCGCGCGATCAACCGCGGATTTCTGTATCTTTCGTCCGTGCAGGCGAGCGACGGCAGCTTCGCGTCCGCAAGCGGCGAAGAAGCGAGCTGCGAAAGCACCGCGCAGGTGATCATTGCAATGAAGCGCTGCGGTCTCAGGCTCGATAACAGATTTTTTGTAAAAAACGGCAATACCCCGGCCGACGGCTTAGACCTCTTCCGCAGGAGCGGCGGAGGCTACGCGCACCTCGCCTCTGACTCCGCGCCCAACCAAATGGCATCGGAGCAAGCTTTACTGGCGCTGACCGCGCCCGAGGGAACGCCGAAGACGCTGATTTACGACTCGATATGGTTTGACGCGTCACAGTCGTATCTTGAAAGCCAAAGATAAAAAACATACAAACAGGAAGCGTAATACGGAATGAAAAAACGATTAATTATCCCGCTTGCCGCCATGCTTTGCATGTCTCTCGCCGGGTGCGGCGGAGACGGGCCCGCTCCCGAGCCTTCGGCTGCGGACGAAGCGCGTGCGGGAATAAGGACCGAGAGCAGGTTCTCGCCGGACGGCGAAAGCTCGGAAGCGCCGCGGCAGCCCGCGGCAAGCGCTGAACCGAAGATTACCGCCGCGCCTTCCGCCGCCGCGAAAAGCGCGGGCGGCGAGACGGGCGGCAGCTCAAACAGCGCGGCGCGAGCCGAAAACGACGGAACAGCCGCGGAGCGAACCGACGGCACAGACGAAAACGCGGATTCGGACATAAGCGCCGCGTCAAGCTCCGAAAATTCCGCGGAAAACGCAAACCCAAGCGGCGAAAGCGCGGCGCGGCCCGATCAACAGCCCGCCGCTCCCGAGGACAGCAAAAACACCTGCTCGTTTTTGATCAACTGCTCAAAGGCGCTTGAATACCCGGGTCTGAGCGGCAGCCTCCGCTCCGCCCTGCCGCAGGACGGCGTACTCTACGGCGGCAGCCCCGAGATCAAAGACGGCGACAGCGTTTTTGACCTGCTGCAGCGGATAACGCGGGAAAACGGGATACCTATGGAGTTTTCGTCCTCCCCGGGCTTCGGCTCGAAGTATATCGAAGGCATAAACTCGCTGTATGAGTTTGACTGCGGCCCCAACTCGGGCTGGGTGTATTTTGTGAACGGCGAGAAGCCCGGAGTGGGCTGCGATAAATACGAAATAAAGCCCGGCGACGACGTGCGCTGGTACTACACATTAGATCTGGGCAATGATATATAGGAGAAGATTATGCGTGACGAATTTTCACGGTTCCATCCGACGGTAAACTTTTTATACTTCGCCGCTGTGATCGTATTCGCGGCGATATATATGAGCCCGCCTCTGGTCGCGATCTCGCTGGCCGCGGCTCTTATATACTCGATTTACATGGGCGGCGCGGGGTCGCTCAAATTCAGCATGCTCATAATACTTCCGATAGGGCTGTTCGCCGCGCTTATAAACATAGCGTTCAACCACAACGGCATGACGGTCCTGACCTATCTGCCAACCGGCAACCCGATAACTCTCGAGTCGATAGTCTACGGTCTGTGCGCCGCGGCGCTTCTGGCCGATGTGATTCTCTGGTTTTTCTGCTTCAACAAGGTCATCACGTCCGACAAGTTCATATATCTGTTCGGTCGGATGATCCCGTCGCTGTCGCTTGTGCTTTCAATGATCCTGCGCTTTATCCCGCGGTTCCGCCAACAGCACCGATCGGTCGTGACGGCGCAGAAGAGCCTTGTCAAGGCGGGCGGCAAAAACGGCGTTATATCAAAAATAAAGCACGGCGCAAACGTGTTCTCGATCATGCTCACATGGTCGCTTGAGAATGCGATAATCACCGCGGACTCAATGAATTCGCGCGGCTACGGTTTAAAGGGAAGAACCGCCTTTTCGCGCTACCGCTTTTATTTAAGAGACGGGGTCGTTTTGATCGTTCTGGCTGCGCTGATCGCCGCACAGATCTTTCTGACCGCGCTCGGCTGCGCCCGCGTTGACTTTTACCCTTACTACTCGCTGAGCGTCACCCCGGTCTCGATCGCGGGATATATATGCTACGCTCTGCTCTGCGTTACACCTATGATAATCAACCTTACGGAGGATATAAAATGGAACTATTTTCGATCAAGGATCTGAACTTTTCCTACACCAACGGGCGGAACGGCTTCGCTCTGCGTGACATAAGCTTTGACATAAAAAGCGGCGAGTTCATCACCCTTTGCGGAAAATCGGGCTGCGGCAAAACCAGCCTCTTAAAACAGCTCAAAACCTCTCTTTTGCCAGGCGGCTACCGCTCGGGCTCGGTCAGGTTCATGGGAAAAGAGCTTGACAAGGTGCCGCTCGGCGATCAGGCTTCGGACATCGGCTTTGTTATGCAGAAAGCCGAGAGCCAGATCGTGACCGACAAGGTGTGGCACGAAATGGCCTTCGGCCTTGAGAGCCTAGGTTACAGCACCGACGAGATACGCCTCCGCGTCTCGGAAATGGCGAGCTTTTTCGGGCTCCAGTCGTGGTTCTACCGCGAAACGTCAACGCTATCGGGCGGCCAGAGGCAGCTTCTGAGCCTCGCGTCCGTCATGGTGCTTGAGCCTAAAATACTCATTCTGGACGAGCCCACGGCCCAGCTCGACCCGATATCCGCGGGCGATTTTATGCAGATGCTGCTTAAAATCAACCTCGAGTTCGGCACCGCGATCCTTATCTCGGCCCACAACCTTGAGGAGGTCGTTCCGATATCCGACAGAATGATCGTTATGGAGGACGGCAGGATCATCGCCGACAACGAGCCGCGGCGCGTCATTATGCAGCTTCGGAACGGGGGCAGCGAGATGTTCTCGGCCATGCCCGCCCCGGCGCAGATCTTCGCCTCGGTGGACAGCGGCATGAACTGTCCGCTCACGGTCCGCGAGGGCAGGGAATGGATAAGCGAGTATGTGAAGGACCGCGAGATCCGTCCGGTGCCGATTAAAAAACTGGGCTACAAAACCGACAAGACCGTGCTCCGCGCCAAAAATATCTGGTTCAGGTACCAGAAGCGCGAAAACGACATACTGAAAAACATCTCGCTGACGCTGCACAGCGGTGAATGGCAGGCCCTGGTCGGCAGCACCGGAGTGGGCAAGACCACGTTCTTGTCCATACTGTCGGGCACCAACGCGCCGTACCGCGGCAAGGTCGACGACATGGGCAACAAGATCTGTCTGCTGCCGCAGGATCCGACCACGATCTTCGAGAAAGACACGGTTGCGGACGACCTTATGCAGGGCGTTTCGCTCAAGGACGACGGATATTTGCAGAACATAATCAACCTTTGCGACTTAAACGATCTGCTTTACATGCACCCGTACGATCTTTCGGGCGGCGAGCAGCAGCGCGCGGCGCTCGCGAAGGTCCTGCTCAGGCGGCCCCGCATTCTGCTTCTGGACGAGCCCACCAAGGGTCTAGACGCGCACTTTAAGAAAAAACTGGCCGGAATTCTGCTCAATCTGAAGCTGCGCGGCATCTCGATAATCATGGTGTCGCACGATATAGAATTCTGCGCCCGATACGCCGACAACTGTGCGTTTTTGTTCGACGGCGAAATAATATCAAAGGACGAGCCGCGTGCGTTTTTCGCGGGCAATAATTTCTACACCACATCCGCCAACCGCATAGCGCGGCACATAATCCCCGACGCGATAACGGTCGACGACGTGATCTACGCGATCGGAGGCACACCCGCGCCGATCAAACCAAAGCCCAAGGACGGCGGAAGCAAACCTCCGCCCGACACCTCGCAGATGAAACAGATAAAAACCGGCGTCATGACGGACGGCGCGGCAAAGGGCTCGATCTTTTTCGCCCTGCTGTCGCTGCTGCTGATGCCGGCGGTGATATTCCTCGGGACAAAGTTCATTGACAACAGACCGTATTATTACATCAGCGCAGCGCTGATAGTCTTGGCGATCCTGCCTTTTGTGATAATGTTCGAGGGGCGGAAGCCGAAGGCGCGAGAGCTCGTGACGATCTCGGTGCTGTGCGCGCTGGGCGTTATCGGCAGAGTCGCGTTTTATATGGTCCCGCAGTTTAAGCCCACTCTCGCGATAATAATTATCTCGGGCATGGCGCTCGGCTCTCAGCGTGGATTTATGATCGGCGTGATCACCGCGTTCGTGTCAAATATTTTCGTGGGGCAGGGGCCGTGGACGCCGTGGCAGATGCTCGCAATGGGCGCGGTCGGGCTGCTCGCCGGGTTCATGTACAAAAAAGAGGCCCTGCCAAAAACGGCGTGGCCCGTGTGCGTGTTCGGATTTTTGGCGACCGTTATCGTGTACGGCGGAATAATGAACCCCGCGTCGCTCATAATGGCGGGCAGCGAGCTGAACGCGCCCGCGCTTGTGACCTGCTATCTGACCGGCCTGCCGTTTGACGCCCTGCACGGCGCGTCAACAGCGGTGTTCCTGGCACTGCTGGCAAAGCCGATGCTGGCTAAACTCGACAGAGTCAAGAAAAAATACGGCCTGCTCCTTAAAGAAAAAAATTCGTTTATATAACAAAAACACGGCTCTTTCCCGAGCCGTGTTTTATTGTGATTTTTCGGATCAACGCGGGCAATAAATTAAGTCCGATCTCGGCAGTGTCGTGGTTGGTTCGTTGATTAGATGACACGTCTCTATCATGGTTGAGTACCGATTCGTAGAAGGGATTCAGTCCCGCGTTGATCCGAAAAATCAACGTAGCGATTAGCGATTAGCGATTAGCGATTAGGCCCGCAACGGCACCGTTGCACCATTTGTTTGTAGGGGACGGCGCCCTCGACGTCCCGTAGGCCGGATGTGGGCATCCGGCCCTACGAAATGTCGGTATGACCTATTTAGGCGGGCGGATAATATCCCCCCTACAACGTAGTTATTAATGATTATCAAGCAAAAGGTTTTTGCCTCTTTGCCGCCCCGCGGCTTGGCAGGGCGGAATATGGGCTTTGGGCAACCATTTCAACGCAAAAACCTTTTGCAGGACATATCCGCCCTCAAGGGTCTCTTTTCAAATCCGGCTAATTTACATTAAGTCCTTCTCCCCAATTTACGCTTCCCGCGTTGACATAATCTCTGCTGCCTTGGTTTTGCGGCCTTGTGTAAAGCGTTCTGCTTTCTGTCATTATATCCTCCGCGCATTCAAACTCGGTCACTAATGCGGCGGGTACTTTATACTCCTTTTTATTTCTCAATTTAATACACCTCCAAAATATATTGCATTTTATTACTTTACCGTTTAATCGGGCATTACATCTGTTATATGTACATCCCAGTCTACCGTCGCGTCCTTGATCGACTCGGGAGCGAATACGGGCGTGTCGCTTGTCTTAAACGTTACAAACGCTTTCATCGAATATTTTGACTGCGCTTCCTGACCTGAGCCGCTTTGATCCGGCAGTCCGTACAGATCTGCGTAAATTCCCGTAAGCTTCGTCGCTTCTTCCTTGTTGGTTGTTCTCTTAGTCTCCACGATCGTTCCGTCATCTTTTACAATATAAAATCCGTAATCCGACACGTCATCAGCGTCAACGCTTTGGAAAAACCTGATTACGCCATTTTTTGTTTCACCACTCATATAATATCCGGAGTCTGTTCCGTTCTCTTCGCCAAACGTCATCGGCTTAAAGTATATGGCGTATATATTTATTCCGCTTCTTCCCGAATAGATATAAACGGATTGTCCGGCTGTCACATAAGCCGTCATACTTTCAACTTTATCTTTGGTTGTTAATGATAGCGTTCCTTTTACCTCTCCATTCTGCTCTATTTTTAAAGGTCTTTCTTCATCCTTGCCAATACCCGCGTATACGGTAACAGCGCCGTCAACGCCGGGTATGATCTCAACCGAACGCTTATCTTTATCACCCGCGCCTCCTAAATCCAAATGTTTTGAAACCGTATCTTGATTACCTAATGTATTGTTCCCCTCTTTTATGCTTATTGTACCACTAGAGCTGGCATGCACCTTCATATTTTGCTTTTTATTTATTAATGGTGCTGGCGTGGAGGTCACTGTATCAAACTCATCAAAGGTAAATTTTGTACTCTCATAAACCTTCGCCAAAGCGTCCGGATCAGCCGGCATAATCTCAACTTTTAATTCTGCCGTCGCTTCGGTATCCTTGAGCGTAGCGGTAGCTGTCACAACTCTTCCTTCATCACCCGCGGCATCGGCAGATACGCTTACGGGTATTTGATTCTCCTGCGCCTCACCAAAAGTTATCTTTTTGTCATATCCTTCGGGAACACTCCATTCAACGTCATTTACGGTTTTACCTTCATAACCCTCGATATTTACTGTTACATTCTGTGTCTCACCTACTTTTATCGGTATCTCCGAAGGTTCAATTCCAAACGTAGGTCCTGTAGGTACGTTATATTCTATACCGATATAAACGAGTGCGGGCTGGTCACTAAATGCGAAGCTTATATTTGATGTAAGATTTTTAAACTCAACTTCGCACAAGTCACTTTTACTACTTGAAGTAAGGTTGCCGGTGGTGGGTTCTTTATCGGTACCGCCATTAACTTGACCTGTTTTCAATTCAGATATATCTACAACTTTTAATGCAACTGAACTACTACCTCTACTTGAAAAAACAATTTTAAAATTATATGATTGAGCACTATTATCTGAGCAATTAGGATTAACAACAAAAGTATATCCATAAGTAGCGCTTCCAGAGCATTTCCATCCTATCGTAGTTTCAACATTTTCACCGGTACTGTAATTCTTATATGTGCTTTTACTAATACTTGTAGTATTTCCATAATTGTTGGTCACACTACCATCACTGCCAGTAGATTGTAGAGTACGCTGATAATAAATATCAGGTTCCACATCCGCGTTTGTACTTGTTATGTTTATTCGTGAACCTTCAAACGGAGTCTTCACATCTGTTGCGGCATTAGTCTTATCAGCGCCAATGTTATTACTGTCAAAAGTTACCTCTGCATATTTTTCGCTTGCCGCCGCGCTTGCGGTCAGTGGTACCGCGATCAACATTGTTACTGTTACTGCCACTGCCAGCAACAGCGATAAAATTCTTCTTTTTCTCATTTTAATTCCCTTTCTTTCTTTTAGATTTTTATATTAATTAATTTTTTTCGTGGTTTGTGTTACACGTCATAAAGTGTGGAACTGCCTGTTTACGGCTCCCTCCGTGAGGGAGCCTCGGGCGGGCGGATAATATCCGCCCCTACGACATGAATGGATTTTAGCAATTTCCGGTGTAGTGCGGCATGCCCACATGCCGCCGCGGGCGGATAATATCCTCACTTATGGCATTTTGCGCATTTTGGTTGTAGGGGACGACGACCTCGGCGTCCCGCTCTGGCCGGATGTGGGCATCCGGCCCTACGAACATAGCGATTAGCGATTAGGGATTAGGATTGAAAAAATCACCTTGTGATATTTCTAGTCTCTAGTACCTATTTCCTAGTCTCTACGTTGGCCCCTCTCAGTCGCCTTCGGCGACAGCTCTCCCCAAAGGGGCGAGGCGGGACGTCGAGGGCGCCGTCCCCTACGAATTATGAGGGAACCAAGCAGGCGGATAATATCCGCCCCTACGCAAAAGGTTTTTGCCTCGTTGCCGCCCGCGGCTTGGCAGGGCGGAATATGGGCTTTGGGCAATCAATTCAACGCAAAAACCTTTTGCGATTAATGTTTTCATTACCCTCTCGGCCAACGTAGCGATTAGTGAATAGTGATTAGGTACCCCTCTCAGTCTTTCCGCCTTACGGCGGAAATCCAGCTCCCCCCAAGGGGAGCCTTTAGGGACGTCGAGGGCGCCGTCCCCTACGAATTATGGGGGAGCCAAGCAGGCGGATAATATCCGCCCCTACGCAAAAGGTTTTTGCCTCGTTGCCGCCCGCGGCTTGGCAGGGCGGAATATGGGCTTTGGGCAATCAATTCAACGCAAAAACCTTTTGCGATTAATGTTTTCATTACCCTCTCGGCCAACGTAGCGATTAGTGAATAGTGATTAGGTACCCCTCTCAGTCTTTCCGCCTTACGGCGGAAATCCAGCTCCCCCCAAGGGGAGCCTTTAGGGACGTCGAGGGCGCCGTCCCCTACGAATTATGGGGGAGCCAAACAGGCGGATAATATCCGCCCCTACGGATTTTGGGAACAAAAAACGGCATAGGGACGCAATTGTCCCTATGCCGTTATCATCCTGTTTTTGCGCGCGGTCAAAGCGCGGACCGCGCCGGTCGCGTTTTTTAAATTATTAAAATTACCCCCCCCCGACAAACATCGGAGAAAGGCACACTTCGCGTATAATTTTTGTGATTTTGCCGTTTTTTCATTTTGATTTACCTTCTCTGCACCAAAATAATAAAAAAGTACCAAAGCAACCTACCCGCCCATGACGCGGATAAGATTTTTGATACAATAACTAATCAACATTTTCAACCACTGATATTTTAACATAGTGTGAAAAGTTTGTCAACGGTTTTTTATAAAAAATTTTTACATATAACAAAAAAGCCGCGTTTGCGGCTTTTCATTCAGCTTTTTACTCCTGTGGATTCATCGTATTTGTGATTTTTTACGCCGGAATCCGACTGCTCGGAAAAATACAAAATTCCGCCGCGCCTTAAAAATCCGAATGCATAGCGCGAATCTGCGTCAAGATCAAACAGTTTTGACTCGGCGTCTCCGTTTATCATGGCGCAGTACACCGAATTGTCGGCCTGATAATATATTCTGCCGTCTATCACATCGAAATTGTCGCTCATACATTCAAACGCGTATTCGTCGATATTTCCGTTGCCGTCCTTGGGCGAGCGGTATAGCTTATAGCATTTATCCCTGTCGCTGAACGCGGAAAAGAACACATAATTGCCGCTGATCACGATGCTGTCGGTCGGCACGTTGAAGTCCAATACCTTGGTTTTGTTCCCGCCGTCATAGTCCATTCTGAAAAGCTCGGTCCCGCTTGCCGCGCTCTGGAGCTCACAGTAATATATATGCTCCGCGTCATAACCGAAAATTATATATTCTCCCTCGATCGCCTTGACCGCTGTGCCCGATCCTATGTCATATCTGTAAATGCCGTTGTTCAGGCCGCCGTCGATCTCGGTATAATAGGCCGAGTATATGCCGTTGTTGACAAACGCGGGCGCGCCCAAAGGCGACACAAACTCTGTTATTGAAATGTCGTTGTTTCCGTCGGTCCCGCAGCGGCGCAGCTCGGGAGCGAACTCGTCATTCCCCGGCGTCACGTAATAAACGTCGTCGCCGAGAACGGCGAAAAGCTCGGAATCGGCGGGGATGACCTCCGCGCCGTCAATGTCTCTTTCTTTCGCCGCCAGGTTCGTGGTGTATAAAACGCCGTCCTTCTCGGCAAGGTATGTGAATGGAACTACCTCGTCCTCAGGTACCGCAGGATCATCTGCGATGCTATCTCCTTCGCCACTCCCATCGGCTTGCTCGTCATTACTCTCCGTATCCGAAGCGCCCGCTTGATTTTCTTCTTGATTTTTTTCACCCGACGCATCCCCTTCCGCTTCGGAGATCAATATCCCCGATTTTTCGGCGTAAAGCGCGAGGCCGCCGACCCCGATGACCAGAACCAGCGCCAGCGCCAGAATAATAGCATACGATCTTTTCATAACAATATCACTCCGATTTTTTCTTTCTGAAGATCCACAGCTTGCTGAACACATAGTTGAGCACGACGATAACGAACTGCGCGATTATGTTCATCACAAGCTCGGGGTAGTGCAGGCCGTTCACCGTCACTGACATAAAGACAAGCTCGAACACCAGCGTTGAGAGCCGTGCGGCGAAAAACCGGACCATTTCCGCGAAAACCGCCTTAAAGCCGCGTACTTTGCTTTTGAACACGAATATGCGGTTGGTCACATAGGCGAACAGAATGGCCACAACGTTTTTAAAAATCAGGCACACGTTCTGGAGCACCAGATTGTTGGCAAGGCGCAGATCCTGGTTCCCCGCGGCGAGCGCTATCTTGTCAAACACGAACACCAAAAGCGCGTAAAGCGCGACCGACACGATCGTCGTCAGCACCCCGAAGAACAGATACAGGATAATTTCCTCATACTTTTTATACAGCTTTTTGATCATAGCAATTCTCCTAATCAATAATAGAATTATCATAATACAGCGTCTGAATTTTGTCAATGCGTTTCGGCCAAATTTAAGATATTTTTAACATATATCGGCCATATATCGGCGTAGTTAAATATTCCTTGACATGTTTTTCGCGATATGATAAAATTAGTATTGGTATAACATATCCGATCAATGATCACTTTGGGAGTAGATGAAATGAAAATAATGGAATCGGCCGAAAACTATCTTGAGACCATACTTATTCTGAGCAATAAGGGCGACGTTGTGCGCTCTATCGACATTGTTGCGGAAACCGGCTTCACCAAGCCCAGCATCAGCCGCGCCATGAAGCACCTCAGAGAAAGCGGCCATATCACCGTGGGCGAGCACGGGCACATTGAGCTGACCGACTCGGGCAGGGAGATCGCCGAAAAGATCTATGAGCGGCACCGGTTTTTGAGCCGTTACCTTATGAAGATCGGCGTGTCTGAAGAGACCGCGCTTGAGGACGCGTGCAGGATCGAGCACGTTATCAGCGAGGAGAGCTTCTCGCGCCTTAAAGAATTTGTTAAAACACTTGAGGAATAGACCGCCCGCCAAACGGGCATGACAATTGAATATGATCAAACGGTGCGGGCGCCGCGGCGTCCGATAATAGGGAATACGGGTGAAAATCCCGAGCAGTCCTTGCTGCCGTAATGGGGAGCGCGACGGCTTCACGCCACTGACTTTTGTCGGGAAGGCGCCGAAGCGCGATGAACCTAAGCCGGAAGACCTGCCTTTGATCAGCCGAGTATAATTCACAGGGACTTGAATTAGGCAACCGCACTCGCCGCGCCTTTGCGGAAGTGCTTTTGCGCCTGCGCCCTGCGCGGGTTTTTTATTTTACTAAACTTACAAGGAGGAGACCTATGACAACAAAAAAACTGACACGAAAACTTACCGCGATCCTGCTTATCGCCGCGATGATCATGCCGCAGCTTTTCTGCGGCGCGGTATCCGCCGATCAGGCTCCGGCGCAAATCACGATGATGATCTCGGACGAGACGGTTATAATGCCGCCGACCGAGCTGACCGTCGCGCCCGACACGGCGAAGAAATACGGCTACAGCGACGACGAGAGCACCGTCAGCGTGTTCGATGCGATAGCCGCGGCGCACGAGCTGATGCTCGGCGATATGTTCACGCCCGAGACCGCCCCGCAGTACCTCAACATAACCGAGAGCGGATTTGTTAACCTGATGTTCGGCGACAGCCGCCCCTCGGGATTTCTGGTTGACGGCATTCAACCAAGCGACGGAGTGCTGAACCCGCTTTACGGCTCATACGGAGCCTATACCGCGGACAAGTCGATATTAAGCGGCGGAGAAAAAGTGAACCTCTTCTTCTATCAGGACGGAGATTATTACACTGATTATTACGCCTTCTTTGACCGCTCGCAAGTCGCCGCCGAGCCCGACGAAGAGATCGCCCTGACGCTCAGCGGATATATGACAATGTGGGGATCCTATCCCGCCGACATGATCGAGGAATACACCGAGCCCATATCCGAGATCGTCATTCTTTCCGGAACCGACCCGAACGAGCTTACGGACAGCGGTATCGTCACCGACGACAACGGCGGATTCACGATAAGTTTTGACGCGCCGGGAACATATTACATCTCGGCAGAAAGCGCCTCGGACGATTTTACATATTTTGTGCAGCCTTGGTGCGAGGTAAAAGTGTCCGCCGCGGCTCCGACCGAAACGCCGACAGAGACAGCGACAGAGTCGCCGACAAACGCGCCGACGGAAACTCCGACGGCAGCACCCACAGAGGCTCCTACGGCAGCACCTACAACTGTTCCCACGGAAGCTCCTACAATGACTCCTACGGAAGCACCAACGGCGGTTCCCACGGAAGTTCCGACAATAACTCCGACAGAGGTGCCTACTGCCGGTCCCACGGAGATGCCAACAATGGCTCCCACCGCGGTTCCCACGGAAATACCGACAACGGTTCCGACCGCGGCGCCTACGGAGGCACCGACAGCGACGCCAACAGAGACACCCACGACGACACCTATAATTGCGCCTACTGATGCGCCGACAACAGCTCCCACAGTGCTTCCCACAGATGCACCTACAATAACTCCGACAGAGGTGCCTACTGCCGCTCCCACGGAGATTCCAACAATGGCTCCCACCGCGCCGTCAACGGCTGCACCGACGGCCACTCCCTCGGCTGTTCCCGCGCCTTCGGCGAGCGCCGGGCCGTCAACCGATATTCAGACTCCCGACCGCGCCGCGATTTTGCTTGATAATATCTCAAAATCATACGCCGACACCAATGACGCGTGGACGCTGCTTGACATGGCGCGCGGCGGATACGGCGGTCTGCTCAAAGACAAAGCTGCGTCGCTCCAAAGCCTTGTTGATGCGGCATACTCCGCCGACGGCATAGGCGAGCTTTCAAAGGACGCGCTGGCGATCGGCGCCCTGGGCGGCAGCCTTGACAAGCTTAAAACCTCGGACGGCTCCGAGCTTGATTTAATTCAAAAGCTGTCGGCGTTTGACCTATCAAGCATAACCTATGTCACCGACGCGGTGTTCGCGCTTCTTACGTATGACTCGGGGAATTACACCTCGGGCGGAAATCTGACGCGCGAGGCCCTGCTTGATTACATACTGACAAGCCGCGGCGCGGACGGAATATGGGGCTATGAATGGGGCGGACAGAGTTTTCCGGATTATGACTCGACCGCTATGGTCCTCGCCGCTCTCGCGAAATATTATAACGCCGCGTCATCCGACGCTGCCGGAATAACCGAAGCGAAGCAAAACGACATTAAAAAAGCCGTTGACGACATTGTTGATGTTTTATCCTCGGTTCAGGGAGAAGGCGGCACGTTCTACAGCTCCAACACAGACGCGATGGTTGTGATCGGCCTCGCGGCGATAGGCATTGACCCCTCGAAGGACGAGCGGTTCGTCAAGGACGGCAAAAGCGCGGCGGACGATCTGATAGGCTTCGCGCTAGCGGACAACAGCGGATTCGGCTATACCGACGGTTCCGAGCTTAACGCACTCGCCACCGAGCAGGCTTTCCGCGCGCTTGTCGCCCTCAAGGGTTTTGAAAGCACGGGCAACAAGGCCTATAACGTGTATATCGGCAAGGCGCAAGAGCCCGACGAAGGCGGAAGCGGATCGGGCGGCTCCGGTTCGGGCTCGGGCGGTTCAGGAGGCGGATCTGGCGGAAGCATATCCGTCACAGTCACGGTCAAGGGCGACACGCCGCACGGCGAGGGAAAACACAGCGGCGCTTATCCCGAATGGATATCTGCGGCAAAAAAGACGTTCCCGAGCGGGACCCGCGCGGCGGCGGCGCTCAAGTCGGTCCTGAGCGACAAAGGATATTCGGCAAACGGCATTGACAGCGGATATATCAAATCAGTCACCACGCCCGACGGCCTGACGCTCAGCGAGTTTGACAACGGCAAAAACAGCGGATGGCTCTATAGCGTGAACGGCGTCAGCCCCTCGGTGGGGATAGGCTCCTACACGCTTAAAGACGGAGACGAACTGCTGCTTTACTACAGCGACGACTATACCAAAGACAGCCACGTTTCGTCGGGAAGCTTCGGCGGATCGGGTGGCGGATTTGGCATGAGTTCCGCGGCTTCTCCTTCACCGACGCCCGCCTCGACAGCCTCTCCCGCGCCCGACATCCCTGCGGATACTGCCGCGTTCGGCGATGTCGCAGCCGATCACTGGGCGTATGATTATATAACAGAGCTCAGCGGCAGAGGCGTCATAAACGGTTACAGCGACGGAACGTTCAGACCCGAAAACAACATCACGCGCGCCGAACTGACCGCGGTGATATGCAGAGCCATGGGGCCTGCCGATCCCGACGTCCCGTCAGCGGCGATATTCATCGATGTTCAGGCTGACGAGTGGTACTCGCCCTATATCGCGTGGGCGAACGGCGCGGGATATGTCACGGGTTATCCGGACGGAAGCTTTTTGCCCGACGAGAACATCACCCGCGAGGACATCTGCGTTATATTGGCGAGAACCGCAGGCGCGCAGGACGCGCCCGCGCCCGATTTCGCAGACAGCGCGGAGATCTCGGATTACGCGGTCTTTGGCGTGGGGCTTATGCAGAGCATGGGAATAATAAACGGAAAGGAAAACAACAGATTCGACCCCAAAGCGCCCGCCACCAGGGCCGAGATCTGCAAGATGATTTTCAAAATAATATAAGAAAAATGTTATTAATATAGCAATAAATATGCGAGCTAAAAACAGTTCTGATTTGATCGCCGGCCCCGGTTCCGTCTCGTCGCCGAGCCCTGCGCTTGGTCGCTTTCGCGCAAGCGCGAAAGGCTCACCTGCTTCGTGTCGACTCCTCTCAACTCAAAGCATACGGCTTTGAGTTGTATAGGACTCCCGGAAACGCTTGCGTTTTTGGGACGCGACGACCCCGCCCGGGTGTGGCGGGCGGAACCGGGCTTGGGCAAATTAATTTTTGAAAAACGGAGTTTTTCTACACACAGAAATCTCTCCACCCTTTCGGGCGGAGAGATTTTTATATAAGCCATGAATAATTTTGTCTGCAATCAAGGATATAATCAAGAAATACTGTATCACCTTTGATTTGAAATATAAGCAGATAACGCTTTGCAACAAGTTTCTTACGATATTTGTTCTTTGGAATTTCAGCGTGATTGAACCAAGTGCAGCTTTGCGGCATAAATGACAATGATTTGATCTCATCTATCATTCTGCGCCGCAGTTTCTCGGCCGCATTCGGAGATACGCGCGCCATAAAACCAACATGGTTTTTAAGCATTGCCGCGGATCTGTCCGAAACAATAACGCTGTATTCATTACGCGAAGTTTCACCCTTGGGCATTGCTTGCCTCCGAAATAACATCACTTAATATCTTATCAAGCTCGTCAACGGTGCACCCGGGTTTGCCGGAAACTCTGTCCTCTTCGGCCGCGATCAGCTCCTCGCGCAGTTTGAGCATCATTTCACGCCTTGAAAACGCGTCCATACTCATAACAACGAGATCTCCCTCGCCATCCTTTGTGAGGCATATGGGCTCGCCTGTGCTTTTACAATAATTAGAAATATCGTTATAATTGTCGCGAATTGCGGCTGAGGGTCGTATATTCATACTAACAACTCCAATAATTAATTTCCGTAAATTCCGGCGCGGTCATTTATCACAAAGTATCTCAAATCTTCCTCGGTGAGGCGGAGCCTGCCGTAAGGATCGCCCTTGATGTAACCTTTATTGACCAGTTTCGTTACAGTGGGACGCGCCCAGTCGGGCATGTTTTCATCAATATAGTCGTAATATACCGTCTCGCCGCTGTTCACCGTCTGGACCGGAATGTTGTAAACCGGGGCCTTTGTGGCCGTGGGGCGCTGGTACTCGGCTATGCTCATACCGTTTATCCAGATGTTGACCGCCTTGTTTTCACTGACATAATACATTGTCGCTCCGAGGGCGGTAAGGTCGCCGACATACATGAGTGTGTAGCCCGAAAGACCCGAGAAGCCCTGGATCTGATATTCATAATCGTTTATGTATACTTTCACGTCCGACGCGCGGACCTCAAACTGAGTAGTGCCGAGCTGATTATCTTTGGGCAGATAGACCGGAATTGGATTTGGATAGGTCTTGTCCGTGTTCCTGAAAATTCTCAGGGTACGGTTCGCGCTGTCCCACAGCACGTCAAAGCCGTATTTGTTCAGATCCTCGACCGCCACCATAGGATAGCCGTTCACTATCCACGAGGGGATCGCGTAATGATTGATATATGTCACAATATCGGTGTACTGAGCCTGGCCGACATACTCGCCCGGCTTCTGAATGGCCTTGTAATCCGCGAAAACCGGAACAGAAAATGCCGAAACCAGCAAAATAACGGCCAGACATAATGATACAATCTTTTTCATATAACGCATCTCCTTTCAGTTTTTATATGAAAGACGTATCGCCTTTTATGCTTCCTATAGTATTAGACGACAATTTTTCAAAAAAGTTGCAATTGTTTTGCAATTTCTTTAAATTTCAATCATAGTATATTATAACAGATTTTCAGGAAATTGCAAGTCTTTTTTTATTATCTCATAACCACGGTAATATTCGGGGCTCCGAGGCGTAGCTGAACAAAGGCCTCTCCGTCCTGTTCGATATCCGCCGCGGTACCTTCAGACAGCTTATGCGTGCTTCGGTTCAGCACGTATACAGAACCGCCCAAAGGGATCGTGCGCAGATACTCGCCGTTCGGTGCGAGCATAATCTTATCGCTGAATTTGTTTCGGATGAGCCCGAATGCCGTGTAGAGCTCGCTGTAGTACTGGTCCGCCGTCAGAGGGCCGTAATCAGCGAGGTTGTTTTCAAAATAAGCCCCGCTTTTGATAACGTCGCCGGTCAGCAGCATTCTGAACGCCGTGCAAACGCCTTCGTTTTCGGTAAACTGCATTACCTCGCCCGCGCTGAACGGATCCGTTCCGCCCGCGGTCGCGCGCTCGGAATAACCGGGGATCCATGAAGCGGTCCTGTCTGCCGCCCCGTCGGCGCCGAATTTCAGTTCTCTCGCCTCTCCGTTTTCGTAAACCGTAAGGATCAGGCACTCTGAACCGTTTTCGTCAAGGTATACTCCGGAGCCTCCAATGACGCATACCGGGCTGTAATTGTATATCGCGCCGCCGTCTTCTGCGCGGGTTATCACGACCGCCCCCGCCTTATACTCACTGTTTAAATCGAATATCTGCACATTATACGCCGTGTCGGTCAGCAGCGCCGATTTGTCGGTGACGCGATATTTTTCAATATCCTCCCTGTCCGCGGGAACGATAAACACCTTTGTGGAAGCGTCGAGCTGATATTTTGACGCAAACACGCTCAGGCTGTCGTAATATTTGGCCGACTCGGAGACATAGCTGCGCGAGAACAGAGTCTCGTCCACGGGCGCGCTAACATCCGTGGCGGTGCTCAGCTCGATTATTGTGCCGTCATCCTTCGCGGTAAATCTGACAAGCTGCGGCGAAAGCTGCTCGAATCTGTCAAGAACCGCCCTCTCGCCGTCAAGACGCGAGGAGCTGACCGCACGCAGGGTCTCCGCAGCGCCGCTTTCGGTTATCACTTGAAGCAGGACCGCGCCCGAGAACATTTCGCGCCCCGACGCCGTTGACGTCAAATATCCGTACTGCTCGGCCCGGCCCGAGCCGTCGATGAAGGCGATGTTCCCGTTTATGTCAAGATACGCCGTTATCTCGGCCGTTCCGGGAACCGCCGCTCTGCCGCTTTTCAAGAAATACTCCGACGCGGAATATGGTTTGCCGCCTATCATATATTCGTTGACGGTGCGGTCGACTCTCGTCACCTCGCCCACCGCCGTGTCGATCGAAACGCGCAGATCGGCCACAGTGCCGTCAATGCTCTTAGCCACGTTCAGGACCTCGTTTTTATTAAGCGCGTATTCCGGGTCATACTCGGTTTTTTCACCGTCATAATAAAACATAACGAGATCCGCGTTTTCAAGGCCCAGACTGACCGCGCCCGAATTTTTGTCGTTTATAGCGCCGCCGAGCTTCGCGCCGCCGTTTAAAACATAAGTCTCGTAATCGCGGATCATTATGTATTCCGAACCCGATGAATTTCTGATTATTTTTATAAATCCGCACTTAAACGGCAGTTCTCCGTTTTCGATAAGCCCAGCCCGAGTCAAATAGCGGTAATTATATATTACCTTGGCTTCGCCGCTCAGGCTGATCCTTCGCTCGGCGCCGTTTTCAAGATAATACACCGCTCCGTCATCAAATCGCTCATAGTCGTTATATCCGAATTCGATCACATCGGTTCCGCTGTCCGTCTCAAAATAAACAGCCTCGGGCTCCGAATTCCCGCTCTGTTTAAGATACGCGGTACCGCGCATTCCGAGATACGGCAGCAAATCAAAACCGCCCGCGGAATAAGTTTCGCCGCTTATCACAAATCTGCCCTCCGCGGTACTGTTTTCGGCATAGACTCCCGCGCGGCCGACATCGGTTATCTCGCCGCAAACCGTTTTGATGTTGTGGTAGCGGCTGAGTATCGTGTCGGTACCGTATTCATAAACTCCGGAATTTCCGCCATACACCGTTTGCGTCACGATCGGGACTTTGAGCGAATTGCTCATAATTATTGCCGCGTCGCCCCGTTTGAGCAAATCGGCGGCCCCAATATCCTCAAGACCGTCAAAAAGAGAGAGTCTCGAAGCCTCGGAGAGATAACCGGCGGGATAACCGCCTCGGTCAAGCGCCATCGCGGTATAGCCAAGCGATGAAACCAGTATCTTCACCGCGTCCTGCGCCGTTATATTGTCCTCGGGATCAAAATTGCCTTTTTCGTCGCCGTTTACGACTCCCATGGAATACAGAGCATATATCGCGCCCACTCCCCAGTAATCGCTGTCCACATCGCTGAACACTCTTCCGAACTCCGCAGGATCGACGATTTCGTTTATCGCCAGAAGCCGCGCTATCATTGAGCAGTATTCAGCCCGTGTTATGCTGCCCTCGGGATTAAATTCCGTCGCGCTGTAGCCGCTGACAAGGCCGAGATTTTTAAGCTTTGCTGTGGCTCCATAGTATTTGGTGCCGACACAATCGACAAATCCGATCTCGCTTGTTCCGCGCGTTCTCAGCTCCACGCTCTCTATGCACGGCGACCACGGAGTGCCGCCGATATTCCCGAACGTGAGTTTGATCTTTTTTGCGTCCTCGGGCAGCTTTTTTAAGCTGTAATCAACCGTGGTCCATTTTCCCGGGATCGGGTCGGTCGTGATTATAGGGTTAAACTTTTCATAATTTTCTCCGTCGGCCGTGTACTCAAACGTGAAATGCGAGATCTCCTCATTCGGCGAATATGCCGCGTGAAAAACAAGATAACCGCCCGTCGGAAGATCGTATTCTATCCATTCCGCGTCGGATGTGACGCGTATCAGGTGGGTATCGTCGCCGCTGAATGCGTATTTGTTTTCCTCGGTCACAACGTCGATCTCAAGTCCGTCGCTGTGAGCGGCGGAAACCGAGAAGTCGGCCAGATCGTCAAATATGACCGCGCCGTTTTCTCCGCTCTCCTCGGCAGAGCAAAGAGGCGCGGAGACCGCGGCGCTTAATATCATTATTAATGTTAAGATAGCTGAAATAAATTTTTTTGTGGAAATATTTTTTTTCATTTTTCCATTCTCCCGTTATTCAAATGTGTATATTGTTTTTCCGCCGTCGGCGAGGGTCTTTTTAAGATCGATCATTCTTTGGTTCCTGCTGCCGCGGAACCTTATGGTAAGGCTCTTTTCGGCGAGCACGAACCTGCCGTCTATCAGCACGTCGGCAACGTTTAAAAGCCGCATAATATCGGGATTGTCCCTTCCCATCTCAAGCAGCTCCTCGATCGTGTAGCCCGAAAAGACGGTAACGTTTTTTCCTCCGCCGACAACCATTTCGCCCAGGTCAGCCAAAGGATCCGGCTGGCAGAACGGCTCGCCGCCCGAAAATGTTATGCCGCTGAGCAGCGGATTTTTTTTAAATTCGCAATATATATCATCAATGTCCGTCTCGGTCCCGCCCTCAAAGCTGTGCGTCTCGGGATTGTGGCAGCCGGGACAGTGATGCGGACAGCCCTGCACAAAAAGCACATATCTTATGCCTTCGCCGTCGGTTATCGACTCGGGAACAACGCCCGCCACGTTCAGCTTACTCATTTTCGATCGCCGCCTTTTTTGAAATATACGCTATGTCGATCACGCTTATTTTGCCGTCGCGGTTTATGTCGCCGTCGCGGAAGTTCGTCCAATCCGCGCCGCCGCTGCGCTTGTCATAACTTATCAGCACGATTTTTATATCCTCATCCGTAACCGCGCCGTCGCCGTTTAAATCCCCCGCGAGGGCCGCCTTGAGCGTAACGGGAAGCTCGGCGGAAAATCCGCCCGCCTCGGCCAAAATCGTGAATTCCGTTCCGTCGACGGATCCGCTTTTTATCACGACGACCCCGTCCTCAGAGATCGAGATGCCGGAAACGCCGCCGTCCTTGACCGAAAGCTTCACGGGCTCATCGACCGTCTCTCCGATCTGGTCCACAAGACGGGCAGAGAATTTGTATTCCGCGCTGTCGTAGTTCGGGATAATAAGCTCGTCCGAGCCGTCAATAATTATTTTCTCGGGCCGCGCCTCTCCCGTCTCAGCCGAAACCTCGGATATGAGCGGCGTCCACCAGTTGACCGTCTCGGGGAATATCATCTTTATATACGGCTCGCTGTCCGGAACGTCGAGCGAGTAGACCGCGCGGGTCCATTTTCCCTCTGCCGCGAGATAGTCGGCGGAAAATTTCCTCGCGTTCCATGTCACGCAGTCCGCCGACGACTCAAAGGCAAAATCCTTAAGAGGCTCGCCCGCGTAGAAATATGTCACGACCCGAACTCTTTGCGCGTAGGATATCTTATATACCGCCTCCGCGCCGCCCGCCGCGGAGCGCTGGAATGTGGTGAAGTCATCATAAAACGCGTCGCGGCTTCCGTCGTCGGGAATGTTGTAAGCATAAATATTGCTGTACGAATAAAGCTCATCTGTGCCGTCGCAGCCGAATACAACGTCAGGCATAAACGGCTCGTCCGTTGTGATCGGCGCCTCGGTGGACGAGGGCTTTTCCGTGGCGGACGGCTCCTCGGTCGCCTCCGGCTTTTCCGTAACCGCCGGTTCTCCTGTAGGCTGCGGCTTATCCGTTGCCCTCGGAGCTTCCGTGCCCGTCGGCTCGGCCGTCGCTTCGGGTTCACGAGTCTCGTTCGGTTCCGCCGTCATTTCCGGATCCGGAGTCTCTTTTTCGCCGTCCGCAGTCTCAGACTCATCGGCGGCCTTAACCATTTTCGCGCCTTTCGGGGAAACTTCCTCATCTGCAATTTCGGGCCCGCCGCTTTCGATCGGCTCGATTTCGGGCATTTCGGTCGGTTCGGGCTCAAGAGCTTTTATCAGATTGTCGATCATCTGCGCGGTCTCGGCGCGGCTCAGACTGTCGGCAGGACGAAAATATCCGTCATCATCGCCGTTGATTATTCCGACGGTATAAAGCTTGTCAACATAACCGACAAAGATATCCTGAATTTCGTTTTCGTCCTTAAAATTTATATTGAGCCGCGTCTCCGGCAGAGCGGCGCCGAGAGCGTCAGCCGCGCGGCAGATCACCGCCGCCGCTTCCTCGCGCGTAATATTGTTGTCCGGGCGAAATCCGCCGTCCTCATATCCGTTTATTATTTTAAGCTCGGCAGCCGCCGCGATGTACGGCGCGTACCACTCATCTGCCGCCACGTCTTCAAACGCCGTTTCGGAGGTTTCGGGAAGCGCGACGCCGAGCCCCGCCGTGATGAACTTGCAGAATTCCGCGCGCGTGACGCCGCTGCCGGGGTGGAAACCGCCGTCGTCATAGCCGCTTACCGCGCCCCGCGCATACAGATCGGTTATCGCGGGGACCGCCCATTCAAAACCGTCAAGATCATTGAATATCATCGTCGGTTCGGCGCTTGACGAGGGATCAACAAACTCAAGCGGCTGCGATACCGAAGTTACGGTGTTACTGTCGCCGCCGACCGAGAATGTGCCTCCTCCGCCGCTAAAGCCGCCGTAGGAACCTCCCCCGCCGCCTCCGACGGACGAGTTTGTTTTTGATTTTATGGTAATAGCGGTACTTTTGTTCAAGCCGTCGTATTCCTTATAACCCATATCGGGAGACACAACGGCAGCTTCTTTCAGCGTCACGTTCGCGGTGTCGGCGCGGTTCGTTTTAAACCGCAAAGTGGCGCGGACGGTGTTTGATCCGCTCCCGCCGCCCGTGTTGCTGAAAGCGACCTTGATCCTGCCGCTCTCCTCTGCCGCGGCGCTCACTGCTCCCGCGCCGAGACCGCCCTCGGCGCCGGAATATGTAAGACAGCCGCTGTCATATTCAACGCCAAGTTCATAGGCGTATATCTCGGAATTCGGCAAAGCGAGTTCGACTCTGACATAGGCTTCATCGCCCGCCGTTATGTTCGAGACAGGGTTCGAAACCGCGATCTCCGCCTCAAGTTCCGCTTCATGCGGGATCCCGGGCTCCGCAGCCGCCGCGCATGAAAACAGCAGCGCCGCCGACAGCGCCGCCGCGAAAGTTCTTTTAAATATTCCGTTTTTCATAAGCTTATCTCACCTTTCATATTAATGCCAAGCAAGGCGGAAATTTTTCCGCCTTACTCTTAGTTCTTTCTGTCAAAAAATGCTTTGTAGCCTTTATAGGCCATATAAATATCCAACTTTCCGGCGCTTTCATACGGTGAATGCATCGAAAGCAGCGGCACGCCGACGTCAACGACCTCAATATCAAGGTTCGCGACAAAGCCCGCGATCGTGCCGCCGCCTCCGCCGTCAACCTTGCCGAGCTCTCCCGCCTGCCACTTTATGTCCGCGTCGTTGAATATCTTTCTCAGCTTGGCCATGAGCTCCGCGCTCGCGTCACTCGCGCCGCTTTTGCCGCCCGAGCCGCTGTACTTCATAACGCCGAGCCCTCCGTTGACCACGGGAATGTTGTGCTTTTCGGCTGCCTCGGGCCAGCCCGGATCGAAAGCCGCGCAAACATCGGCCGAAATGCACACCGAGTTTGACATGGCCGCGCGAAGCTTCAGATCGCTGTAGCTGTCCTCGCACTTGTCGACCATCATGGCAAGCGTGTTTTCAAAATATCTCGAACGCATGCCCGTGTTGCCCACGCTGCCGATCTCCTCCTTGTCGACCAGCAGACATACGGCGGTGTGGGCCGACCTGTTAAGATCGGCCACCGCCCTTAAAGCACCGTACGCGCAGACGCGGTCGTCATGACCGTATGCCGCGACCATGCTGCGGTCAAATCCGAGGTCTTTTGCCTTGTACGCCGGAACCGCCTCGATCTCCGCGCTGATGAAGTCCTCTTCGCGAATATCGTATTTATCGCTGAGCAGCTTTAATATGTTGTATTTTACTTTTTCTTTTATTTCCTCACCCTCATCGTCCTTGCCGTCATACTCGGCGTTGCCGAGTATTATGTTAAGACTCTCTCCGGGTATGGCCTCGATAAGCTTTTTTTGCATCTGGTCCTTGGCGAAGTGGATAAGAAGATCCGTCACCATGAATGTCGGGTCGCCGTCCTTTTCGCCCACGCTTATCTTAATCTGAGTTCCGTCCTCAAGCGTCGCCACGCCGTGAAGCGCCAGGGGAACGGTCGTCCACTGGTATTTTTTTATTCCGCCGTAGTAATGGGTCTTGAAAAAGGCAAAATGACCGTCCTCGTACAGCGGGTTCGGCTTTAAGTCGAGCCGCGGCGAATCAATGTGCGCGCCCACAATTCCTACGCCCTCGGTTATCGGTCTCGCGCCGATGACCGCGGCCAGCACGCCCTTGCCGCGGTTTATGGTATAAACGCGGTCGCCGGGTTTGAGCCTGCTTACCGCCTCAAGCGGTTTAAAACCGTTGTTTTCGAGGTATTTCTGCGCTTCGTGAGCGAACTCGCGCTCGGTCTTGGCCTTGTCAAGAAAAGCTTTGTAATCCTCGCAGTATGCGTTCATATTCTTGGCCTCAGCCGCGCTCAGTTCCGAAAATTTGTTATTGTTATTTTTATTGAGCAAGGTTTTTGACATGGTTTTTCTCCTTTCGGTTTATAGAATATTATTTTCGGGCGGATAATATCCGCCCCTACGGTTTGCTGAAAGATTGTGTCTCGGGCGGATAATTCCGCGCATTCGCTATTTGTTGCTATACAGCTCTTTGTATTTCCCGTAGGAGCTGTTAACTCCCTCGACATAGCCCGCCGTCTGAGCAAACGGGATATTTTTAAGTCCGCCTTTGCCGTCGGAATACTCAGCGCTCTTCAGCCACTCGTCAACGTTTCCGATGCCGCCGTTATAAGCCGCTACCGCCACGCTTATATTGCCGTCGTAACGCTCAAGCAGCCACGACAGATAATAAGTCCCGATATGTATGTTAATATCCGGCTGGTACAAGTCGTCCGGAAGATCAACCCTCATATCGAGCTTCTTGGCGCAGTCCGAGGCGGTTTCCTCCTGAATTTGCATCAGCCCGTAGGCTCCCGCGTCGGACACGGCGTATTGGTCGAACTTGCTCTCTGTCCTTATAACGGCATAAATAAGATACTTGTCCATATCGTATTTATCGGCATATTTTTCGACAATACTCTCATACTTTACCGGATACTGCCGCTGCATTATCTCGTTTCCCCAAGCCGCCAGACGGTCGTCGATCATGCCGTAAAGACGGAACCCGCCGTATATCACAAGCGCTGTAACGGCGATAATAAACACCGCCGTAACGCAGCCGCGGCCCCTTCCGCGTCTTCGCCGCGCGGGCGTTCTGCGGCCGGATGGTCTGCGGCTATACGGTCTGCGGCTATACGGTCTGCGGCCGGATGACCTACCGCGTGTTGATTCTCTCATATATGTTTGATCAGCCTTTCATAAAGGTTTTTGACCTCTTTTTCAAGCTCGCGGACGCCGCGGTTGTTCTCTATGACATAATCCGAGCGGACGATAAGCTCGGCGTTTGAGAGCTGGTTCTTCATCCGCGCTTCCGCCTCTTTTTCGGTCATTCCGTCTCGCTTCATTATCCGCTTTATCCTTACAGCGTCATCCGCAATCACGGCGGCCGACTTGTCGTATTCGATCTTAAAATCCGATGAAAACAGCAGCGGCACGTCAAGCACGATCAGCTTGTATTTGCCGCTTCGCCGCGCGGCGAGTATCTCCCGCTCCATTTTTTCAAAAATGTATTTGTGAGTGATTTGATTTAAGGCCTCAAGCTCTTTTTTATCGTTAAACACGACGGCGGCCAGCGCTTTTCGGTCAACGGAACCGTCGGGACCCAGTACGCTTTCGCCGAACCGCTCCGCGGTCTCTTTATAAGCCGGAGAACCTTTTTCAAGGATCCCGCGGGATATTTCGTCGGCGTCAGAAACAAACGCGCCGAGACCTCGGAAAATTTTCGCAGCCGCACTTTTCCCCGCGCCGATACCGCCGGTCAGCCCAAGAGTCAAACCCGAATCACTCCTTTATTTACGGTTTAATCCGATTATATTATAACACATAATATGTCTCATATTATAAAAATAACCCAATAATTAGCATACTGTAACCAAATTGTTATTTTGTGTCATACCAGCGCTTGCCGGAATTGAGGTCCACGATCAGCGGCACTTTGAGCTTCGCCGCGTTTTGCATCTCCTCGCGCAGAATGATCTCGACTTTTTCGCGCTCATCGGGCTCGGCCTCGACAATTAGTTCGTCATGCACCTGAAGGATCAGCTTTGATTTGAGCCCCTCGGCCTTGAGCCTGCGGTAGACGTTAACCATCGCTATCTTTATTATATCCGCCGCCGTGCCCTGTATCGGCGCGTTGCGCGCCACCCGCTCGCCGAAGGCGCGGGTTATTCCGTTGCTCGCTTTAAGTTCGGGCAGATAGCGGCGCCGACCGTATTTGGTGCTGACATAGCCGTCTTCTTTGCCCTTTTCGACAATATTTTTCATATACTCGTCAACACCTTTGTAAAAGTTCAGATAATCATTGATGTACTTGTCGGCCTCCTTGCGCGTAACTCTTATGTCCTGAGCAAGCGAAAACGCTCCAATGCCGTAAACGATACCAAAGTTGACGGCCTTTGCCCTTGAGCGCATTGCCGACGTTACCTCATCAAGAGGCACGCCGAAAACCTGCGCCGCGGTGCGTGTATGGATATCGGCGCTGTCAAGGAAAGCCGCGCACATGTTTTTGTCATCGGATATATCGGCCAAGACTCTCAGTTCGATCTGAGAATAGTCGGCGTCGACCAGAACCTTTTCGCCCTCGGCGGCAAACATCTTTCGTATCTCCCGCCCCAGCTCGGTGCGGACCGGAATATTTTGAAGGTTGGGCTCGGTGCTGCTTATTCTTCCGGTGGCGGTCACTGTCTGATTAAAGCTCGAGTGGATACGGCCCGTCTTTTTGTTGATGACCGATATAAGTCCGTCAACGTATGTGGAATCAAGCTTGGTCAGCGTTCGGTACTCGATCACCGCGTCGATTATCGGGTGCGAGCCCGAGAGCTTTTTCAGGATCTCTATGTTGGTGGAATATCCCCGTTTGGTCTTTTTGCCGTGGGGCAGCGCCAGTTTTTCAAACAAGATATCCCCAAGCTGGAACGGGGATTTGATATTGAACTCCTCGCCCGCGTACTCATATATCTTCTCGGTCAGAACCTCGATCCTTGACTTGAGCTTTTTGCCGAAAGCCGAGAGCTCGTTTTTGTCAACGTACATTCCGGTTATTTGCATATCGGCCAGAACTTTGATAAGAGGCAGCTCTATGTCATAATAAAGACTCTCCTGATTGTTTTTCCTGAGCCTTTCGGCAAACACTTCACAAAGTCCGCGCACCGCGGCGAGGGTCTCGGCGTCAACGCGATCCTCATCATCAAAGCAGCCGTCCATCGAGATCTGTCCCTCATTTTCGGCCGCCGAATCGCCCAGAGTCTTGTCCAGATAATCAACGCAGAGCAAATCAACATCATACTTGCTTCGGGTAGGATCGTCGATATACGCCGCGATAAGCGCGTCAAAGCCGAGTCCTTCATATTCAACGCCCTTTGAGTTTAAGTAAAGTATGTCGCGCTTTAAGTCATAGCCCGTCTTTTTTATGCCGCCGTTTGCAAATATCTTCTCAAGGGCCGGCTTGTCGGGCTCAAAAACGTATGACTTCTTATCATCGGTCGAGAAAGTAAGACGGCCGGTGTCATGGTTTAAAACATAATCAAGCCCTCCGGCCTTTTCTATCATCTCAACGGCCTCATCCGCGGCAACCGTCTCGCTCTCAGCCGTGATCTTCGCGGGCTCACGCTCGGCGGCGGGAGAAAAGTTGAATCGCTTCATAAACGTCTTGAAGTTAAGCCGCGTAAACAGCTCCTGAATCTTCCGTATGTCGGGATTTCCGCAGACGTAGTCCTCGATCGCGAAATCAATGGGAACATCGCGCACGATCGTCGCGAGCGTCTTGCTGAGATACGCGTCCTCTTTCCCGGCCTTGAGCTTGCTTCTGACCGCGGCTGTCACCTCTATTTCGTCGATCTTGTCATAAATATTGTCAAGACTCTTATACTCTCGAACAAGCGCGAACGCGGTTTTAGGGCCCACGCCCTTGATGCCCGGTATATTGTCGCTGGGGTCGCCCATCAGTGCCTTTACGTCGATGAACTCCGTCGGGGTCACGCCGTATTCCTCAATGACCGCCGCCCTGTCATATGGGGTTGTGTCGGTGCCGCCGCCGCGGGTCACAACAAGTTTTATCACGGTGCTGTCGGACGCGAGCTGCAAGTCATCCTTATCTCCGGTCAGGATCGAGCAGTCTATGCCGTTTTCATCGCATATACGCGAGACAGTGCCGATAATATCGTCCGCCTCAAAGCCTTCAAGCTCAACGCACTTGCAGTCCATAGCCCGCAGCACTTCTTTGATCAGCGGTATCTGCGCGAGAAAATCGGGCTCGGGCGGCTTGCGCTGCGCTTTGTAGGCGTCATATAATTTGTGGCGGAAGGTGGGCGCTTTCAGGTCAAAGGCCACCCCCAGATAATCCGGAGTTTCCTCATCGAGGTATTTCAGCATAATGTTTAAAAATCCGTAAACGGCATTGGTCGGCGTTCCGTCGGGCGCGGTGAGCGGTCTTATCCCGTAGTACGCCCTGTTTAAAATGCTGTTGCCGTCTATGATCAACAATTTTTTTCTGTTCATGATTTTTCCTTTCGCGCTTACGCGTCTTTAATATATTTTTTCAAAGTCTCATAGGCCGCCGCTATGTCGCGCTTGTCGGCGATCTCCGAGTCGGTGTTCTTGTTTCGCATGGGAATATCAAGCTCGGCGCAGCGGATCCCGCTTCCGCTGACGCTTATTCCCTCAATGTCGCTGACGCTGTTCTTTTTGGCGAAGCCGCAGAGCTTTCCCGCGCTCTCGGCTGCCGCCTCGAGCCTTTCGGCAACATCCGCGTCAACGCATGTCTCGCCGACTATTCGCGGGATCGAAACGCCCTCACCGAGCTTTGCCCGCTCGTCCTCGAGAGTGTCGATTATCACGGCCTCTTTGAAATTTTCGCCGAAGCTCAGCCTTGCGCCGCGGACGCCCGTCTGCTTCTGCGCCGTGAAAACGCAGGTCACGGGCCGCTTGGCCGCGTCTTTTATCAGCGCCGCGAGAACGGCGCAGCAGGCGCTTCTGGCTATCGCTTTTCCGCTCACGCGGTTTTCGCCGAGCTCGACATAGCGGCTCTTAAACGCCGCGTAATCGCCGAGGGTCACAGCGGCCTCCGCCGCCGCCCTCGAGTCCGCGCCTATGTCAATGAACAGATCCTTGAGCGCGGGCGGTTTTTCGCGCTCCTCCTTGGTGGTCAGGTGTACCGCCTTGAGGGAAATTATCCCGGGCAGCTTTCTGTCGCCCACAGCCACCGATTCGGAGATCACCGTGTGGGGCTTCACCGCGCCCACCGCCGCGAAATCCAGAAACGCGCCGCCGCCCTCTTTAATATTGGTTATTATAAATCCGGGCTCGTCCATTGCCGCGGTCAGCAGGATCCTTTCGCCCTCGCCGCCTTTTTCGGCGATAAGGTTGCCGAGCCCGTCGGTTGTTACCGACTCGCAGTACGGCTCGATCTCGTTTTTTATCAAATCGCGGACCTCGTTCTCTCTCCCCGATACGCCGAACGCCTCAGACAGCTTTTTCATAAACTCAAAATTAACTCCGCTCATCACTTCGCCTCCCATTTCTTTGAAAAATACTCAACAGCCGCGGCAGTCAAAGCGGCCGCCGCCTCGATGTCGGCGGTTTTCAGGACCTCGACATTGGTGTGCATGTATCTGAGCGGTATCGAGATCAGCAGCGTCGGCACGCCCCCGCCCGCGATCTGGATCGCCCAGGCCGTGGTCCCGGAGGCTCCGCCCGCAGCCTCGATCTTATACGGGATATTGTTGTTTTCCGCGACCTCGATCAGCTCGAGACTTTTGTCATAGTCAACGCTCGGGCCGCGGAGTATCACCGCTCCGCTGCCGAGATCAAACACTCCCGGATCCTTCTCGGAGTCCACCGTGGTGCCGTGCGTCACATCGACCACGATAGCGAGATCGGGCTTTGCCGCGAACGCGCCTGTGCGTGAGCCGCGCAGGCCGACCTCCTCCTGAGTGGAAAACATGGTATATATATCCGCGGCGAGAGTTTTTCCCCTAAGCCGCTCCAGGGCCGACAGCATGACCGTCATGCCCGCGCGGTTATCCATCGCGCCCGAGCAAAGATTGCCGTCAAGCAGCTCGGTCAGCTCATAGTCATAGGCTATGTGATCGCCTATTTTCACGATTTTTTTAAGCTCTTCCTCCTCGTATCCGGTGAATATCTTCATATCCTTGATCTCCGGGGTCTTTTCGGGCGGCTCGTCGGGCGCGTCAACGACGCCGAAGATCTCGCGCTTTCCGAATATCTTCACCTTAAGGCCGGGCAAAATTCTGGCGTCCACGCCGCCCACGGCCGCGAACTTCAAAAATCCGCCCTCGGTGATCTCGGTGACGATAAAGCCTACCTGATCCATGTGCGCCTCAAGCATGATTTTTTTGCCGCAGCCGGAGCCGCGGATGATCCCCAAGAGGTTCCCCATGTTGTCGCGGCTCGTCTCGTCGCAGTACCTACTCAGCAGCTCGGTCGCCGCGTCGGCGGCGGGCTTTTCATTTCCGCTTACGCCGCGCGGCTTTGTCAGTTTTTTAAGCAATTCGATTGTGTTCATATATTTTCCTTCTTTCTTTAATAATCATATTCGGCGCGTTTTTTGAATAAGCTTAAATGCGCGCCGGCGAGGCGCAGCATATTTTAAGCACGGGAGGTCATCCATGAACGATCTTGTAAAGAGCGGGCCGCTTTATCCCGCAGCGCCTGCCGAGGAGCGCTCATCAAAACGTTTCAGAAGCGCCGTCCGCAGATTTATGTTTGAAAACAGAGGCGCGGCCGCGCTGTGCTGCGTTCTGATCCTTCTCGGAGCGGCTATGGGCGCCGCAGCCTACGTTCACATGAGCCGCGATGACAAAAACCTCGTCTTTACATATATCCAGAATTATTTCGGCGGTTCTATGCTTATCGGCGCGTCTGCCGCTGAAATTTTCAAGGCGTCGGTACCGTCTTTGGCCGTCACCGGAATTATTATCGCGGTCTCCGGGATCATTCCGCTGGTTTACCCTTTCGCCTTGGCGAGGCTGACGTTTAAGGGATTCAGCATGGGTTTTTCCGCCGCGTTTTTTATAGCGCGGTACGGTTTAAAGGGAGCGGCTTTCGCGCTGGTCTCGGTCATGATGTGCAACGCGGTCACGCTGACCGCTTCGGTCTGGCTTTTGCTGGCGTCGCGTCAGATCCGCCTTGAGAGCCGCGCAGTCCCGAAACGCAAAGGCAAATCAAAGCGCCGGTTTAAAATTCCGCTGATCGCCGTAAGCCCCAAAGGTCTCGCGGAGATCCTCGCCTGCCTCGTCTTCTATCTCGCCGCTGCCCTGCTGGGCGCGGGCTTTGAAAGCGTTATAGGCCACGGAATGATGCGCAGCCTCTACGGTATATTCAGCGCGTTCGGTTGATCATCCGTCCGCAAGGTGCCTGAACCGATTGGGCGGCATACCGTACTCCGACTTAAACGCCGTGGCAAAATAATTGCTGTCGCTGAAACCGCACTTTTCGGCCACATCGGTTATCGAGACAAAATCCTCGCTGCGCAGCAGCTTCTCGGCCTTGCGCAGACGGTATTTGCACAGATACTCCTTAAAACCCACGCCGGTCTCACGCTTGAATTTTTTTGAAAAATAAGTCGGGCTCATGTTCACGTGGCTCGCCGTTTCGCCGAGGCTTATGCCGCTGCTGTAGTTCATTCTGATGTAGTCGATAGCGCCTCTTATCACGTCGTCGAGCATGTCCTGCTCCGAGCGGTACTCGTATGACTGGCGGCTGTATCGCCTGAGCATCGTGATGAGAATATTTATCACCATTCCTCTTATCATGAGTTCGGACATGCAGTCTGAGGAACAGAGCTCGCTTTCTATTTCCCTGAATGTTTGCTTGACGCGGCCAAGCATGATCTCGGGCACATGCACGATTATCGAGTCGATATTATCAAAACTGAGCTCGCTGTCGCCGCATTCGGCAAGCTCGCGCATGATACTGTCCGGAAACATCAGCACCGTGCGCACATGACTGTTATTATCCCCCGCCAAAGTCTTGTGTATTCTTCCGCTTTTAATAAAAACCAGGCTCCCCTCGGTGAGACTGTAAAGCTTGGTGTCAACAAACATTTTGCTTTTGCCTTCCTCGAGAAAATAGATCTCATTGTCGCGGTGAAAATGGGGACGGGTCTTGTGGCGCTTGTCGCGTCTGACGGTTGATATCCTGATCTTATCATCAAGCAAGCAAATCACCTCCGCCGAAAAAATGTAATTTTTCTTATTATACCATAAATGGCAAAAAATAAAAGGTTTTTCGATAAATACACAAAAATTTTTTAAAAAACAAAATAAAATTGCTATTTCGCAAAAATGCGCACAAAAAAGGCGCGGTTCCGAACAGAACCGCGCCTCAGTCAGTCAAAAAAGTGGTTTTAGCTCACATTGCTTATTTTACCGACTCAAATGCGTCATCGAGGGCGTCGATCAGGTCTTGAACGTTCTCGGTACCGATCGAGAGCCTTATGGTGTTGGGCTTTATGCCCTGGTCGAGAAGCTCGTCGGGCTCAAGCTGCGAATGGGTGGTGGACGCCGGGTGGATAACCAGCGACTTCACGTCCGCCACGTTGGCCAGCAGCGAGAATATCGCGAGGTTGTCTATGAACTTCTTTGCGTCATCCTCGGTTCCCTTTATCTCGAACGTGAAGATCGAACCGCCGCCGTTCGGGAAATACTTTTTGTATATCTCGTGGCTCGGCTCGCTCTCAAGCGAGGGATGATGAACGGCCTCGACCTGCGGATGGCTGTTTAAATACTCGACGATTTTAAGCGCGTTTGAAACGTGGCGCTCTACTCTAAGCGACAGAGTCTCAAGTCCCTGCAGGAACAGGAACGAGTGGAACGGCGACTGGGTCGCACCTGTGTCGCGGAGCAGGATCGCCCTTATGTAGGTCGCGAACGCGGCGGGGCCGACGGCGTCCGCGAAGCTTACGCCGTGGTATGACGGATTCGGCTCGGATATCCACGGGTATCTGCCCGAGGCCTTCCAGTCAAAGGTGCCGCCGTCAACTATAACGCCTCCTATCGCCGTGCCGTGGCCGCCGATGAATTTTGTGGCGCTGTGAACGACTATGTCAGCTCCGTGCTCGATCGGGCGAACCAGATACGGGGTAGCGAAGGTGTTGTCGATCACAAGCGGGATCCCGTGGTCATGCGCCGTCTTAGCCACGGCCTCGATATCGATCGCGTTCGAATTGGGGTTGCCCAAGGTCTCGATAAAGACCGCCTTGGTCTTGTCGTTGATCGCCGCCTCGAACGCGCCGTCCTCATAAGGGTCGACAAACGATGCGGTCACGCCGCTCGTCAGAGGCAGCGTGTGCGCCAGGAGATTGTATGTGCCGCCGTAGATCGTCTTTGACGAAACTATGTTCTCACCCGACTTGGCGAGGGCCTGGATCGCGTAGCTTATAGCCGCCGCGCCCGAGGCAACGCCGAGAGCCGCTACGCCGCCCTCCAGGGCGGCTATCCTTTGCTCAAAAACATCCTGCGTGGGATTTGTCAGTCTTCCGTAGATATTGCCCGCGTCTCTTAAACCGAAGCGGTCCGCCGCGTGCTGCGAGTTGTGAAAAACATAAGACGTGCTCGCGTAGATCGGAACCGCCCTCGCGTCTGTCACCGCGTCCGCCTGCTCTTGTCCGACATGAAGCTGAAGCGTCTCAAATCTGTAATTTTTATTCGCCATTTTTGTTTCCTCCTTTTATTATCTTTACGAATAATTTATAATCAGATAATTCATATCTGTTTAATATGTTTTAGATTATAGCACTTTGGTTTTTATTTGTCAACCCCCAATTGTAAATATTTTTTCGTAATTTTATAATCATTTTTTAATAATTTCATTGATTTTTCAATAAATATGTGATATAATAATAGAGATTTATTTTTTCGGAGGTACATACTTATGAAGAAAAAGCTTATTATTGCCGCGATTGTTTCGGGAATGCTGCTGAACACCGCCGCGTTCGCTGAAACCGCGGCCGTTTCGGAGCCGACTATCAAGATCACCGACGCGTACGCGGATTATCTGAAAAACCCGGACGGATACACTATCATTCCGGACGCGATAGACTACGCGCAGGACTATGGGCTCGCTTTCGCGGCGGAGGATCTTCCCGCGAAATACAACAGCGAAAAGGATGATTTGAGAGTTCTGGGAAAACAACCCGAGGTAAGGGACCAGGGTCTGAACGGTGACTGCTGGGCATATGCCGCGATAGCCGCAGGCGAATACTCGGCGATCACAAGCAACGGCAAAGACTTTTCAAACACGCATGATCTGTGGTCGGAGCCGCATCTGGCCGCGGCAATGTACGGCACAAAAAATGACACGTACAAACCGTACACAAGATATTTTGATTTCACCAAGGGCGAGCCCTCGGGCGGCAACCGCGAAATGGCGACCTCATACTACTCGCGCCAAAATGCCTCCGGCCCCGTTCTTATCGGTAATTTCCCCAACGAGAATTTTGAGGCCTATAAAACGGGCGGTTTTTCGGATTATAAGCCCATATTTGACCTTGGCGGCCAAAACCGCCTGATGAGCCTTAAATCGGCGAACTACATAACCGATTTATACGAGGGCAGCTCCAAACTGACCTTTGACGTTGAAATTGTGAATAACACCTTTAATGTTAAAAACCCGCAGATAAGTATTGACGAAAATGTGATCAACAGAATAAAAGCCGCCGTAATGAGCCACGGCGCAGTCGGAACATCATATCTTTCGTATGACTCCAACACGACCGATAACGCGCAAGAGAAAAATTCATATTATGACGATCAATATGATTTCTATTATCTCAGTTGGATCGATTTAATCAACGGTAAAGTTTATGACGAATCGATCAACACTTATAACCGCGTCTCATACAAATCGGACGGCAGTTACAGTTTCACCGTTCCTTCAAACCACGGCGTAACAATTGTAGGTTGGGATGATAATTTTCTGGCTGATAAAGATCTTCCCGAAAGCAAAAAGCCGAGACTGCTTGACGGCACACCGGTAAACGGCGCGTGGATCATCAGGAACAGTTGGGGCAAAGACTGGGGCGACGGCGGATATCAATATATCTCGTACCTCGACCCCGCGATCGGATTTAGCTCGTACACATATGACTTTACCGACGAGATACCCGAAAACATCTATTCTTATGAGCAGATCGGCTCAAACGGCTCATCGCCGTTCAACTTGGGACGCGACTGGAAAGTAGTCCACGAAAACGGCGATAAGCTTCCGATAGGCACGGACAAATACGGCTGCGCCATTTTCGCAAACAGATATACTGCCGAATCAGAGGATGAATATCTAAGCTCAATAGGCTTTTATGTGTCCGACGCCTCCGACGATTATGAAGTTATTGTCAGAAACGGCGCGGGCGGAACCAACCCGGGTGATGTCTCGATCGCAAACTTCGGCGGCGACGAAAATATCGTCAAGCTTATAAACCCCGAAACCGGCGGCGCAAGCACGAAAATCAGTTTTACCGAACCGGGATACACGGCAGTGAAGCTCGCGGAGCCGATCAAAGTAAGCGGCTCATTTGATATTATCGTCAAAGTTTCCAACGCATCGGACAACGCGAAATCGTTTGAAATTCCTCTCACTCAGGAAATCACTTACAATGAGTACGCACCGGACAACTTAAAGAATCCCTCGAACTTTAAGGCTGCAGAGGGCGTGTCATTCATGCCGTCGGGTTTGGATCAGTATTCCGATCCGTATATAATTAACGAGTGGCGCGACATCGGCAAAACTCCCACCAATGTGACGGACGGAAACAATATGGTTATAGGCACTTCATACAGCAACTGGGCGCTTAAAGCATACACAAGCGGCGATCCTGCTGCTACACCCGCTCCGCCTCCGACAGCGACGCCCGGACCTACGGCAACGCCCGAGCCGACATCGACGGCGGCTCCGACACCCGATGCGACGGCGGTTCCGACACCCGAACAGACAGCCGCTCCGTCAACCGAGCCGATCGAAACGGATGACCCGGCTGTGACCGATGCGCCCGTTCCCACGGCGACAACCGCTCCCTCGCCGGAACCGGTCGAGACCGAGACTCCCACTCCGGAGCCGATCGAAACCGAAACTCCGTCAACACCCGCTCCGACCGCGGAACCGAAGTTCGACGTAGAGGCGGTCAGGAATGACGACGGCACCTTTAGCTTTACGATCACACGTCTGGATAAAAGCATAAACGACGCGGCAGTATTTATCGGAATGTATACCGATGATGACTTTATAATCGGCTACGGATGCGATGACGCGCCGGGCTTCACGGAAGATGAAAACCAATATATCACTCCCCCTATTCCGTACGACCCTCGCGCGTCCAAACTGAAAATATTCGTATGGAGCGGCACATCGCTTGAGCCGTACACCATGCCGTTAACTCTGAATCTTAAATAAATTAAAACCTCCGGGGTTTCAGACTGTCGAAAAAGTGTTATTAATATAGCTGCGAGCTAAAAATAGCCTTGATTGGTCGCCGGACCCGGTTCCGTCATGCCCCGCCCGGACGGCAAGGAAACTATTTTTAGCTCGCGCAGCCGGGCGGACGAATAATTGAACGTGGTTTTTCTACACAAATCGGCGGAGCATGCGCTCCGCCGATTTTTTATTCTTTCGGTATTGTGATAAGGTACTCGATGCAGTCCTCCGCCTCGCGGCGCTTGGCGGTGGCGCCCACGCCGCTTTTGTTCATAAGGTCGACCGCCTTTTTTATCGTATTGGAAAATATCCGTATATCTTTAAGCGTTTTCGGAAGCCGCGACGGCTGTTTTTCGGTCTTGGGTTGCGCTTTGTCTCTGCGCAGCATGCGCTCGATAAGCGCCTCGGTCCTTGCCACGTTCAACTCGTTTTTGGTTATTTTATCAAGAGCCTCCATCTGCCGCTCCTCGTCCGGCAGCTTTAGCAGCGCGCGGGCGTGGCGCTCGGTGAGACCGTACTCGCACAGCACCGCGCGGACATTGACAGGGAGCCGCAGAATTCGTATCTTATTCGCGATCGTGGACTGGCTCTTTCCGAGCTTCGCCGCCAGCTCCTCTTGCGTCAGGCCGTGCTCGCCGAGCAAAGTCTGATACGCCTCCGCCTCTTCTATGTAATTCAGGTTCTCGCGCTGGATATTTTCTACCAAAGCCATTATCGCGCTGTCGGTCCCGGTAACGCGTATGACCGTGGCGGGTATATAGTCCATGCCCAGCATTCGGCATGCTTCAAGCCGCCTGTGACCGGCGATCAGTTCATATTCAAACGGAATGGTCTGACGCACCGTTATGGGCTGCATAAGACCGTAATTCTCGATCGACGCGGCCAGCTCGTTCAGCGCGTCCTCGTCCATTTCAAGGCGCGGCTGATTTGGGTTCGGCTTCACGCAGTTTATCGGAATTGACTGAGAATTTCCGTGGACCACCCGTTTTTTTGTTCCCTTGATATCAGACAGATCTATGTCCATGCTGACCCGCTCTATCTCGCGGACCTCGGGATCAAAATTTTTTTCGGCGGCGCCTTCCGCGCCCTTTTTTAAGTAATCAAAAAACATTGCTTTTCATCCTTTCTTTTTGCTTTTGTGACTCCCTGCCTATAAAAATTATAGCGTAAGCGCCGCGCCAATGCAAAAAGAACCGTGACAAAAATTTCGACAAAAAGCTCAGTATCTGTTAATGATGATAAGGTCATCTCCTATCTTGGTTATCTTGTCCCAGGGCACTGTTATGTCGTCCTCTCTGCCAAGCACGCCGAGGAACCTATACGCGCCGGGGACCAAAAGCGAGCGCACCGCGCCGCTTATCTCGTCGATCTCCATATCCGACACGTATCCGAGACGCTCGCCGTCCGCCGCGCAAATCACTTCCTTGAGTTTAAGTTCGCTGAACTTCATAATATCACCGCCTAAAAAAATCACTTCACACTATATAGTATGAAGTGATCTTGTTATTAATGACTTATTCCGAAAACGACTATTCCTCGGCCTCGGGCTCCTCCGAGGTTTCGGGCTCCTCGATGACCAGCTCAGCCTCGGGCGCTTCGTCGGCGGGCTCCGCCGTCTCATCGGACTCAGGGATCTCTGGCTCGGGAACGGGAGTAAAGAGTTTTTTGAACCTCTCCATCGCCTCGATCGTGCTGTCCTTGTCGCCGAATGCGGTCAGGCGGAAGTAACCCTCGCCGTTTTCTCCGAATCCGGCGCCGGGCGTTCCGACAACGTTGATGCTCTCGAGCAGATAGTCAAAGAACTCCCACGAGCGCATGCTGCCCGGACACTCAAGCCAGATGTAGGGCGAGTTCTCGCCGCCGAAATATTTTATTCCGACCTCGTCGAGGGTCTCGGCGATGATCTTGGCGTTCTGCTTGTAGTAGTCAATATTTTCCTTGATCTGGGCGCGGCCCTCGGGAGTGAACACCGCCTCGGCGCCTCTTTGAACGATGTATGAAACACCGTTGAACTTGGTCGTCTGGCGACGCAGCCACAGCTTGTTAAGCTCCACAACGTTGCTGTCGACCTTGAGCAGCTTCTTAAGCTTTGTGACCTCGACCTTGAGATCCTTCGGGACTATCGTATATCCGCAGCGGGTTCCGGTGAAGCCCGCAGTCTTTGACAGAGAGCAGAACTCTATCGCGCATCTCTTTGCGCCGTCTATCTCGTAAATACTGCGGGGCAGCTTCTCGTCGGCGATAAACGCCTCATACGCCGCGTCAAACAGTATGATCGCGTCGTTCTTTAAAGCGTAATCGACCCACGCTTTGAGCTGCTCGCTTGTGTAAACCGCGCCTGTGGGGTTGTTGGGCGAGCACAAATATATTATGTCCGCCTTAACGCCGGGCTCGGGCAGCGGGCAAAAGCCGTTCGAGGCCTTGGCCTGCATGTACTCGATCTTTCTGCCGTTCATTATGTTTGTGTCAACATAAACCGGATAAACCGGATCGGGAACCAGAACCACATTGTCCTTGTCGAACAGATCCGTGATGTTGCCGACGTCGCTCTTGGCTCCGTCGCTTATGAACACCTCGTTTATATCGATGCGGATGGTGTTCTCCTTATAATACGCGACGATCTTCTCGCGAAGGAAATCATAGCCCTGCTCGGGGCCGTAGCCGTGAAACGTCTCCTTGGCGGCCATGTCGTCGACCGCCTTGTGAAGCGCGTCGATAACGACCGGCGGCAGGGGCAGCGTCACGTCGCCTATGCCCATGCGTATGATCTTCTTGTCCGGATTTTTCTCGGCGTAGTCGTTGACCTTTCTCGCTATCTCGGAAAACAGATAGCTCTCTTTGACATTCAGATAATTTTCGTTAATTCTCATAAAACACACTCCTTTTTATTTCTTCGTATATATCGCGGCGGGAAGCTCAACCTCGCCGCTGCATATAAACTCCGCGGGACCGCGCTTTATCACCGTGCCGTCCGGCATGTAGGTGATGTTGAGGTCGCCGCCTCTTAATTTTATCAAAATTTCCTCGCCCTGTCTGCAAAATCCGTTCAGCGCCGCCGCCACGACCGCCGCGCACGCTCCGGTGCCGCAGGCCCATGTCTCGCCGCTGCCGCGCTCCCAGACGCGCATCTTGAGCGTGTGGTCGTCGATCACCTTGATGAACTCGGTGTTGATCCGCTCGGGGAACAGCTCGTGATTTTCAAACTTGGGGCCTAAGACTTCAAGATCAAGCCTGTCAACGTCGTCCACAAACACAACGGCGTGGGGGTTCCCCATTGACACGCCCGTAATCTCGTATTCCCGTCCGTCGACCGTGATCGGGCGGCTCACAATTTTTTCGCCGTCCATGCTTATCGGGATTTTTTTCGGGTCGAGTTCGGCTTTGCCCATATCGACCGTGACAGACTCGACGATCTTGCCGCCGATCAGGCTGAGGTCAAGGGTCTTTACGCCGCTTAAAGTCTCAAGAGTGACCCGCGTTTTGTCGGTAAGCCCCTTCTCGTAAACATATTTGCCCACGCAGCGGGTGGCGTTGCCGCACATCTGCGCCTCGGAGCCGTCGGCGTTGAATATCCGCATTTTAAAATCCGCTATGTCGGACGGCATTATGAGCACAAGGCCGTCGCTGCCGATGCCGAAATGAATGTCGGACACAAACTCGGACACGGCCGCGGGATCTTCGACCTCCTCCTCAAAGCAGTTGACGTATATATAGCAGTTTCCTATTCCGTGCATTTTAGTAAACTTCAAATTGCTTCACCTCCGCATATAAGATTATTGTATCATAATTGTAAAAATATTACAACACTTTTTTAAAATTTATGGTTTTTAATTTCTTAAACACATGTCGGATTTACATCAAAATTTGTTGTATGTGACAGTTGACAAAAATTTTTTATTGTGTTATATACTATATAGCTTAAGATTGGAGAGATTTTATGACAAAAGACAACACGGCCGGCGAGAACAAAATGGGAATAATGCCGGTCAACCGGCTGCTTATCACGATGTCGCTGCCGATCATTATTTCAATGCTGGTCCAGGCGCTTTATAATATAGTTGACAGCATATTCGTCGCCCGCATCAACGAGAACGCGCTGACCGCGGTCTCGCTGGCGTTCCCCATTCAGAACCTCATGATCTCGATCGCGAGCGGCACCGGAGTCGGCGTTAACTCGTTCGTTTCAAAATCATTGGGCGCCAAGGATTTCAAGACGGCCAACAAGGCTGCGAGCGTCAGCATATTTTTGGCGGTCATGAACTGGGCCGTCATCATGATCTTCGGGCTTCTGATGTCGCGCAAATTCTTCACGATACAGACCGGAGACGCGCAGATAGTCGAGTACGGATATCAATATCTCAGCGTGATCACTCTGTTCTCGTTCGGAGTATTCGGACAGATCATGGGCGAGAGGCTGCTTCAGGCCACCGGAAAAACCATTTACACCATGGTCACTCAGGGTATCGGCGCGGTCATTAATATAATTTTTGACCCGATCTTCATTTTCGGCATGTTCGGCCTGCCCGCTATGGGCGTCAGAGGCGCCGCGATCGCCACGGTCATGGGCCAGATCGTCGCCATGCTTCTGGCCGTGTTCTTTAACGCGAAAGTCAACAAAGAACTCAAATTCAGATTGAAACAAATGCTGCCGAGGTTCGACATTCTGGCCAATATATACAAGGTCGGCGCGCCGTCGATCCTGATGATGGCGATATCCTCGGTCACAACGTTTATAATGAACAAGATCCTGATCGTGTTCACCTCGACTGCCACAGCGGTTTACGGCGTGTATTTCAAGCTCAACAGCTTTATATTCATGCCGATATTCGGCCTCAACAACGGTATGGTGCCGATAATCGCATACAACTACGGCGCGAAAAAATATCCGCGTATCATCAAGACCATGCGACTCAGCATTACATACGCCATGGCGGTCATGATCCTCGGTCTGCTGATATTCCAGTTCCTTCCGAGACAGCTCCTGTGGCTGTTTGACGCGTCGCCCGACATGACGGCGATCGGCATTCCGGCACTCAGAATAATCAGCATAAGCTTTATCGCGGCAGGATTTTGCATAGTCACGCTGTCGGTGCTCCAGGCCCTCGGACAGGGACTTTACTCGCTGATCACCTCCGCCTCGAGACAGCTCCTCATACTTGTCCCCGCGGCGTATCTTCTGTCGCTGTTCGGCAGACTTGAGCTTATCTGGTGGTCGCTTCCTATCGCCGAGGTCGCCTCGGTTATTCTGTGCATCGTGTTTTTGCGGCTCACGTTCAAAAAACTTGATATTCCGTTTAAGGAGCATGCCGCCGCGCCGGACAGCCTTTAAAAAACATCATGATCTTCGTTTTAAGTTCATGTTATGTTAAAATATTATTACATTTATTTGAAATACAGGAAAATTTTACGCCAAATAATACACATATTTAAAGTTTGTTTTTTATTCGGTTTAAACCATGTCATAAGAAAATAAAAATATAACAAAAAAATTACCAAGATTTTGTCGGCCGATTTAAGATCCGCGTATTTTCGCGGATCTTGGCCGATTTTTAATGTTACAAATTTTTTCTTGACAATAAAGTTATGACATAATAAATTATGAATGAAAAAAACACATAAGGAGGATAGGCTGTATGGTTTACAATTGCAGACAGAAATTTGATATTATCTCTAAGGACATCGAGCTGCCCGCGGAATGCAGGTCAAAAAACTGTGTCGAGGAAGGCTTTCTGCGGTGCTCATACGAATTCACATCGGACGAAAACGAAAAAATGACGGTCGAATACACTTTGATCATCGCCAATGACAAATACGCTCCATACGGAATACGCGCAGTCATGCGCGACAGCAATCTGAGGATAATAGATCAAAGCTGCGTTTACAGAAAGTTCTCCACAATCTCGGAATGCGCTTGTAAAATGCAGATGCTGGCGGAAGAATTGGTGCTGCCGAGTGTTCTTGAGTACATTTTGTAAATTCGACCAAATACGCAATTGACCCGCGAGTAAAAATATGTTATTATATATGTAAACAAAAAGAACGGAGACTCATATGTATACATATCTTTTACTCGCGGCTGTTGTTCTCTTTTCCAGTATTTTCCTGCATAAGCTTTCGGGAAGGCTCGGAGTTCCCGCGCTGCTGGCTTTTATACTGCTCGGAATGATCTTCGGAAGCGACGGCCTGATCAAAATTCACTTTGACAATTACGAGTTTGCGGAGGAAATTTGCAGCACCGCATTGGCGTTTATCATGTTCTACGGCGGCTTCGGCACAAACCTTGAAGCCGCGAAACCTATCGCGGCCCGGTCAATGCTGCTGTCATCCATCGGCGTTATTATGACCTGCGGGCTTGTGGGTCTGTTTTGCATGCTCGCCCTTCATATGCCGGTCATAGACGCGCTGCTTATCGGCGCGGTGATCAGCTCGACAGACGCTGCGTCTGTCTTTTCGGTGCTGCGCTCAAAGCGGCTCAACCTCAAATACAACACCGCATCGCTCCTTGAGATAGAGAGCGGCAGCAACGATCCGTTTGCCTATATGCTGACGGCTATTCTGCTTTCGGTAAAGGCGGGCGGGGGCGGCACCGGGACTGTGTTTTACACGATTTTCGCCCAGTTGTTCTACGGCGGCATGGCGGGAATCATTATCGCGCTGGCCTCCGCTTGGGTGCTCCGCCGAACAAAGTTCAGCGCGCCCGGATTTGACAACGTTTTCATGTTCGCGGTGGTCATACTTTCTTTCGCGCTTCCCGAGATCGTTCACGGCAACGGATTTCTGTCGGCTTACATTGTCGGCATAGTGCTCGGCAACGCCGGGATCAAAAACAAGCGCAGCCTTGTGCCGTTTTTTGACGGCATAACAAGCATTATGCAGATGAGCATATTCTTCCTGCTCGGCCTTGTCTCGCACCCGTCAAGAATACCGCAGGTGCTTCCCGTCTCGATAGCGATAGCGCTGTTTATGACGTTTATCGCGAGACCCGCGGCGGTATTCGCGCTGCTGGCGCCCTTTAAAAGCAAACTGAACCAAATGCTCATGGTTTCGTGGTCGGGTCTGCGCGGCGCGGCTTCGATCGTGTTCGCGGTCATGGTTATGCTCAGCGACAGCGCGTATGACGTATTTCACATAGTATTCTGCGTGGTTCTGTTCTCTATTTTGATACAGGGCGGTCTTTTGGCCCCGCTCGCCAAAAAGCTCAACATGATCGACGAAAACGAGGACGTCATGAAAACCTTCAGCGATTATTCCGACGAAGTACCGGTCCAGTTTATACGCTTCAGAATGAACGAGGAGCATCCGTGGACAGGCAAGGAGGTCAAAGACATAGTCAATCCGCCCGAGACCATTCTTGTGCTTATCCAGCGCGGCGACGAGCGTATAGTTCCAAACGGCTCGACAAGGGTCGAGCTTGGCGACTATGTTGTGCTCAGCGCCAAATCGCCCGGAGATATTGAGGGCATACGCCTTTCGGAAAAAACAATAAGAGAAGGCAGCAAGTGGATAGATAAGCCCATCCGCAAACTGCCCAATACCGACGACCGCCTCATCATTATGATAAACCGCGGCGGCAGGATACTCATCCCCAACGGCGACACGGTTATACGCCAAGATGATGTGCTGGTCATCAACCATTCGGACTGATTAAAAACATGTAACACAGCGTTCCCGAAAAGATCGTGACGCTCATTCGGAGCTTCCTCCCGTAAGCGCGTTTTGCAGCGGGCCTTTCAGTCTTTTGTTAAAGAACTTGACCATAACGCCCGTGAACAGGGCGGAAATCACCGTGCCCTCGCGCGCGCCGACAATTCTGAAATCAAAGAATATAAGTGACAGCACGACAGCGCTCAGCACGCAGAATATGTCAAATCCTATCTTGACGTTTCCGAACTCAAACCCGGTCACATCGGCAACCGCCTTGACGAACGCCTCGCCCGAGTTCATGATAACACCGGCGATAAACGCCAGCGAGATGCCGAGGCCCAAAACCGCCACGCCGATCACCACCATCAGCAGCCGCATCGGATAAGCCTCGGCGGGGATATACGACACGCACCACAGACCGAAGTCGGTAAAATATCCGAACAAAAACGAGAGCGGCACCTGCAAAAGCTCGATCGGCTTGAAGTTCCGCCTGAGAATGACTATCTGGCCGACGATCAGAACGCAGTTCCAGATGATCAGCCATGTGCCCATAGTGAAAAACGTGAACTTATAGCTGAGCACGTTCGGCACCGACGAGATAGGCGAAACGCCCAATTCTCCGTGCCGCGTGAACGCCACTCCCAAAGCCGCCAGAAACAGCCCGATAATCAACAAAATATAACGTTTTATAATCTCAACTCTGCTCATCTTTCCTCCTCTAAAAATCCCCGAAACAGCTTCGGATAGTTTTTTCTGCCGTCCACCACCCGATATATGTAAACAATATCATCAATTATTCTGTAAATTGACAAATACCACTTATATATAACCATCCTGTATCCGGCTTCCGACATTTCATCCTCCGGTACCGTCGGAAACCCTGACGGAAATTCTTTTAATTTTTCTATGCTGTTTAAAATCCCGTCAGTAACAGCCCGAGCTGAATTCGGGCCGGACAGCGCCATATGAAGATCCGCTATTCTCTCAATATCGTCCCATGCGGTTTTCAATATTTTTATCTCAAACATTGTATTTTTCCGCAAGACGCGCCCTTGCTTCCTCCAAAGATATGCTCGGCTCTCCTCTGAGCCGCGAAAGCTCCGCCTCCGCAAGCTTTAGCTTTAACTTATATATCTGCTCCCGCCTCTCAAAAGCGTCAATTCCCATAACAACAATATCGCCGTCGCCGTTTTTGGTGATATAAATCGGCTCGCTGCTCTCGTTTGCCAGGTTCGATATGCTTAAATAATCATTCCTCAGCGCCGTAGATGACTTGATGATCACAAAAATCACTCCTTTGATTTTATTATAAATTATTCTATCATAATTATAAAATAATTTCAATATAATTTTAAAATTTTGAAAAATTCTTAAATTAATACGTATTGACATAATACGTATCATGATATATAATAAATAAAAAGGAGTGTTAATTATGCCTTTAAAACCAAGGGAAATGGAAAACCTTATATTGGCCGACGGTTGGGTTTTCAAATCTCAAACAGGGTCTCACAGGCACTACACGCATCCAACAAAACCGGGCAAGGTCACAATCCCTTTTCACGGCAAAGACATTCCTAAAATCACCGAAAAATCCATTTTGAAACAAGCAGGTTTAAAATAATTTAGGAGGTTAAGATTATGCTATCAATTTATCCGGCATGCTTTTTTAAGGAGCCCGAAGGCTACTCCGTTGTTTTCCCGGATCTTGAGGGAACAGCCACATGCGGTGAAACATTTGAAGAGGCAATGAATATGGCCGTTGACTGCCTCGCGGGATATATTTACACTTTGAAGCTTGATGGCGAGACGATCCCCGAGCCGTCCGACATAAAATCCGTAAACGCGGTCGATATAGCCGCCGAACTCGACGTGAAACCAAACGAATTATTTGTTTGCCCCGTATCGGTTGACATTGACGAATACGCGAAAAATCACTTTGAAAAGTCCGTTAAGAAAACCTTGACCATTCCGGCATGGCTTAACACCGCGGCCCTTGAAATGAATATAAATTTTTCGCAGGTCCTTCAGGAGGCCTTAAAGCAAAAAATACGTCAATAGCCTAAAAAACAGCGGCCGGTTTGGCCGCTGTTTTATTCATCCTTAAAATTAATAGTAATCAGACGGACAGTATGAGCTGTAAATTTCAACAGTTTTTGAGGTATCATCCCACTCTACCTTGCAATTCAAAACTTCCGCTATTACCCTGATTGGAACATATGTCCTATCATTGATTATAACAGGTGCAACCGGCAAAGTTTTTATACCGCCGCCGGTTATTAATTTTGTGTCCCCTATATACATATCCATACCTGCACCGCAGCCTTTACCGTTATCAATAATTGTAACTTGCTGATACTGCTCGTTCCACTTAACCTGATAACCCATTTCCTCACTTACAGCTCGCAAAGGAATAATTGTTGTGCCATCAACAATTATTGGCGGCTGGTCACAATATATCTCCCTGCCATCCATTTTTATTGTTATTGTATCGTCTGCATAAACATGAAAACTAAACAATATCATACAGCAAAACAGTAACACTATTGTATTTTTAAAATTACTTACTTTTTTCAACATATTAACCTCTGATTCAATTTAATGAAATACTACATTTCCTAAACCAACGTTATTATCAATCATAATTTTTAATTGCAAACCTCTGTTAATATCAACCTGATACTCTCTTGCCGGAGTGAACGGTTCACATGTTATTGTCTTGACCAAGTTTCCGTCAACAATAAAATCAATTTCTCCCGTTATTTCATTGTTTTCCAAAAATCCCGCAACAAAGCTGACACTGTTGTATTTGCCGTTTATATTAAAGAGTGCCTTGCCATCATCATACCATGGACGAATAGCGTTTGTATAATTTTTATTGTCAATTTCAAGATATTTTCCTTCGGATTCGTAAAAAAGTTCGGCGCGTGCTTCATATGGCCGTACAAAATCCAGCGTGGCTCCGTTTGGGGACACGGTCATATTATATACGCTCACCCTTTGCAATGTGCCGTCCCACTCAACCTGGCAGCCAAGAGCCTCGGATACACCTCTGATCGGAATGTAGTTTGTATCATTGAGTGTTATCGGTTTCACAATTGTTCCGTTGGCATCTTTTAACTCAATTAGTTCATTGTCAATATATACTTTTACATCTTTATCATCGTTCCGAAAAACGCTTCCGTCGGGATTTATGTCCTTATAGATTTTTACCGTTTTGTTTGCCTCATCCCATTCAACTTTACAGCCCAATCTCTCTGATATGCCTCTTAACGGAACATATGTTGTTCCGTTTTGTATAAACGGTTCCACAATATGCCCTTGCGCATCCGCAAGCGTGACCAAGCCGCCATCAATAAATACTTGTATGCCATTAGCGAGTACAGTTATAGAAATGGCACAAATCATTGTAATGATAATCAACATAGATATTATCTTAAGTATATTTTTCATTTTCGTTTTAACTCTCCTTTTCTTTTATTATTCTATATTACTTTTTACATATTCTTCATCATCAAGATACAGCCTATCCCCCTTAAATTCAAATTTCAATACCTCGGGGCCGACTGCGTAGTCGTCAATCCTAATATGGCTATCATCAACTATTGACCAAGTGTCATATCCCGATGTATAATTTGTGTCTTCTTCTCCTTCCCGATTTTTATACATATCGTATGTACCGTCTTCATAAAATACATATGTTGTATTATAATTATAATAATAACCCATTTTAACGTATTCCGTTCCATCCCATCTTCCAAGAAAATCTTTTTCCTTTGGTGCTCCGCAAGCGCTTAACGCACAAATCATCATTATTGTTGTTAAAACAATTATTATTTTTTTCATCATACCACCTCTCTATCAAGTTTTTTCTGAATTTTTACCCATTTTAAAATAGGTTATATAACATTTGTAACAAATTATAGTGCAAAACAAAATAATTGAAATTAGTTGCGCCGGCGATATACCTATTATCAAACTACCTCTTTCATCACCTCTTAAAAACTCGTTAAAAAATCTGAAAATCGTATAACTTAAGATATATATTACAAATTTATTTTTAGATTTATAAACTATTACTAATATAATTAGTAATGCCGCAGCCTCAAATAATTGAGTTGGATAGCATTTTAATCCATTGTGAAAAATACCATCGACATAATTATCGGGAAATTGTATGCCCAATATACTATCGGTATTTTTACCATAACAACAGCCGGCAAAGAAACATCCCAATCGTCCAAAAAAATGAAAAATCAACAAAGACGGCGTTAAAATATCAAACCATTGTTTCACCGAATTCTGCGTTTTATTTTTGGAAATACTGAGCATTATGTACATGCTTATTATTGCACCGATCAATCCGCCATAATATGTAATTCCGGAAAAAACTATACCTCCATTCTTCCGTATTTTGAATAAAGCATCAAAAATAGCGGCAAAAAGGTAAGCTGTTCCCATTGAAATTACAATTTTGGGGAAAATATACGCTTCTTCCGAATTGTAATTCGTAAGTTTTTTCACTCTTATATGAATTGATAAAATCATTATCAAAGAGGCGAACGCTACCATGATAACATAAGTAGGGATCTGTCCAAACGGAGTATAAATATATGGTATCATTTTTTAAGAACATACGAGTAAACTACGCCAACAATTCCTCCCGCAAGGAACAGCAACATCGCTAGAATACTCATAAACTCTGCTCCGGATATACAAAAGGCACATATAATTATCATTATACCGGCAAGCAATTCAATTACAGAGCCGACTTTTGTTCGTTTTAAACACATACATGCACCTATCAAACCAATTATGCTGCCGCAAAATATCAAAAAAAACGGTGCGTTTCCTCCTGTAGTAACATCACACATTGTCGTACAAAGGCCGCCCATTATTCCGAAAATTGCACCTATCAAACCAAGTATAAAAGAGCCAAGGCATTTATCTGCCGCTTCATTACTCGTCTGTACCGCGTTTGTTGCAACATTACCCGTTGGGGTGCCGCATTTACTGCATATTTTTTCGTTTTCGGCAATTTCATTTCCACATTTTTTACAAATCATAGATATTCCTCCTATAGTTTTTTGATTTAACAACATATTATCATAAAAAACTTCGCTTGTCAACAAAAAATTTATACTATGGTTTAATTTTATATATCATGGTCGATTTATATGTATAAACAAATTTGATATTATATAAACTATAGTATATATCATAGATAGTGTAAAGTAGGATATGAAAAATGAGAGAAGAATAAAAAACGCTGTCACCCTTGACAGCTTAGGCAAAACAA
>CANQMT010000014.1 GCA_947625055.1 uncultured Monoglobus sp. | reverse complement strand
ATCTCTCGATGGTCTGTTTGCTATACTCTCTTTATCCTGTATTATATACATTGTCTTTTGTTTTTTGTTTCAACCTTGGTTCCTCCTTTTTATTTTTCGCTGCTGTTTCAATTTTAATGATCGCTCTCGCTGATATAAGGCTGCATCATGGACGGTAAAAACAGATTGCAAAATTCTTTTGTTCGTTCCTCAAAGCTGTATGCCCCGCCGGACATATCCCAGCACAGCATTTCGCCGTAGATCACATCTACCAGCGCGTTGGCGAGCGCGTCTACGGGCGTATCTTTCTTCAGTTCTCCACGCTCCATACCCTTTTTGATCATTCCCTTCATGGAATCAATATCCACAAGGAGTTTGTCCTTGTTGTACGGGGTCTCCACAAGATCCGGATCTACGGTGTTGCGCACCCATTCCTGACAGAGCTTCAGTCCGTCCCGTTCAATGTGACCGGAAAAATTTATCATGTAAAATGCCAGCCGTTCCATAAAAGGGCCGTCATGGGCTTGCGCTTCCTCATAAATTCCCCGGTACATCTCCTGACTTAGCGCAAAAACCACATCTTCTTTGCGCTTGAAATAGGTATAGAACGTACCGTTTGATACGCCGCAGGCTTTTGTGATTTCTTCGATAGATGTGTTGACCAGACCTTTTTCACGCACCAGTTTTTTCGCCGCCTCCAGCAGTTTGCGCCTGGTTTCCAGTGCGGCAAGCTGACGGTTCGTCATCTTTTTTGCCATGCCATCACCTCCTGTACGCAATTTCATTATATCACATTCAATGAATTGAAGTCAATGGTTTTTAATAATTTTTTTCCGCTGACAATGCAAATATTATTATTGCAGATAAAATAACGGATATTAATCTATCCAAACTGCTCTTTAAGTATATCAGCGAAGTCTTTTATGCATTTTTTGGTGTTGTCGGTTTTCCAAAAAGCGCAGTATTTTGTCTTTATCGGCTTTCCGCGGCGGCTCAGCGGAACGCGCGCGATGTCCTTTGAGAACCGATGCGGAAGGCTGCCGCCCTCGACCGGCACATAGCCTTTGCCGCTCACGACCATGAGCCGCGCCTCCTCAAGGTTTTCCGCGAACACAAATTCGCCGTCGATCCCGTATATCTCATGATAATGTATCTGATCGTTTTCAAATTGATTTTTTGCCGACACCAAAATGCACGGCGTGTTCCTGAGCTCGTCCGCGTTCACGAACTGTCTTTCCGACAGCGGATCACGTTTTGAGATCTCAATACAGCAGTTCATCTCGCTGAGCGTCAGGTTGACATACTCGTCAGAAAACGCTCTGCGCAGATCGTTCAGCACAAGATCGACGCAGCCGAGCCGCAGCATATTATACACTTCCTCGTGGGTCCCGCTCTTTATGTCAAGAGTTATGTCCGGATATTTTTCCGAAAATTGCGCCAAAGCCTTTTGAAACTCCTGACCGCTGTAGCCCTTTTGGTAGCAGACTCTCAGCGTGTTGCTGCCGCCCCGGGAAATGCGCACAGTCTCGCGGCAGAGCTTGTCAATATCGGATGTGATCAGCAGACTCTTTTTGTAAAAATGCTCTCCGGCGGGCGTAAGACTGAATTTGCGGTTCCCGCGGTTTAAAAGCATAACGCCAAGCTCGCGCTCAAGCGCCTGCACCTGCTGTGAGATCGCGGACTGCGAGATAAAACATTCCTCCGCGGCGGCGCTGAAGCTGCCTCGCCTTACCACCGCCTGAAAATACCTCATCTGTTTAAGCATCAAATCACCTCGGTTAGATATAATAATAATTTTATCATAATACTTTTCTGTTTTCAATTCTGTTTGTTTATGCTTATAATAAGCAATACTTATACGACGTTTTCAGGCTGTTATATAAGCATACGCTTATAAAAACTATAACAAAACGGAATTGATTTTAAGAGGAATATCCGCTATAATATAATTAGCCGATTAACTTTGACAAACTTATTGAAGGTCTTTCGCCAAGACTTTCGGTTTGTGATCATAACCCTTTTACGAACGGAAGCTGCCTCTTAGACGGCAGCTTCCTGTTTTTTATTATGAATTTTTATTCGATAACGCCGCTCTCGCTTAACCATGCCGCAATTTCCGCTCTGTTATAAGACGAATATGTCACGTCAAGTCCTTTCTTTATCGCGCTGTCGGGGCAGAGCTTGGCGACCGCGCTTATCGTCTGACCGAAGCGTCCGCCGCCCATCGAGCAGAACGGAATTATCGTTTTGCCGCTCATATCATAGTGCATAAGGAAGCTGCGCACGGGCGCGGGGATCGACGCCCACCAGTTGCAGTAGCCGAGCAGTATCGTGTCATAGTCGTCAATCTTAAGCCCGGCGTCCTCAAGATATGATTTTAAGTCGGGGACAGCGTTTTCCCGCTGCTCGTTTAAGGCCTCGGCGTATAATACTTGGGAATTATACGCCGCGGCGTAAGGTGTCGCGCGCTCTATTCTGAACACGTCGACGCCGCTGATTTCCGCTATTATTTTTGCCAGACCGTCGGTGTTGCCTGTTTGGGAAAAATACGCGATAAGAGTTTTATTCGCTTTCGCGCTTGTCTTTGCCTCATTGACGCTCGCCGTGCTGCCGTTTCCCGCCGCGGCGTTTCTCGCCACGCGCATGCCTATGCTGTAAAGAGGCGCACCGGGAGGATACGCGCTTCTGTAGGCGCTCCTTATATGCTTCGGAAAATCATTCCAGCCGCCTCCGCGCGCGATCTTATAATGTCCCGATCCCGCGCCTGTCGGATTTACCGCGTCGCTGGAGTATTCGCCGTACCAGTCCCATACCCACTCCGCGACATTGCCGTGCATGTTGTAAAGCCCGTAAGCGTTTGCGCCGTAGCTGTCAGCCGCGACGGTATGAGAGAGATAACCGTTTACCCAACTGCCGCTTGAATTGTTGTTGTAGCCGTAGGCGTTGTAGCAGTTGGCGTTTTCGTCATAAACATAATCTCCGAAACTGAACGGAGTGGTTGTGTTCGCTCTCGCCGCGTATTCCCATTCGGCTTCCGTCGGCAGACGATAGCCGTTCGCGCTTTTGTCCCATGTGACCGTGTCTCCCGAAACCGTGTAGCACGGGGTCAGACCTTCCGCGAGACTGCGTTTGTTGCAGTATTCTATCGAATCATACCATGTTATATTTTCGACGGGCAGATCATCTCCGATGTTCTCGCTCGGATCGCTGCCCATAATTTCCCGATACTCGCTTTGCGTAAGTTCCTTTTCGTCGATATAAAAGCTGTCGACCGTGACGCTGTGCATGACCTCGTCCGCGTCGCGCTCAGGCTCGTTCTCCGGGCTTCCCATTCGGAATGTGCCGCCGTTTATCAGTACCATGTCTTTGACCTCCTCGTTATTTCCGAAACTCAGATCGAGACCGTCTACCCAGGCTTTGACGCTGTCTCTTGACGCGCCGCCGTCAAAACGCCATCCGTCAAGCCAATTTGCTCCGCGCGTCAGATTTTGCAGTTCGGCGGTCGAACCTATGCCGCTGCTGCCCGAGGTGCAAAACGGGATTATCGTTTTTCCCTCAAAGTTATAGCTTTCAAGAAAGGTGTATATAATTTTCGGCGCTTTGCCGTACCATATAGGATATCCGAGAAAGACAATATCGTACTTGTCAATGTTTTGAATCCCACCCTCGATCTCGGGCCGCGCGGTGTCGTCGTATTGCTCTTGGTAGGATCTGGTGCTTGGGTCATAGTAATTGCTGTTTTCCGGGCCGTAGGGTATCTTGGGAACGATCTCGAATTTATCCGCTCCTGTTATGTCCGCGATATGGTTAGCAACTCCCTCGGTATTATTTGTCCAAGAGAAGTACGCCACAAGCGTACCGCCGCCCGCGGGCTCCGTCGTCGGCGCGTCGCTCGGTTCGGGCGAAGGCGAGGGTGCCTCGCTCATTTCTACCGGAGACAGATTCGTCATATTCCAAAGGAACATTTTAACGCTGCCGCCGTTTGTCACCGTGTCGGGCACACCGCTTATCACGCCGTTTTCGGGCGCGTAGAGATCACAGCCCGTCAAAGCTCCTTCGGGTGAATAAGAGGCGATAATAAGCCTGCATTCGCTCGGCACTCCGGTGACGGTTATAGTGTTTCCGTCGGTTTGGTATTCCGCGGCGCACACCGTCGCGGCGCATATCAGCATAAATATCAGCAGCGAAAGAGATACAAATATTTTTTTAATATTCATTCCAAACGTTCCTTTCAAATTATTTGTTTGAAATTATTTAAGGCCGAGGCCGTTTACCCATTCCATAACGACGTCGCTCGATGAGCCGCCGCTGAATCGGTGTCCGTCAAGCCAGTTCGCTCCGGGCGTCACGCTCTGCATTGCCGCCGTTGAACCTATGGGGCTGCTGCCCGAGGTGCAGAATGGGATTATCGTCTTTCCCGTAAAGTCATAGCTTTCAAGGAAGGTGAATATGATCTTGGGCGCGTTGCCCCACCAGATCGGATATCCTAAGAAGATCGTGTCATACTGCGCCATGTCAGGAACGCTTCCCGAGATCGCCGGGCGGGACGCGTCGTCGTTCTGCTCGCGGTTGGCGCGGCAGTCGCTGTTGTAGTCAAGATCTGCCTCCGTGTATGGAACCTCCGGCACGATCTCATAAGCGTCGGCTCCGATGCCGTCGATAATATGTTTTGCTATTCCCGCGGTGTTGTTCGTGCATGAAAAATACGCGACGAGGGTCTTGCCGCCCGCCTCGGACGCGGGTTCCGCTGTCGCCTCGGGAGCCGTTGTTGCTGCGGGCGCGGCGGTATCCGATACGTTTGAAACGGTCGCTGTCTGCGTCGCGTCGTCCCAGTCCACATTAAAACCGAAGCTCTCGGCGATAAACCGTATCGGCATCATCGTTCTGTCGCCTATTATCATGGGCGCGGTGTCAAGAGTCTTTGCCTCATCATTTAAATATGCTGTCGGGTTGTCGATTTGCAGCGTTATTGTGTCGCTGCCGTATGCCAGTATTACCGTTTGGGTATCTTCGACCCATTCCACGGAACCGCCCATTTCCTCAACCACGGCGCGGACGGGGAGCAATGTCCTGTCGTTTATCAAAACAGGTGCCGTGCCCTGCTCGTCGATCGCTTTTTCGGCGCCGTTCACCGTCATATTGGAATCACCTATCCGAAGCGTGATCGTTATGTCCGCGTCAGCCGCGAGCACGGCGGCTTGGCACACGGTCAGTATCATACATAAAATCATAAAAACCGATAAAACTTTTTTCACTGTAAAAACCTCCTGAATTTAATTCTCTTTGTCTAAATAATGATTTTTAATTGCCTGTTATTATTCCGTTTTCTTTAAGCCATGCGGCTATTTCATCATTGTCATACGAGGCATAAGTCACGTCAAGACCTTTCTTGATCGTGCTGCTCGGACAGAGCTTGGCGACCGCGCTTATCGTCTGTCCGAAGCGTCCGCCGCCCATCGAGCAGAACGGGATAATAGTTTTGCCGCTCATATCATAGCGCATAAGGAAGCTGCGCACGGGCGCGGGAATGGACGCCCACCAATTGCAGTAGCCGAGCAGTATCGTGTCATAGTCGTCAATATTAAGCCCGGCGTCCTCAAGATACGCTTTTAAGTCGGGAACCGCGTTTTCCCGCTGTTCCGTTAAGGCTTCGGCGTATAATATCTGCGCGTTGCTCGAGGCGGAATAAGGCTCTTTGCGCTCAATTCGGAATATATCCGCGCCGCTCATATCCTGTATTATTTTTGCGAAACCGTCCGTGTTTCCGGTTTGCGAGAAGTAGGCGATCAAAACCTTGCCGCTTGTCTGATCTGCGCTCGCGCCGCTTATGCTTTTAACCTCGCCTTGGGCGGGCGAAGCGCTGCGCACCAGACGCATACCTATGCTGTAAAACGGCACATCGGCGGGAAAAGCGCTCCTGTATGCCGAGCGAATATGTTTCGGAAAATCATTCCAGCCGCCTCCGCGCGCCACTTTATAATTTCCGGTTTCCGCTCCGACGGGATCGGCCGAGACATCGGTTTCGTAATCTCCGTACCAATCCCAAACCCATTCAGCGGCATTGCCGTGAACATTGTAAAGCCCAAAGCCGTTTGGGGCATAGCTGTCCACCGGGACCGTGCTGCTGAGATAGCCGTTTACCCAGTTTCCGCTCGCGTCATTATTATAGCCGTAGGCGTTGTAGCAGTTGGCGTTTTCGTCATAAACGTAATCTCCGAAGCTGAACGGAGTGGTTGTGTTCGCTCTCGCCGCGTATTCCCATTCGGCTTCCGTCGGCAGGCGATAGCCGTTCGCGCTTTTGTCCCAAGCGACCGAATTGCCCGACACAGCGTAACACGGAGTCAAACCTTCCGCTTCGCTTAAACTGTTGCAATAGTTGATCGCGTCATACCAGGAGATATTGGTAACAGGCAGATCGTCTCCAATGTTTTCACTCGGATTTGCGCCCGTTACGGCTTGGTAATCCTTTTGTGAAAGCTCGGTTTTTGACATATAAAAGCTGCCTACCATTACATCGTGAGCGATCTCATCTGCGTCGCGCTCGGGTTCGTCCTCCGGGCTGCCCATTCGGAAAGAGCCGCCTTCGATCAAGACAAGATCGCTGTCATATTGGAGGCTCTCCGAGTTTGTGACCGTCACGATCCGCTCCGTTTCATCCCATAACACATTAAATCCAAAGCTCTCGGCGATAAACCGTATCGGAAGCATTGTGCGGTCGTTTATCGTTGTCGGCGCGACATCGAGCGTCTGCGCCTCGCCGTTTAAATAAGCGGTCGCGCTGTTGATCGTAAGGATGATAACGTCGCTGCCGTATGTCAGTGTTGCGGTGTTTGTGCTTTCGTCCCAATTGACAGTGCCGCCAATCGCCTCAACTACCGCGCGCACCGGCAGCAGCGTTCTCGCGTCATTTACGAGCAGGGGCGCGGTCTCGCGGCCCGGGTCGATTTCGCGCTCTGTGCCGTTCACCGTCATCATCGGATTGTCGATTTGAAGCGTGATAGTTATTTCATCCGTGTTGTTTTGCTGCGGCTCAGGCTGCTCCGCCGCGCAGCCTGTAAGCGATAAGCCGAGCAGCATAAATATCGAAACAAGAACGGCTATAGATTTTTTCATCTTGAATTCCCCTTTCATTCCGCCTTTATACCAATGTCAAGACCGTTTATCCACTCCGTCAGATCCTCGCGCGAGGCGCTTGACGCGAAGCGCTGTCCGTCAAGCCATTCGGCATCAGGTGCCGAGGCGTGCATATTTTCTGCGCTCGTGCCGATAGAACTGCTGCCCGAGGTGCAGAAAGGGATTATCGTTTTTCCGGTGAAGTCATGACTTTCAAGGAAGGTGTACATAATTTTCGGCGCCTGTCCCCACCATATGGGATAGCCGAGGAAAATCACGTCATATTGCTCAATTCCGAACTCGCCGCCGTTGATCGCGGGGCGGGCCGCGTCGTCGTTCTGCTCGCGGTTGGCGCGGCAGTCGCTGTTGTAGTCAAGATCGGCGTCAGTGTATGGAACCTCGGGCACGATCTCGTGTAAGTCCGCGTCTGTCGCGGAAGCGATATTCAGGGCGACGTTTCTTGTGTTTCCGGTCGCGGAAAAATATACGACAAGAGTTTTGTTAAATAACGCGGGCGGTTCTTCGACCTGTTCTGCCGCCGTTTCCGCGTCCGGCGCGGTATTGCCCGCGGCGCAGCCCGCCATAGATATTACCATGAGGGCCGATAGAAGTAACGATAAAAATTTTTTCAATTTATTCTCCTCCGTTTACTTTTGAATATATCTCGTCCGTGACGGCCTCAAGCCATTCGTTTGACGCGTTTTCTCCGGGGACCTCAACGGCGAGATGCGAGAACCACGAATCGGCCGCCGCTCCGTGCCAATGCTTCACCCCGACGGGAATGTTAACGCAATCGCCCGGTCTCATTTCGACCGCGTTCTTGCCCCATTCCTGATAATATCCGCGCCCGCCGACGCATATAAGTATCTGTCCGCCGCCCTTGTCGGCGTTGTGGATATGCCAGTTGTTGCGGCAGCCCGGCTCGAATGTAACGTTGAATATTCCGACCTGCTCCGACGACACGGGCGCGAGATAGCTCTGCCCCGTGAAATACTGCGCAAAACCGTCGTTCGGCGCGCCTATCGGGAATAAAATTGTGTTCTGATATTTGTCCTTATCTGTCTCGGCATTTTCGCTTTCCGACCAGACTTCCTTCGCCATGTTGAACACCGCCCACGCCTTGGGCCAGCCGACATAAAACGCGGCGTGGGTGACTATCGCCGCAATCTCCGCGCGGGTAACGCCGTGAGCTTTCGCGTTTTCCAGATGATATGTCAGGGACGAGTCAGTAATGCCCGACGACATCAGTGCGACAACCGTGATAATGCAGCGCGTTTTTAAGTCAATATCCTCGTTGTTCCAGTTCTCTCCGAAGAGAACGTCATCGTTAAAATGCGCGAACTCGGGTGCGAACTCCCCGAGCGACTTTCTTCCCGCTGTTTGAATTATTTTTTCTTTCATTGAAAATTCCTCCTAAATCTTAAATTTTAAATATTATTAAACCACATTTCCGGCTTTTTGTTTTCCGTTCTGCGCCATAACTCCCGCGAGCTCGTGGGGTATATACAGCTCTTCCAAATAGCTGATCTCGTCCTCGGTCAGTTTTAACTCGACTGCTTTTGCCGCGCCCTCGACGTGCGAGAGCTTTGTCGCTCCGACCACCGGCGAGGTCGATTTTGTCAGCAGCCACGCCAGCGCGATCTCGGTCATCGAAACGCCGCGCCTGTCGGCAAGTTCCTCAACGCGCTTTATGATCTTGCCGTCCGCCTCGGCGGTCGCGTCATACTTGAATCTGGCATATGAGTCCTCTTTAAGCCTCTTTGTGCTCTCGCCCGGTCTGCGCGACAGTCTGCCGCTCGCCAGCGCGCTGTACGGCGTTACCGCGATGTTTTCCGATTTGCAGAACGGAATCATTTCGCGTTCTTCCTCGCGGGCGATCAGGTTGTAATGCCCTTGAATTGACACAAACTCGGTAAGCCCGTTTTCTCTCGCGTAGTAATTCGCTTTTGCGAGCTGCCACGCGAAGCAGTTGGAGATGCCGATGTATCTCGCCTTGCCCGCTTTGACCGCTCTGTCAAGCCCTTCCATGATCTCATTCATCGGCGTGTGGTAATCCCACATATGATAGATGTAGAGGTCAACATAGTCCATACCGAGATTTTTGAGGCTTTGATCGAGATAGTTTTCGATATGTTTGCGGCCGTCCACGCCCGAATCGATCTCTTCCTGCGTGCGCGGAGTGAATTTTGTGGCGATCACATAGTCGTCGCGCTTCGCGAAATCCCTCAGCGCCCGTCCGACATACTGCTCGCTCGTGCCGTTCTGGTAGACTATAGCGGTATCGAAAAAGTTTACGCCCAGCTCAAGCCCGCGTTTTATTATCTTTCTTGTCTGACTTTCGTCAACCGTCCAACTGTGCTGCCCCGTCGCGGCGTTTCCGAAGCCCATGCATCCCATGCATATCCTCGACACGTTCAAATCGGACTTGCCAAGTTTTGTGTATTCCACTGCTATCACTCCCATTACTCTAATTTAATCAGCGCTTACTTAAAAATATGTGTAAAAAAATAACTATACACATATTATATACCTGTTGTTTAATAAAGTAAAATGCTTGTTTTTCATAGTTATCCATACAAATTTTGTATTGATAAACTACTCGCTCAATTTGTCACGGATATACTCTAAAAACCGCCTCGCTGCCGGAGCGAACGTCTGCGATTTTTTCCACGCTATCACCGATGTGGCGGTTTTTTCGGGGCACAGCGGACGCATACAAATTATGTTTTTATCAATATACGGAAGCGAGCCCTCGATAACGATTGCGTACCCTATGCCCTGCTCCACAAGAATTGACGCGTTCGTGCTCATGTTTATCGTCGCGACAATATTAACCTCATTAACATGTTTCCCGAACCAGTTTTCGATCTCGTTCCTGACGCATTGGCGCTTAGTGACGATCAGCGGAAGGTTTATCAGATCCTCGGGCGTGACACATTTTTTCTGCGCGAGAGGCGAATCGGACCGCATTACGACAAACCATCGCTCGCGGGTCTTAAAACGAATAAAATCATATCGGTCGATCTCCACGGGCTCAAGCAATATCCCTATGTCGTTAAGCCCGTCGTCGAGCCGCTGTTTGATCTGGTCGGCGTTTCCGGTATACAGATCGAGCTGCACATTCGGGTAAATTTCCTGAAAACTTTTGAAAATATCCGTCAAAAGTCTGACCGACGCAAGCTCGCCGCAGCCGATCGAGAGCGTGCCCTCGATATTTTCCGCGCTGTTTCCGAGCTCTTGCTCCGCCTTGTCAGCAAGCTCCGTTATTTCCTCCGCGCGTCGGCGGAACAGTATTCCCTCGTCGGTGAGTGTGACTCCGTTTTTGTCGCGGACCATAAGCCTCACACCCAGATCGTCCTCAAGCTTTGAAAGCTGTCTCGAAAGTGTCGGCTGCGTAATATGCAGCATCTCCGCCGCCTTTGTTATGTTTTCCTCTCTCGCGACCGCGAGAAAATATTTTAATATCCGTGTATCCATAATACTCTCCTAACTTAATCTGATCTCATCAAACTCATCAAGTTCGTTTCTGACACTGTGTCATTTTTCTATATTATAGCACAGCGCTGACACGTTGTCAATATTTTTTCAAAAAATATTGACAACGTGTCAGTAATATGTTAAAGTAATTATAAGATAAGTTTATAAGGAGAAAAAATTATGCCTAAAGGATCGCCCGAATTGACAAACGCGCGCAGGGAGGAAATAATAAACGCCTGCGAAAAGCTGTACCGAAACATGAGCTTTAAGGAAATAACAATAAAAGAGATCGGCGCTGTAACTTCTTTTACGCGCACCTCGATCTATAACTATTTCCAAACGAAGGAAGAGATATTCCTCGCTCTTATTGAGCGCGAATATAACCTTTGGTGCGACGATCTGGAAATGACGATGCGAAAGACCGACTCAATGACAAAAGACGAGTTCGCAGCCGCGCTCGCCCGCTCGCTTGAGCTGCGTCCGCAGCTTTTGAAGCTGCTGTCCATGAACCACTATGATATGGAGGAAAACAGCCGCCTTGACCGGCTGACTGATATGAAAACCGCGTACGACCGCTCGATGCGCACCGTCCGCGAGTTTTTGAAAAAGTATTTTCCGCATCTTTCCGAGGAACGGATACACGAATTTATATACCTCTTTTTCCCGTTCATGTTCGGAATATACCCGTATGCCGTAGTGACGGACAAACAGTGGCAGGCGATGAAAGACGCGGGCATGGATTATCCCGAAATGACGGTTTATGACTTAACATACGGCTGCGTGAAGCGCCTGCTTGAAAATATTGTGTGAATCTAAAATCAGATTATCAAATTCACAATAAATCCGCTCACGAGGGCGTAAAGCATAACGAACGCGATATACATCGCGAAGTGCTTTATGCCCAGCACTATTTTGAGTGCGCCGAGGTTGGTTATTTTCGTCGCGGGGCCTGTTACCATAAAGGCCGCCGCGCTGCCCATGCTCATGCCGCTCGCGAGCCATTGCTGAAGCAGCGGGATAGTTCCGCCTCCGCAGGCATAGAGCGGCACGCCGATCGTCGCCGCCATTAGCAGGCCGAAGCCCTCATTGTTCACAAACAGCTTTGCGAACGTGTCAGCCGGAACATATCTTTGAAACAGCGCGGAGAGCAGAACTCCCAGCAGGAAGTACGGGCCCGTCGCCTTTAAATTTCTGCCGATGTTCTTTATCAGGCGCATGATCGGGTTCGGGTCGGTGTCATGACTCGCCCGCTCAGAAAAGCCGTCGAAGTTGAAAAAATGCTTGTCCTTAAAGAAAAATCTTACAACCAAACCCGCCGCTATACCGCAGAGAAAGCAGGAGATAAACCTCACGCACAGCGCGAAACTGCCGAGAGCCGCGCTGTACATCAAAAGCTGCGGATTGAGCAGCACGCTGCTCATCATAAAGGCCGCCAGATAATCATCGCGCATACCTTTTTGCGAAAAGGAGGCGGCGATCGGGATAGTGCCGTACATACAAAGCGGCGAGGCGATGCCGATAAGGCTCGCCGGAATTATGCCGAACACGCCGAGGCGCTTGTCCTGTATGACCGTCATCAGCGAGTGTATCTTCTGCTTTCCGAACACGGATATTACCGAGCCGATCACGATACCCAGCAGAAAGTAAGGCAATATCTGGCGAAGCTGCACCTCAAAATAATACCACACATAAATAAATTCACGATGAAGTATGTCAAGCATCTTTGTCGCTCCTTTTGTAATCCTCGATTAAATACCGCTTTGATCAGTGCTTACTTTAGTTGAAACGGCCCTATGTTTTTCAATAGGGCCGTTTTTTCGGATCATTATTGGGAATCAGATTTTAGCAATTCTGTCGGGCGCTTTGCCATAGAGTTTGTCACGGCGACAATTCCCGCCCATACCGCGGTGACCGCCGCGGCCATAGCGACTCCGGCTGTCGCCATTTCTTGAACAGCCGAAACTCCGTTTGTCAAAAACGGCGCCCACGGCACTACTTCTCCGTGCCAAACATGCTCGAATGCCAAGAGAGCCGAGCCGCCCCAAAGCATATTATTAAGCCAGTTAAGTCTTTTGATAAAAGGATTTTTTATCTCGATCTTTTTCTTATCCGCCGATTTGTCGGCGGTTTTCTTTACGATCGTTGTTACGATAGCTTCGGTTGTCGGTACTAAAAAACATGCCATTTTATTTTCCTCCTTATTATAAATTATGGTTTTATATCAATTAAATTTTACAGTATTTAATTTCTGCTGTCAACATTATTAATCTATGCTGACTAAGTTATATTCACGGCTGCCCAAGCCAATTTCAGCGGCGTGTTCGAGCGTATGCAGACCGTTGCGCGATTCTATGCGCTCGACGAGCGAAGCGCCATCGCCGTCCTTTTGAGCATATATAAGATCAATGCAGGCCTGATCTACCGCGACGGGATCGTATGACGCGAGTATGCCTATATCGTGCATATCGGGCTCTGCGGGATTCCCGTCACAGTCGCAGTCAACAGACAGACGGTTCATCACGTTTATATACACAACCTTGCCGTCCATGAAATCTATAACAGCGCTTGTCGCGTCTCCCATTGACTCCAAGAATTTGTCCTGATCGCCGCCCCACGGACTTGTGTGTGATGTTCCGCCACTGTGGATCCATGCTTTACCCTCGGATGAACCGATACCGATCGACATATTCTTAATCGCGCCGCCAAAGCCCGCCATTGCGTGGCCTTTGAAGTGGGCGAGCGATATAAGCGAATCGTAGTTTGCAAGGTGCGCACCGACGTAATCCTCGGTTATCGTTGATGCGCCGCTTTTCGGAGCGGGAACGGGAATTTCTATCGAGCCGTCCTCATCCATAATATCGGCGGTGCCGTTTTTGGATATCGCACTCAAGCCGTGATCCTCAATAACCTGTCTGTGCATAGCTGTTGATGCGCGGCTGCCGCCGTATGCAGTGTTGCATTCTACTATTGTTCCGTCAACCTTTTTCACCAAATCGCCGATAAGCTCCGGCCTTAAATAATTGCTGTTGGGCGGTTCGCCTGTGGACATCTTGACCGCCACATTGCCCTCGGCGTTAAAGCCTAATTGCTCGTAAATTTTAACGAGCGCTTCCGGCGTTATCTCTGTTGTCATATACACAACGGGTGTGTTCGCCGCTTGACCGCCCGCGGCGGCAACCGGCGTGTTTGATGTTCCCATAGTTTCATCCTCCTTTGTGGGAACGGTTATTGTAACCGTCTGCGTGTTTTCGTCCCACTCAACGTCAAATCCGAAGCTCTCGGCTATAAAGCGTATCGGAAGCATTGTGCGGTCGTTTATCGTTGTCGGCGCGACGTCGAGCGTCTGCGCCTCGCCGTTTAAATACGCTGTCGCGCTGTCGATCGTCAGGCTGATAACGCCGCTTCCGTATGTGAGTGTTGCAGTGTTGGTGTTTTCATCCCACTCGACAGTTCCGCCTACCGCTTCGACGACCGCGCGCACCGGCAGCAGCGTCCTCGCGTCATTCACAAGCACGGGAACCGTGCCGCGCCCGGGGTCGATCTCGCGTTGTTCTCCGTTTACCGTCATAACGGGATTGCCTATCTGCAGAGTTATGACCGTGCCGCTCTCGGCGTAAACCGCTTTTTCAGGCTCACCCTGATCGATCATAGCAGCGCCGAAAATCAGACACACAATCACTGCCGCCGCAATAAAAACAGCGCACTTTTTGAATTTTGTCATACTGACACTCCTTTCATTTTTATTTCAATAAGTATTTATTGATTACTGTTGATTGATAATTTCATTAATCCGCAACAGAGAACACCGCTGTAATATCACCGCTGCCGAGAGCGGCCTCCCAGCCCGTTAAATCGTCAATATGTCCGAGCTTCGTGTAACTCCATGAGTTTGAGCCGTAAAACATAACGATCTGATTACCGTTATAAAGCACTATATCTCCGGGGACTGTTGTCATTTGGCTGTTGTTCGCCGTAAGGCTTCTGCCCAAAGAGCCTACCTTTTCAAATCCCGAATAATCGCTCATCTTGATTGTGACAGGCGCTTCCTTCATCATCGCGGCAAACTCGCGTGCCGCCGTGTTATCCTCAAGAGTGGCGATAAATACCGCGTCTCCTATCTGCACATTCATTTTTATATCCTCCTCCGTATCGGTTCCGGCACTCGGTGTCGGGTCGTTTTCATATGTTCCCGTTTCAACCGTAACCGCTTCGCAGAGCGGCAGCATTTCGCCGACCGCGCTCCAGAGCATAAATTTATCGCCGCTTCTTGTTTCCACGCTCACAGTGCCGTTTGCCGCGTCGCTTATCTCAAACTTTGAAAGCGCGCCGTTCGTGTATGACGCATGAATGAGCTTTGCGCCGCCCTCAAGATTGCTTATTGTAAGTGCTCCGTCAGCGTAAGTCATATTCGCCTGCGGTCGAGCGGTAGAGGCAGGCGAAGATGTCACAGCCGGGTCATTTGTCGGGATCGCCTCACTGTCTATGTCAATTAGATTGTATCTCCTGCTGCCTATGCCTATCTCGGCGGCATGCTCGAGCGTGTGCAGGCCGTTGCGTGATTCTATTCTCTGCACAAGAGATTTTCCGTCGCCGTCTTTTTGTTCGTAGATCAAATCAATACAGGCTTGGTCTACCGCTACCGGGTCTGTAGACGCCAAAATGCCTATATCGTGCATATCGGGTTCGGCGGGATTTCCGTCACAGTCACAGTCAACCGACAGGCGGTTCATTACGTTAATGTACACAACCTTGCCGTCCATGAAATCTATAACGGCGCTTGTCGCGTCGCCCATAGCTTCAAGAAACGCGTCCTGTTTGCCGCCCCAAATATTTGTCATGCTCGTGCCGCCGCTGTGGATCCAGCCTTTACCTCTGCTCGAGGCCACGCCGATAGACATATTTTTTATCGCGCCGCCGTAGCCCGCCATAGAATGTCCCTTAAAGTGCGACAGGCATATAAGCGAATCATAATTTTCAAGATGCGAGCCGACGTAGTTTTCGGTTATCGTTGACGCGCCGCTTTTCGGAGCGGGAACGGGAATAGTCATCGAGCCGTCCTCGTCCATAATATCCACGTTTGCAATAGCGGTAAATCCGTGATCCTCTGCTACCTGCTTATGCAGAGCGGTTGATGAACGCGAACCGCCGTACGCGGTGTTGCACTCGACTATTGTTCCGTCAACCTTTTTCACCAAGTCGCCGATGAGCTCGGGTCTTAAATAGTTGCTTGCCGGAGGCTCGCCGGTGGACATCTTGACCGCCACATTGCCCTCGGCGTTAAAGCCGAGCGCGTCATAAATATTAACGAGCGCTTCCGGCGTTATCTCCGTTGTCATATACACAGCCGGGGCGTCGGGATCGTCGGTTTTATATTGAGTATCCGCCGCGAAAGCCGTCGAGGTACTGCCGATCAGACAGCAGCCGCCGAAAGAGCAAATTCCGACGCAGATGACCGCCGATATGATAATAAAAATGAATTTTTTCTTAGCAGAAGATAAATTTACCATTTTAAATCCTCCTATACAACGATTTTTATAACGTCTCAATTCACTTTTTAAGCTCGCCTTTAATCATTTTTAAACGAGAGGCATTTGCCCATAACATCACCCGTCTTTAAATACTCGTATGTCGGGAACTCAAAAAGCACCGGCTTGATTTTATGATAATCGATTTTGCCCGCGTCGTTCAGACATTCTTCTTCAACGTATGTACCGTCAATAGTACATATAAAGCTCTCGAAATTGGGAGTATTGTATACGTCAACAACACTGCAGATCATGGTAAGCGGCGATTGCTTTATAACGGGCGCGCCGTCTGCTGTTTCATAGTCAAACAGACCCGACTTGTCTGTTTTTGCACCGCTTACGGAACCTGAAAAATCAGCCTTTGATAATATTTCCTCAGACACCATATTTATCGACAGCTTATTTGTCTTTTTGATAACACCGTTAATAAAATGGGGAGCAGCTAAACTTACAAGGACTCTGTCGTGCCCGATAATTCCGGTGTGGGCAACAAGCGTCCATGTAGGCCTATCATCATTCATGGCTCCGATAACGGTCACGGGCATGGGATAAAGAGCTAATTGAGAACCTATATTCTTTTTCATTTTAAATCAAACCTCCTGAAATATATTCTGACATTATGTCAGCATATATTATACAGCCATTCTGACACCGCGTCAATACTTTTTTGAAAATTTTATAATAAAATTCGTGAAGCATTGCGGATTGCCGATTTGAAGGTTTATGATTTGTTCAGCGCCTGTGGTTTATCTGTCGCCGAAGTAAGCGGCGATTTCCTTGATTCTTGCCGATTGGTTCGCGTGGAACGGGCACCGTTTGTCACAATGACCGCACTGCACGCAGCTTTCCGCCGTCACCTCTAAATTTTTGTAGTGCTCCGCGGCAAGCTTGTCGCCGGCTTTGGCGAGGTCATAGTATTTGTTTATCAGCCCTATGTTCAGCCCTTGCGGACAGGGCCGGCAGTGATTGCAATAAACGCATATGCCTTTCGCGTCCTCGGGCGTGAATGAGCCGATCACGGAATAATCCTTTTCCTCCGCCGAGGCGCTAAAAAAGCCGAGAATATCCTCAAGGTCTTTTTTCCCGCGAAATCCGGGCAGGACCGTTAACACGCCGGGTCTGTCAAGAGCGTATTGTATACATTGATATTTTGTCAGAGCTTTTTTAAACGGCGACGTTTTTTCGTCCAAAAGCTGACCTCCGCTAAAAGGCTTCATGACGGAAATGCCGACGCCTTCTTTCTCACACCTTTGATAAAGCCCCGTCCTGTCGGACACGCCGCCGATAGCGTATTCTCCCTTTTGATAATCATATCCGGGATTTATCGAAAACATCAGCATATCAACGATACCGATATCTAACACGCTGTTTGCCGTTTCCGGCGAGTGCGACGACAATCCGATATGTCTTACAACACCCTGCGCTTTCAGATCCAAAATATATTTGAGAGCGCCGCCTTTTTCATAATCCCTTAAATCGGATCGCTCGTCAAGACAATGAATAAATCCAAAGTCAATGTAATCAGTTTTAAGATTATTCATCTGCCAATCTATTGATCGTTTGATTTGGTCAAGGTTTGTCGTCCACCCGTATTCGCCCGTGGTGTAGTCCGCGCCGAAATGTATTTGCAGATACACTTTTTTCCGCAAATCATTCAACGCCTTGCCGTAAGCGGGGAAGCAGGATGCGTGTCCCGCCGCCAGATCAAAAAAGTTGATTCCGTTTTCGACCGCGGCTCTTACTGTTTCGATTATTTCCTTTTCGTTCCGCATGCCTATGGCGGATGAGCCCATTCCTATTACGCCGATCTGTTCTTCCCCGCGAGGAAGTTTTCTGTATTCCATAAAAATACTCCTTTATATTTAAACTTTACTTTAAGTTTATTATATAACATCAACGCAAAAATGTCTAATACCTATTTTACATATCCGAACATTCCCGGAAGGCATAGATGCTGACGGCTTTTTCGGACTGCGCGGCTTCCGCGCCGTGAACCGCGAGGCCTTTTCCGAAAACCGCGCCTTTGCAGATTTTTTTAAGATCGCGCTCGCTTGAGGCGAGACCGCTGCCCTCGTGCGTCATGACCGCCATTACCTTTTTGCCGCTCCAGTCAAGCTTTTCAAGCTGCGTGAAAACCGCCATTGGATAGGTTCCCCACCAGCACGGGCCGCAGACGAAGATATTATCGTATTCATCTATATTATCAAGGTACCTTTTAAGCTCGGGCCTTGCGTTCTCTTTAAGCTCGGCCTTCGCCTCGTCAATGCAGACGTAATAATCGGGCGAATATTCCTTGACCATCTCGATCTCAAAAATGTCGCCTCCGACCGCCTTTTGAATAAACTCGGCGACGATCTCGGTGTTGCCTTTTTTGATATTTTTGATCCCGCCGTTCCAATAATTCTCTCCCTTGCGAGAGTAGTAGATAATAAGGTTTGCCATAAGTTATCCTCCAAATTTATTTGTTTTTATAATTCTATCATAATATCTTTTGGCTTTCAATTTGAATTGTTTATGTTTATAATAAGCAGCTCTTATATGAAATTTTATGAACCTTTGCTTATAAGTCACTTTTATGAAAATTATTACAAATAAAAATTTGCTGTAAATTGAAAAGCTGCTAAAATAAATAACAAGCAAATCCGGCAAACTCATTCGCCAAGGCTTTCGGGTTGCAGCCATATATCCCTTTATGTTTTGATCTCCGCCCTTTCCTCATCGGTAAGCGTTTTATCGATCGCATCATCCTGCAAAGATGTGTTTCATAAACGTGAGCCGTATATAAAAACAAAAAACTTAAAAAAACCTCTTGACTGTAAACCCGCTTTATAGTGTATAGTATAACCGAGGTGAGAACTATGAACATAAGCGATGCCGAAAAAGCAACAGGGTTAAAACGCGCCAACATCAGGTTTTACGAGAAATGCGGACTTTTATCCGTTTCCAGAAACAGCGCGAATAATTATCGCGAATATTCTGACGGCGATATTCAAAATTTATTAAAAATAAAGCTTTTGCGGTGCGCCGGGTTTACTTTGGAGGAAATTAAGAAGATGATTTTAACCGATGAAGGTATCGGCAAAATTGCCTTGAAAAAAGCCGACGAATTGAAAAAACAATTATTGGACACGGAAACACTTTTGCAGATCTGCACAGTACTCGGTCAAAGCGATAAACCATTTTCGGAAATAGACATAAATTCTTATTTGATAAATAAAGAACTGCTTGACAGGCGTCAGGATATAATTATGTCCGAAGACTACGACGGCATATCAAAAAAATATGATCAATTCCGAGCAGCCAATAAAAGCAATATCGACTATCTCATAAACGAAGGAAAGATCACTTCAAACATGATCGTTCTTGATTTCGGAAGCGGAACGGGCAACCATGCAATCGAATTAAAGTGTCGTACAGGAGCGGCGGTTTACGGAGTCGAACCGTCTGACGGAATGAGAGAAAACGCGGTTCAAAAAGGAAGCAATGTGAAGTTTTTAAAAGGCGATCATAAAAACATTCCGCTTAAAAATTCATCGGTTGATTTAATATATATGACCGATGTTATTCACCACGTTCCAAATCTTGTTATAATGTTTAACGAGTTTGCGCGCGTGCTGAAACACGGAGGCAGGATTTGTATTATAACGGAATCGTATAGGCAAATAGAAAGCCGTTTCTGGATGAGATTTTTCCCAACAGCAATAACAGCCGAAAAAGAGCGTTATCCGGATGTTGGCGATATCATTTTTGCCGCCGAAAGCTGCGGACTGAAACATATTAAAACGGATGTTTCGGATAAACGCAAAAAACATAAGATCAGCAAGGAATTTGTCGAATCAGCCGAAAATAAAGGATTTTCAATGTTCGATCTGATTTCGGAAGCGGATTATCTGACGGGGCTTGAAAATCTTAGAGACACTTATGAAAGCGGCGAAATACAGGACTATACTCACGGTGAGTCATTCATTTGGTTAAAATCAGGTAATATTTAAAGACATTCACGGACCGATAATAGAGCGCACTGAAATAATCGACGGAAAGAAAGACTGGCAGTTAAAAATACACTTGGGATGCATAGGCTCGATCGAGATAACGAAGCTCAAAGCAATACCCGAAAGCGAAACATGGGCTCCCGCAAAGCGCCAATGTTTTTTATATAATAAAGCTGCGAGCTAAAAACAGCTCTGATATGATCGCCGGACCCGGTTCCGTCATGCCGCTCCCGGACGGCAAAGAAAGTGTTTTTAGCTCACATAAACCGCATATTTTCAGGGGTTTCAGGGCTCCCGCAAAACGCCAACGAAGCGCGTTTCTATTAAGGAAGCTCTTGGTCAAAATCGCAAGCGATTTTGAAAGATAGCTTTGAACCCGCAAGCAAGCTTGCTGATCAGGGATAAGCGGAAAATCAACCGCATAAAAAAGAAAGTCATGCTTCACAAGATCTTTGTAAAATGCCGCACAGGGCTCCCGCTAAGCGCCAGCGAAGCGCGCTTTGTGGGAAAAAGGAGCGGTCGCGGCGTAAAAAAGAAGTCACTGCATGCAGTGACTTCGTAAAAATGCCGCGTACCGCGACGTGGTGCGGGCGACAGGAATCGAACCTGCACGGGAAGCCCACCAGATCCTAAGTCTGGCGCGTCTGCCAATTCCGCCACGCCCGCGAGACTTTGGTATTATATCAAATAATATTTTGTTTGTCAACTGATTTATTGCCAAAACTGCTTCAAATTTCTGTACCATATAACAAAAAATTGTGTTGAGGAAGCTCCGAAACAGTGTTAAAATAATTGCATAATCAATTTTACGGAGCGCGTTATGATTTATATTAATTTTGACAAAAGCGGCAGTGAGCCTCTTTACGTTCAGGCATTCACGCAGCTCGCCCACAAGATCAACCACGGCGAGATAATGCCCGGGAGCAAGCTTCCTTCACAACGGCAAATGGCGAAGGATCTCGGAATTTCCGTTAACACGATAACCAACGCCTACAACATGCTTGCCATGTACGGATACGTAACTCCGTCCGAGCGTTCCGGATACTTTGTCAAGGAATTTGAAAAGGCCGATGACGAGCCTGACCGCCTCTGGCGAAGCAATGTGCCGTACGTTTATAATTTCAGCCGAAACGGTGTTGACCTCAACATTCCTTCGGCGTTTCGCCGCGCCCATAAACAGACCGCGCGCTTTGACTCGGATGTTTTTTCATACCCGGATTATATCGGAAGCTATGATCTGCGCAGACAAATCTCATCCATGCTGAACAAGACGCAAGGGATCCAGGCAAGTCCGGTGCAGATAATAATCGGCACCGACATCACGCGTCTGCTGGACGCGCTGCTGCGCGTGATCGGCTCGGATATGACGCTCGGACTTGAAAATCCCGCATACAACAAAATTGCTCAATTTGTCAACCTCGGCGCGCAGAATGTCAAATACTTAAACATTCCCGAAAGCGGGATCAACCCGGATGTTCTCAAAAACTTTGACGCGGATATCTTATTCTTGATGCCGTTCCATCACTACCCGCTCTATTACCAAATGACCGCCGAGCAAAAACGAGCGGTACTGAACTGGGCGGGACCGGACCGCTATATAATCGAATACAGCTATGATATGGACTTTGTGTATTCCAATCCGTCGGAACCGCTTTACTCAATGACGAAAAACAAAAACGTCATTTTTGCCGGCGACTTCACAAGAAGCGTTTCACCGTCGCTTTCAATGGCTTACATGGTGCTTCCCGAGCATATGCTGACAAAGTGGCAAAAGGTATTTTATACCTACCATTCGGACGTCAGCGCGCACATACAAAATTTTATAGCCGAAATTATCCGAGACGGCAGTTTTTACTCAAACGTTAACCGCCTTAAAAGAATATACAACAGAAAGCGCAGGCTCCTGATCTCCACGATCAAGAACCACCGTTTCGGGAGCAAGATCGAGATACTTAACGCGGAATGCGGCACAACGCTTTTGCTCAGGCCCGACATAGATGCGGATGAGGAATTTCTTATCGACATTGCCCACGAAAACGGCGTTAAGCTTTCGTTCATCAAAAACGCCCTCGAAAAGCCGAACCCCATTATTTCAAAACGACTGTTTATTCTCGGCTTCGGAGAGCTCAAAGACGAAGAAATAATAATGGGAGCGAACCGTTTGCTTGACATTTGGGAATCAATTTAAAATTACGCCCGCGGGAAACGATCCGCGGGCGCGTTTTATTTGCGGTAATATTCATAAACGTTTCGGGCTGTGCGTTTATCGACCGCCGTCTCAAGTTCCTCAAGGGTGGCGGATCTTATTTTGTCGATCGTGGAAAAGTAAAGCAGCAGCTTATTCCTTTTTGCGGGCCCGACTCCTTCGATCTCATCAAGCTCGCTTCTCATTCCGGACTTAACGTGTTTTTTACGGAAGGCGGTTATCGCGTAGCGATGCACTTCTTCCTGCAGCGAGGACAGAAATCTGAACAGCTCGCCGCTGCGGTCTATATCAAACTCGTCATGAATGTCGGTCAAGGCGCGGGTTCGGTGATTATCGTCTTTAACCATTCCGTAAACGGGGATATCCTCACCCATTGTGTCAAAAAGCTCGCGTACGGCGGAAACATGCCCTTTGCCGCCGTCAAGCAGGATCAGGTCTGGAAGGGGCAAAAACTTTGCCTTATCGGGCTCAAGTTTTCCTGCCGCAATATCATCTTCTTCCTTATATGCGCGATTTATACGGCGAAAAATCACTTCACGCGTGCTTTCATAATCATCGGCGCCCTCGACCGTTTTGATATTGAATTTTCTGTAGGCCGATTTAAGCGGCACAGCCTTGTCGTAAACCACACACACGCCGACGCTGTCAGCGCCGGAAATATTCGATATATCATAACTCTCTATCCTGAACGGAACGCTGTCAAGTTTCAGCAGTTCCATAAGCTCCTTCAGCACGGCGTTGCGGTCGGTCTGCTCTTTGTCGCGCTTGAACTTGTGGATTTTAAGCGACTCCTCGGCGTTTTTGCTGACCATTTCAACAGTCCGCGCCTTGGAGCCGCGGACCGGCCTGTGAACGTTTATCTTATGGCCGCATTTTTCGGTCAGCCACTTGGAAATATCTTCACGGTCCTCGATATCGACCGGAATAAGAATCTCACGCGGGATGCTCGTCGCGGAGAAATAGAACTGTTTCAAAAAGCTTGAGACGATCTCTGCGGGCTCGTCCTCAAAGTTTTCAAAAACGTATTTTTCGGAGCCCAGCATCTTGCCGCCGCGCATATAAAAAAGCTGAACGCAGCAATCCCTGCCGTCGCTGAAAAATCCGATTATATCGCGGTTGTCCTCGTTTGTGGAGATGATCTTCTGTTTCTCGTCAAGCGCCTTCAAATGTGCTATGCTGTCCCTCAGACTTGCCGCTTTCTCAAATTCCAGGCGCTCCGAGGCCTTGTACATCTTCCTTGTCAGCTCTTCTTCCAGAATCGAGTAGTTGCCCGACAGCACCGACGAGATCTTTCCGAACATCTCGGAATATTCCTCTGCGGATATTCTGCCGTCGCACGGGGCGCTGCACTGACCGATATGATAATACAGGCACGGTCTGCCCTTGCCTATATCGCGCGGCAGGACCTTGTTGCATGTTCTTATCTTAAAAATCTTTTTGATTATCTCAAGCGTCTCCTTGGTGTTGCTTGAACTCATATACGGGCCGAAATACTTTGAGCCGTCCTTTTCAAGTCTTCTTGTCAAAAAGATCCTCGGAAACGGCTCATTCGAGGTGATTTTAATATATGGGTACTGCTTGTCGTCCTTGAGCAGGATATTATACTTCGGCATATATTTTTTGATCAGGTTACACTCCAAAATCAGAGCCTCGACCTCACTGTCGGTCAAAAAATAATCAAAGTCATATATGTTCTCCACAAGGCGGACGGTTTTGAGGTTGTGGCTTTTGGAATTTATAAAATAAGAGCTTACGCGGTTTTTCAGGACTTTGCTTTTTCCCACGTAAATAACAGCGCCCTCCTCGTTTTTCATCAGATAAACTCCGGGCGACATGGGTAGCGTTTTAAGTTTTTCCTTTATCCTGTTTAACGTTTCCTCGGTCATAGCTGTATTATCTCCAAAGTTTTAAATTATTAAAAAAGGTAAACCGCCCGGCGACGGTTTACCGTTTAAAGCTGTAAAATACGGATTATGCAAAGTTCGATGAAATCAAATTAACCAAATCGTTGACCGCATCCTCCTCATCGGCGCCGTCAGCGATGATGGTTATTGTGAGGCCCTTGGTTATTCCCAAAGACAACACACCGAGCAAACTCTTGGCGTTAACTTTTCTGTCGTCGCTCTCAACCCAGATGCTTGATTTATATTCATTAGCCTTCTGTATAAAGAAAGTTGCCGGTCTCGCATGCAGTCCAACCTGATTTTGAACTACTACTTCTTTCATGTACATAATACCGCTCCTTCATTTTTTGATTAATACCGCCCGATAATGCAACGGTCTGCGAATAACAATATTATAATACTAAAATTTTAAAGATAAGTCAAGTGAAATTTTTGAAAATATACCCCCAAAAGGCCATTTTTGAGCAATCTTGTATGACTGCATAAAATCATAAAAAATATTAAAAATTAATTTGTTGATTTTATCAATATTAAATTTAAAGTCATGTTTTAAATAATTATTGTTTTATTTGTCAAAAAAACAGTGATCAGGAACTACTCGCTATTCGCTAATTCCTAACACTGTGTTGCGGCCGCTGTTTTATTTGTCAAAAAAAACAGTGATCAGGAACTATTCGCTATTCGCTAATTCCTGATCACTATGTTGGCGGACGGGGTGGGATTCGAACCCACGTGCCGTTTCCGACAAACTGATTTCGAGTCAGCCCCGTTATGACCACTTCGATACCCGTCCTCGCAGCAACTATAATATATTAACACACTTTAATTATAATTGCAAGACTTTTTTAAAAAATTTTTATATAAATTCGGCAAAATATTTTTTAAGCATAAAAGCCGGTTTATATCTTGTTTTGGAGCGTCTCAAACCGAGAAGGCCTATATCCTCCTCCATATTCGTATACTTTGCCCTGTCGCAGAAGGTTCTTGCGTGTTCGCGCAGTATGTATTTATATATCTGCTGATAAGCGATATCTCCTTTTTGTGCGATTATGTCAAAAGCGCCGCCCGGCAGTATGGTTCCGTATGCGTAGCCGCGGATCGCTCTGCCGATGCTGACCGCTATGCCCTCAAGCCCGAGCACCTCAAAGTTCTTCAGACCCCGAAGCACCGAGTCGTTTTCAGCCTCAAGCGAAACGCTGTTCATGTTGCGTTCAATATTCTCATGCAGCCAGGCGCGCTGAAACTTCATGACCTTGTCAATATTTGATTTTGAAATGGGATCGACCGAAACCTCATCTCCGTAAAGGTTCAAAAATCTGTGGACAGCCCTTCGCTGCTTAGCGAGAGCGGACGATTCAAAATCGCGAAAGCTTTCGCTGAAATACATATATTCATTCCAATCCTCGGATTCGATAAATCTGAAACGATATTCGGGCACTTTTTCAAGCGCCGCTTTTGTCTCGTCTGTCACCGCGAAAAAATACGGATCTTGTTTTTTCCTGCGGGCGGTGTCAACAACCGCGTCGATCGCGGTCTTTAGATCTCCGCCGCCTATCGGAACAAAATAAGCGGTCTTGCCCCGAGGCACAACGCCCAGTTTCCGAGACAACTGCCTGATATACAAAAAGCCTTTACTCTCCGCTATCTCGGTTCCGTACTCCAGAGCCTGGCAATAAAGATTGGCAAAGCTCATCTGACATGAGTTGGATCCCGTTTTGCTTAAGTATTCGGTTATCTTGTCCTTATCCGCAAGACTGATTGGTCTGAAAACTAAAATTATAATGCACTCCTTTAAATGATTTGTTGATCAAGCTCCGAAAGAACGGGAAATCCTTCCCGATATTCCTTGATCATGTCCGGATTTTTCTCGGCCTCTTCCTCTATGACTTTCCCAAGCCCGTTCTCAACGAGTTTTCTCACCGTCTCAGCCGGAAGCTTATTGATCTCCGGGCATGTGGGAGTCAGCGCGATCACTGTTTTATCGCCTTTATCCATAATTCTGAGCGGCCATATTTTGCAGTCGACAGGCTTTTCGTCCTCGCTCAGCATACAGCCCGTCTCACTGTCCAAAAAGAAGCAGGGAGCTTCTTCTTCCGGATCGTCGGTTTTATATTCGCCGTCAATGTCGATCGTAAACATATCGCCGACCGGCCTGAATTTCGCGTTTTTATATTTTTCCGATAAAGAAGCGGCGGCCTCCTTAGGGAAAAGAGGCGTTTCCCAACGGCTCTGCCGTCTGAAAACGCAGCAAAATTTGCACTCCGCGCACTTACTCTTCGACAAAATTGAAGACAGCACAAAATCACCTCCGCCGTTAATCATCAAATTAAGCAACCGCTGATTAAGACGGTATTTAATCAGCGGTTGCTTAAGCAGAGCCGCCGCGAGGCGGCTCCGCTTAAAATGCAGTTTACTTAATCAGCCAACGCCTCGCCGATAGTGTTCACCAGTTCGGCATACTCCGCGTCATCAAGATAAACCCTGTCGGGATTCATGGCAAAAGTGCCGCCCCACTCAAACTCATCGGCATATTTCGGCACAAGATGAACGTGAAGATGATGACCGGTGTCGCCGTAAGCGCCATAATTGACCTTCTGAGGCTTAAATATCTTCTGCAAAACCGTCGATATTTTCGCTATATCCTCAATATATGCGGCCCGCTCCTCGGCGGTGAGCTCGGTCATGTCGCCCACATGCTTTTTATGAGCGGCTATAACTCTGCCCTTGTGGCTCTGCTCTTTAAACAGATATACCTTGCAGGTATCAAGCTCGCAGATCTTTATTCCGAACTTGGCCACAAGCTCGCCTTCAACGCAATAAGCGCAGTTGTTGTCTATCATTTCGGTTCCTCCTTAATATAAATTATATTCCGAAATCGAAAAACTAATCCTTGATTTCAATTTCCTGAGTACTTGTGACATCCTCTTTTTCGGCTCTCGCTATAGCCGCGCCTGCCTCGCGCGCCGCCGCCTCTTTCGCGATGTTTTCCTTAACCACATCGTTGAATTTGGTGTCGGCCTTGACCTGCTCGGACTTAACTTCCTTCTCTTTCTGTCCCGCGGGCTGGCTCTGATCCTTCTTCTGAGCCGCCTTCTTTGCTTTCAAAGCCTCGATCTGCTCGGGTGTGAGTTTAGGCTTCGCGGGCTTGGGCTCGGGACGAACAAGACCTTCGGGCGTAACCTTGTTGATAGCCTTCTGAGGACATTTCTGGGCGCACAGGCCGCAGTTCACGCACTTCGCCGGGTCAATGACAGCCAGGTTGTCGCTGATCGAGATCGCTCCCTTCGGACATGTCTTGGCGCAGATCCCGCAGCCGATACAGCCGACCTGACAGTCATGACGCGTTACCTTGCCCTTTTCAACACTCTTGCAGTTGATAGTGTATTTGCTGCGCAGCGGCAGGATCTTGATGACCTTTTTCGGACATTCCTCGGCGCAGGCGCCGCAGGCGACGCACTTGTCAATATTGACGTAGGCAACGCCGTTCTGAATACTGATAGCGTCAAACTTACAAACCTTAACGCAGGAGCCGAAGCCCAGACAGCCGTAAGGACACATCTTCTCTCCGCCGCCCAGCTTGTGAGCGCTGTAGCAGTCGCGCGGACCGTCAAAATAATACTTCTGTACCGCTCTGTCGGGGCTGCCGTTGCAGAGAACGCGCGCAACCATTCTTTCTTTCTTTTCGGCTGTAACGCCCATGATCTCCGCTATCTGATTTGCCACGGTCTCGCCGCCGACGGGACACATATTGGTCTTGACCCCGCCCTTGCAGAGCGCGGCCGCGTAGGCCGAACAGCCCGCGAAACCGCAGCCGCCGCAGTTGGCGCCGGGGAGCACTTCCAAGATCTTGGGAATACGCTCGTCTTCCTTTACGGCGAACACTTTTGAAGCAACGCCCAGCAGAACGCCGAATACCAAACCCATACCTCCGATAATAAGGATGGGAACCAAAATACTGTTAAACATCTACTTCCCCTCCTTTAAAAGCTGAGTCCCGAGAAGCCGAGAAACGCGATCGAAAGAAGCGCCGCGGTAACAAGAGTTATCGGCATGCCCTTCAGAAACTCGGGAACATCAGAACTTTCAAGTCTCTCTCTCACGCCGGCGAACAGCACGATAGCGATCGTGAAGCCGATGCCGGCGGAAACACCGTAAACCAATGATTTAACGAAGCTCATTTCCACGCCCGTGAACTTTGTTATGTTCTGGATAGCAACGCCAAGCACCGCGCAGTTGGTGGTGATAAGGGGCAGATAAACGCCCAGAGCGCTGTAGAGCGACGGGATCGACTTCTTCAAAAACATCTCAACGAACTGTACCAGAACCGCTATAACCAGAATAAACGCGATCGTCTGCAAATATTCAAGGTGGAACGGAACCAGCAGATAATACTGAACACACCATGTTATAATGGATGCGCAGGCCATAACGAATATTACCGCGAAGCCCATGCCGACCGATGTGTCAACCTTTTTGGATACGCCTAAGAACGGGCATATGCCGAGGAACTGAACCAGCACGAAGTTGTTGATAAGGATCGCGCCGATTGCTATGATCAATAAATCCGCTACCATTTATATGCCCTCCTTTTCCGTATCATCAGATTTGTTTTTCTTGATCCTGCCGCCGATAACGTTGATCACTGCCAGCAGCACGCCGAGCGTCAGGAACGCTCCGGGAGGCAGGATCATTATCGAAACGGGCTGGAAGCTTTCGCCGAACAGCGGGATGCCCGCGAATGTGCCGGCGCCCAGGATCTCTCTTACCGCGGCTATTATGCACAGCGAGCAGGTAAATCCGAGTCCCATTCCGAGGCCGTCAAGAGCGGACTTGCCGACAGTGTTCTTGTTGGCGAACGCCTCGGCTCTGCCGAGGATAATACAGTTAACAACTATAAGCGGTATGTATATGCCCAAGCTGCTTGAGAGCGCCGGAACATAAGCGTTAAGCAGCATCTGAACGATCGTTACAAAGCCCGCTATTATTACGATGTACGAGGCAATTCTGATCTTGTCGGGAATAAACTTTCTCAAAAGCGAGATAACTATGTTTGAGCAAATCAGAACAGCCGTTGTGGAAAGACCCATGCCTACACCGTTTATAACGCCGGTCGTGACCGCCAGCGTGGGGCACATGCCGAGGAACAGCACAAGCGTCGGGTTCTCGGTAATAAGACCGTTTAAGAATGTTGACAAATAACCTTTCTTGTTTTCCATTACTCGGCACCTCCTTCGGTTTCAGCGGCATCGATCTCAGCCGTCTCGTCTGCCGGTGCTTCCTCCTGCTCGGGAGCGGAGCCTTCTTCTACAGCCTCGCCCTCAGCCGGAGCCTCGCCTTCGACAGCCTCCGCGTCCGCGGGAGCTTCTCCTTCAACAGCCTCACCCTCCGCGGGAGCTTCTGCCTCGGGAGCCGCGCCGCTGTTGTCGTTTATAACGACGATCACCGCGCTCACGGAATTATTTACCGCTTTTGTTACAGCCTTTGATGTGATCGTCGCGCCGGATATCGCGTCGATCTTGTTGGGATTGTCGCCCGCGCTTCCGTTTTTGCTGACAACTATGTTTTCGGTAAGACCGGTGTACTGGTTGATCCAGTCGGTCTGACACTTCGCGCCAAGGCCGGGAGTTTCCTCCATTTCCGTTACCTTAACCTTTGTTATCTTTCCCTCGGTGTCAACGCCGGTCATAACCACAACGTCGCCGCCGTATCCTTCGGAGCATACCGCGTCGGCAACATATCCGACAGGGGTTCCGTCGGCAGCCATGCCGCAGTACACGCCGTTCACCTTAACGCCCGCCTCGGGCTCGGGAAGCTTTGTGCCGTCGAGCTCAAAACTCTCTGCTCCGGGGAGCAGTTCTTTAAGATTGGCCTGGAACGTGGCCTCGTTATTCTCGGCGATGATCGGCTCTGTAACCATGTTGATGCCGCCAAGCAAAGCCGCCACGATCGCAGTGATAAGCAATAATTTAACCGTAAGTGTAAGTATCTCTTTCATTACGCTTTTGCCTCCTTTCTCTTCTTAGAGGCGCCATAGCGCTTCGGAGCCGTAACTCTGTCGATAAGCGGAGTTACTATGTTCATAAGCAGTATCGAGTACGAGCATCCCTCGGGATAGCCGCCCCAGACTCTTATCAGCACCGTGATAACGCCGCAGCCAATGCCGAATATGATCTGACCCATCGGAGTGTAAGGCGTTGTGGTGTAGTCAGTAGCCATGAAAAACGCACCGAGCATAACGCCGCCCGCCAATATCTGATAAAGCGCGTCGCCGCTGAACAATCCGTCGCTGCCCGCGAACATCCATGTTCCGAGCGCCACAGTCGCAAGATATGTAAGAGGGATCCGCAGCTTTATGACCTTTCTCGCCAGCAGATATATGCCGCCGATCAATATGGCAAGCGCCGAAGTCTCACCGATACATCCGCCGACATTGCCCAAAAACAGATCCAGGTACGACGGAAGCTGAGTCACGGTTCCCTCGGCTCCGGCATAAGCCGCCAGAGGCGTTGCGGAAGTCACAACATCGGCAGTATTCCACAGCGGAACAGCCGTGTGCGGCGCGACCCAAGTGGTCATCGCCAGCGCCCACGAGGCCAGCAGAAACGCTCTTGCGGCCAGCGCGGGGTTCATAAAGTTATGACCGAGGCCTCCGAAGAACTGCTTTACAATGATGATCGCGAAGAACGCGCCGATAACCACCATCCAGAGCGGCAGAGTCACAGGAACGTTGAACGCCAGCAGCATGCCGGTAACGATCGCGCTCAAGTCGCCTACCGAAGCGGGCTTTTTCAAAATCTTATTCCATAACCATTCAAACACGACGCAGCTCACAACGCTTATCACAGTGATGACCGCGGCTCTGTAGCCGAACACCAGAATTCCTGCGACAAAGGCGGGGATCAGTGCGATGATCACGTCAAGCATGGTGCGCCTTACCGTGTTTTTCCCCAAAACATGAGGGGAATGCGAAACAACCAGTAAATTATCCACTATTATACCTCCCTTAATTATTCTTGCTGCGCTGCTGCGCTGCGCGGAGCTTATCCTTGGCAACCTTTATCTGCTGGACCTGCCGTCTCTTTGAGGGACAGCTAAAGGCGCAGCTTCCGCATTCGATGCAGTCAACAATATTAAGCTTTTCAAGCATCTTGAAATCGTCTCTTCTCGCGGCCTCGTCAAGCCTGTTGGGGAGCAGCCGCATCGGACACGCGTAAACGCACTTGCCGCATCTTAAGCAAGCGCTTTCCTCATATCCGTAAGCCTCATCCTCGCTGAAAGCCAAAAGACCGGATGTGCCCTTTATTGCCGGAACGTCAAGATTGGGCAGGGCCATACCCATCATGGGGCCTCCCATGATAACCTTCGCGGGATTTTCCGTGAATCCGCCGGTCTGCTCATATACCGATCTGAGCGAGGTGCCTATGCGCACCTTGTAATTTCCCGGGTTCTTGGCGCACTTTCCGCCGGTAGTCACAACTCTTGTCATAACCGGAAGTCCGCGTGTGACCGCCTGATAAATGGCGCGGCATGTGTCAACGTTGCACACGATAGCTCCGACCTGCCAGGGAAGCTGGCCGGGGCCGACTTTGCGTTTTGTTATGGCGTTGATGAGCTGCTTCTCACCGCCCTGCGGGTATTTGGTTTTAAGGGTATGCACGTGGATGTTCACGTCCTTGGCCTTAGCCGCCATAGCCGTCATCGTCTCGATAGCAAGCTCTTTGTTGTTCTCGATACCGATATGGCCGTCCTTCAGTCCGAATATGTGCATAACTATCTTAAGGCCGCCGATTATCTGTTCGGGGATCTCAAGCATCGAGCGATAATCGGACGTAAGATACGGCTCGCACTCCGCGGCGTTCACGATAACATAGTCGATATTCGCCTCGGGCGGGGGTGAAAGCTTGACATGGGTCGGGAATGTCGCGCCGCCCAGCCCCACGATTCCGGCTTCCTTGATGATCTCGATGATCTCCTTGGGCGAAAGCTTGGTATAGTCTCCGTACCCTTTAAGGTCGGGACAGACCTTATCCTGCTCGTCATCCTCAATTACGATCGAGTTCACCATGAGACCGTTCGGATGCATACGCTTTTCGATCGCTTTGACGGTTCCCGAAACGGACGAATGGATGTTGGCCGAAACAAAACCGCCCGCCTCGGCTATCTTCTGGCCCGCATAGACGTAATCGCCAACGCTGACGATAGGTGACGCGGGCGCGCCGATATGCTGGGTCATGGGATAGACCATTTCCTTGGAAGGGTCAAGCTCAATAATCGGTTTTCCGGCTGTCGGAGCCTTCATATCATTGGGATGAACGCCGCCATGGAATGTTTTCAACATTATAACTACCTCCTGTTTATATATTTAATTATTTTACTTGTTTGATTCACGGACTGAAAGCCCGTCATATACAATATATTCCGTTTTTGCGCATGACACTACACAATAACTATTATAACTATATTTAATAATAATGTCAATATAATTAATTGATTTTTTGTCGAATTTTCCGTAATTAACTCTACTGCCACTCGCTTCCGTTCATTGTGTTGAACGTAAAGGCCGGCAATCCCGTGTCGTCGGTCAGGTTTGGCATCTCCGGGTACGCTCCCCATGCATACATAACGTTCTTCGGAGCCGCGACCTCATCGCTGTAAACTATTACTTTGTCGTTTTCGATCTCGGCGCGCGCCGGATAGAATCTGCCGTCCTCACCCGCAATATAAAACTCGTGCAGCTCGTTTGTATCGGTCATGGAATTTGCGATTTTATCGTCGCACTCGCTGTCGGCATAACGCTCTTTGTCCATGACCCGGAGCCTGCCCGTGTGTTCAAAGGTAAGCTCGATATAGTCGTCATAGATGCTCATTCCGCTGTAGGACGGGCCGCCGACCGGTCTCTCCTCGTCACCGTATATGTCGTGTCCCGTTATGTCAAGAAATCTCTCGGCCACAAGCTTTTTCTGCCACGGGTGTATGTCCGTACGCGCGCATCCCGAGCCCTGATCATATGTTCCGATTATGTCGAGCAGACTGAACATACCGAGGTTCGCGGCGCTATTGACTCTTTGAAGGGCGATCCTCTGCCCCTCGCGTATTTCGCTCTCGTCCTTCACGCCGTACCGCGCGAGCTGAACATAGTAAAACGGAAGCTCCGGGTCGTTCCACTTTTCTCTGTAGGTATTAATAAGTCCCGCCATCGCGTCGGCATATTCGTCAGCGTTCATGTTGGTCCTGTATTGGTCGGCCTCGCCCTGGTACCAGAGAACGCCTTTTATTTTCTGTTTTGTGAACGGATATATCCTGTTGTTGTAAAGCCTGCCGTCCGTGCCGGTAAACGAGCCGAATTTCCCGCCGTTTGGGTACCACATGTTGATTTCGGTATCGCCCACGGCCACGCTGACTATGCCCACGTTCCTGCCGTAGCGCTCATATATTCCCCGGGCAAAGTAATACGCGATCGCCGAAAGATAGCTCGCTCTGTCGGTCGTGAGTTCCGACCAATATCCGTTCCAGTCATTGAGCGGCACATCGTCGATCTCGCCCGCGGCGCCCATAAGCCCGATATTATAGAGATTGATCATACGGATATCTGAGCAGTTCGAGTCGCTCTTTCCCTGCGCGGTTTTGAGGTACTCCTCTCCCTCTTTTTCGCCGCACAGATAAAACTCCATATTCGACTGGCCCGCGAAAACCCAGATATCGCCAAAGGTTATATTCTTAAATTCAAGCTCCTCATCGCCGCAGGCAACACGCATATCATATCTTCCTCCGTTGGGGAAAGCGCCGAAATTTACCTCCCAGTCCGAAACACCCGAAGCGATGCCGGACGCGGCATAAAGCTCGCCCGTGTCAAGATCCTCGATCTCAGCCTCAACGGTCGAGCCGCAGGGAGCTTTTCCCGAGATTATCAGGTCGGTATCCGCTTGAAACATCATATTGTCGCTGTAGATATTCGCCATTTTGAGATTTGAAGAAGCCTCGGTATATCTGTATTCAAGATGCGCCGAAAGAGCCGAACGCATGCTCCGCATATCATACACATCGACTATTATATAATCGCCGAGCTCTATATCAAGATTATTAAACTTCAGGGCGGCATATTCGCCCGGAACAAAATGAAAATCGCTGACGTCAATTTTGCGCATAACCTTATCACGGTTGTAGACCGACAGCGCGACCCTGCCGTCAAATTCCTCAGCCGCGTCAAACGCGGTCAGCTCAATATCCGTGTTGTTAATGGTCTCACGGTCGTTTTTATTGTTGTTTATGATGCCGTCGTCACACATCCACTCAACCTCGCCCAACGAGGCGCCGGGCGCGAATTCGACTTTAAAATATCTGTACATTCCGTAGCCGCTGAACAGTACCGTGTGCCAGTCCGAAACGATGTCGCCGTTTGTGTCGGGCATTATCGTGCCGAGCTCAACGAAAACCTTATTGTCTTTTGACGCCAAAAATTTGGTTCCCACACAACTGTCCGCCGCTTCCTGCGAAGAAATATCGGGAATGTATCTTATGTATGAAAGCGCCTTCGGGATCCCCGCGTCAAGCGTGACCCAGCCGTTTGCGGAAACGGCGCAGCTCGCGGGATCGCCGTCATATATTTTTTCCGAGCCGCCCTCGGTATTGTATGTTCCGTACGAGTTCTTGAGGTTCGCGGGCGTGACCGCCTCGGGAGCGACCGCCGGCGACTGAGGCGAGTAGACTTTAAGAGTCGGAACACCGACCGCGGGCGCTTCCTCGGCCGCTTCGTCCGAATTGTCAGTAAAAGCGTTCAAAACAACGTTTCTGACATAACCCGCGCCGCCCGGATAAAAATAAAAAACAGCGCAGACCGATGCGGCGATCAAAAACAAAATCACCGCCAAAACCACGATCGGCCGCCGTTTCTTTTTCTTTTTTACTTTAACGGGCAAATCCTTGTTACTCATAAGCGCAAAACTCCAAATCTTTCATACAGATCCGATCCTTAATACCATGTATAATTATAACAAATTTATCGGCAGACTTCAAGCTTGTTACAATATTTTAATATTATAAGTTTTATATCCGCAAATATAAATTACAGATCCAATATCCTCATCGCGTTTCTGTAATATATATTCCTAAGCTCCTCTTCGCCGAGGCCCGCGCTCTCGATAAACTCTTTCGCTTCGCACGGCTCCTGCCACGGCATATCGGTGCCGAACAGGATCTTTTCGCTGCCGTGGTCCCTGACGATCTTCTTAAACCGTTCCGGACTCATAAAGCCCTTAACATAGGACGTGTCAAACATGATCGGCGTTCCTACAAGATACTCCTCGACCTCGTCCCATGACCGCCAGCCGCCCATATGCGCGGCGATGATCTTGTCTCCTCCGACATGATCAAGAATTTGCCGCAGGCACTCGGGCTTGCAGTGGACGGGTTCGGGGATCCCTATGTCGCGCCCTGCGTGGAAAACAGTGTAAAGACCGAGCTCCTCGGCCTTTTTGAGTATTCTGACGACCTCGGGGGACGTCAGATAGACCTGCTGGTACTCAAGGTGAAGCTTTATTCCTTTAAGCCCCGACTCCTTGATCTCCTCAAGGGTTTCCTCCCAGTCGGGCTGCATCGGATGAAGGCTGCCGAAAGATATGATCCCGTTTTTGCCGTTTATTTCCCGGGCAAAGCGGTTGATCGAGGGCGACTGCCTGACGGTCGTCGCTATCGGAAGGACGACCGAAATGTCGACTCCGCCGCCGCGCATGTGCTCGATCAGGCTGTCAAGCGTTCCTTTGCCTCTCGCAGGATAGCTTTTGCCCTGAACGTCAACTATGTTCTGCTCAAGATTGATCATGGCCCTTTCCGCTATTTTGTCGGGAAAAGCGTGAGTGTGAAAATCAATTATCATTATATTTCTCCTCTGTATTTTTCATCTGTTCTCAATTTGTGTGCCCGAATACCTCGTTGGCTATTTTCACCGTCATTCCGGCGTCTTTGCCATAATAATCCGCGCCGACGAATTCGGCGTATTCCTCATTCAGCACCGCGCCGCCGACCACAACTTTGGCGCCGCTTCCCGCGGCTTTCAAAGCCGTTATCGTATCCTTCATGCTCTTGACCGTGGTCGTCATAAGCGCGCTGAGACCGACGAGCTTTATGTCGTTTTCAAGCGCCGCGCCGACAATTTCCTCGGCGGGCACGTCCTTGCCGAGATCAAGCACCTCGTAGCCGTAGTTTTCAAGCAGCATTTTAACAATGTTTTTACCTATATCGTGAATGTCGCCGCGGACGGTTGCGAGGATGATCTTTCCCTTGCCGGCGCCCTCTGATGACGAGTTCTCCTTGAGCACGTTGAACCCGCTTTTAACCGCCTCGGCCGACTGAATGAGCTGGGGCAGGAAAACCTCGCCTTTTTCATATCTGCCGCCCACAACGTCGAGAGCGGGAATAAAATACTCGTTTATTATCGTTATCGGATCCTTTTCTTTTAAAAGGCCGATCGTCAGCTCCCGCGCAAGCTCGCGCCTGCCGTCGATTATGACCGATTTCAGATCTCCGCCTCCGCTTCCGCCCTGCGGCGCGCCGGCTGCGGCCCCCGAGGGATTTTCGGATGTGTAGCCCGCGTAATTGGCGATATAATCAGCGGCGTCCCTGTCCTGATCATTAAGCACCTTAAAGGCGCGGAAGGTACGCATGATCTCGGGACTCATCGGATTGACTATCGCCGAGTCGAGCCCCGCTCCGAAGCCCGCGGCCAGGAACACGCTGTTCAGCACCGGCCTCGCGGGCAGGCCGAACGACACGTTGCTGACGCCCAGCACGGTCTTAACGCCGAGTTCCTTTACCATTCGTATGGCCTTTATCGTCTCGATCACAAGCTCCTGCTGCGCCGACGCGGTCAGCACAAGACAGTCGATAAGTATGTCCTCTTTCGGGATCCCGAAATCCGCCGCGCGGCTGATTATGCGCTCGGCAATCTTGAGTCTGCCCTCCGCTGTTTCGGGTATTCCGTTTTCGTCAAGGCACAGACCGACGACCACAGCCCCGTACTTGGCGGCTATCGGGAATATCGCTTCCATGCTCTCGACCTTGCCGTTTACCGAATTGATTATCGGCTTGCCGTTATACGCTCTCACAGCGGACTCTATCGCGGCGCTGTCGCTGCTGTCGAGCTGCAGCGGCAGATTGACCGCCGCCTGGATCTCGCGCGCGGCGCGGGTAAGCGCCGCCGCCTCGTCTATCTCGGGCAGACCGCAGTTAACGTCAAGCACGTCCGCGCCCGCCTCTTTCTGGCTCAGCGCCTCGCCCACAAGATAGCCGAAGTCCTTGGCCCGCAGCCGCTCCTTGAGCTTCTTTTTGCCGGTGGGATTGATCCTCTCACCGATTATGGTCACTCCGCGGTCGAATATCACCGTCTCGGTTCCCGAGCACACCGCCGTCACGGGCTCGGGCTTCGGCCTAATAAATGGAATATTCCTGGCCGCGGCCCTGGTTTTTTTGATAAACTCGGGCGTGGTCCCGCAGCATCCGCCGAGAACTGCCGCGCCCTTTTTCGCGATTTCAGTCATAAATTCCGCGAACTCGTCCGGGGTTATGTCATAAGTCGTCTCGCCGTTCCTTATTGACGGAAGGCCCGCGTTTGGCTGGACCATTACCGGAACGCGCGAATATTTTATAAGCTCGTCGATCACGGGCATAAGCTGCTTGGGGCCCAGCGAGCAGTTAACGCCGAGCGCGTCGACGCGCAAACCGGACAGTGTGACCGCAGCCGAGACCGGGTCGCAGCCGACAAACGTTCTGCCGTCCTCCTGAAAAGTCATGGTGACAAATACGGGAAGCTTTGTATTCTCCCTCGCTGCGAGCACCGCCGCTTTTACCTCGAGCAGATCCGACATTGTCTCGAACAGCACAAGGTCGGCCCCCGCCTTCTCTCCGGCAATAAGCTGCTCTTTAAAAAGCTCATAGGCCTCATCAAAGCTCAAGGTCCCCATCGGCTCCAAGAGACTGCCTAAAGGCCCGATATCAAGAGCCGTATATTCGGCGCCGCTTTCTTTTGCAAGTCTTACGCCCGCGGAGATCAGCTCCCCGGGCGAATATCCGCAGCCTTTAAGTTTCAGCGCGTTCGCCTGAAATGTGTTGGATGTGACAACATCAGCCCCGGCTTCAACATACTTCTTATGTATATCCAAAACTATGTCGGGGTGCTCAATATTATATACCTCGGGCAGGCCGCCCGCCTCAAGTCCCGCGCTCTGGAGCATGGTGCCCATAGCGCCGTCAAAAAACAATCTGCCTTTTTTTATCCGGTTAATTACGTCCACAGGTCGTACCCGCCTTTCTTATCTTGCATCTGTCCCGCATTGAGCATATCTCACAGCCCGATTTCGGCTTGGGCCTTTTGTACCCGCGGGTAAAACCGACAACCGCCGTGACCGATTTTCCCGGTATCATCAGCGAGGTGTCGGTGAGAGTCAGCCCGATCTTCCTGCCCGCGTCAAGCGCGGCGAGCACGCTTTTCTGAGCGCTTAAAGGCAGATCGCCGTAACCGGGCGAAAACCTGAAATTGATCCCGCAATTCTCGGCTTCGGCTTTAAGTCTGATCTCGCTCTCGGCGATATCGCATACCTTCTCGATCATATCAGCCGCGCAGGCGTCAAGCGCGAGCGCCCTAAGCATATCTGTGTTCTGAGCGACTCTTACGGCGCTGTCGACCTCTATTCCGAGAGTAGCCGCCATCAGCGCGCATTTTTTGCAGTCTCGCAGATGCTCGTAAATATCGTTTCCGGTGAGCCTCACGTTTGCGCCCGCGAGCTCTATGCAGGACTCGCCTTTATAAAAGCCGATCTTTACATCGAATATTTTATAGACATAGCGGTATCGGGAGATCTTCACGATCTCCTCCATACATTCCGCAACTACGCTCTCTATCGAGGAGTTCACGCTTCGGCCCCTGTGGCCCATGTAGCGCAGCACCTCGCTTTTGTCAAGCTTTATTTCAGTGTTTCCGTTCATCTATATTCCGCCTTAAACATATTCCATGAGCCGCGCCGCTATATCGGGCTTGTTCATCGAATAAATATGTATTCCCGCCGCTCCGTTTTCGGAGAGGTCCCTTATCTGCTCTCCGGCGTATTCAATTCCCGCCTTGAGCAGATCGTCATGGCTGTTTTCATATTTGTTAAGCAGCCTGATCATCGCCGCCGGCAGAGACGCGCCGCAGGTGAATATCATGTTTGAGATCTGGCTTTTCGTCATCATCGGCATGATCCCCGGAGTTATCGGAACCGTTATGCCCGCTTTGACGGCCTTTTCGAGAAATTTGTAAAAATACTCGTTGCTGAAAAACAACTGACTGACAAAAACCTCGGCTCCCGCGTCCTGCTTTATTTTAAGCACCTCTATACTCTCGTCAAGATCCTCACACTCGATATGCCCCTCGGGATATGCCGCGGCGGCCACGCACAGCCCGCTTTCGGCCTTTATTTTCTCTATAAGCTCCGAGGCGTAGCTGTACTCCGACTCTGACGGATCAAAGCCCTCTTTGGGAATGTCTCCGCGAAGCGCAAGCACATTCTCTATTCCGGATCTTTCTATTTCATTAAGCTCGCTCTCGATCGAGGCTGCCGTCGAGGAGATGCAGGTCAGGTGGGCCATCGAGTCAATGCCGAATTTATTCTTTATCATTGAGGCAAGCTCGATCGTCTTGTTCCGCCTGTGGGAACTTCCGCCCGCGCCGCAGGTCACGCTTATATACGCGGGGCCGAGCGCTTTGAACTTTTCAAGCATGCCGCCGACGTTTTGGAAGGCTTCCTCTTTTTTGGGAGGAAATATCTCGACCGACACGATCGGCGCGCCGCCTCTGTTTTTGAATTTATCAGATATTTTCATATTAAACCCTCCGTAACAATAAATGACTATTTGATAATTATACCACAAACAGCCATACAATGCAAACTAAAATATAAAGATTTTTAAATAATTTCTTGACATTGACGGAGATTAAATATATATTAATATGAGAATAAACAAAGATTGGAGATAATATTATGAGTGAAAACTGCACAAACGACTGCTCTGCATGCGGCGAGAACTGCGCGTCGCGCAGAGAAGAGCAAAACTCGTTTGCCGTCAGCCTCAACCCTTACAGCTCGGTCAAAAAAGTGATCGGCATTGTAAGCGGCAAGGGCGGCGTGGGCAAATCGTCCGTAACGGCGCTGCTGGCCTCGGCCGCGCAAAAGGCGGGGCTTAAGACCGCGGTCCTTGACGCCGACATAACCGGCCCGTCTATCCCGAAGGCATTCGGCATAACCCAAAAGGCCGCGGGAAGCGATTTCGGAATTCTGCCCGAACAGTCGGCCTCCGGCATTGACATAATGTCGATCAATCTGCTGCTTGAAGATGACAAAGAACCCGTGGTATGGCGCGGTCCCATTATTGCGGGAACGGTCAAACAGTTCTGGAGCGAGGTATTCTGGGAGAACGAGGACATTATGTTTGTCGACATGCCTCCGGGAACCGGAGACGTTCCGCTGACCGTTTTCCAGTCGCTGCCTGTGGACGGGATCATTGTTGTTACATCGCCGCAGGAGCTCGTCTCAATGATCGTGTCAAAGGCGGTCAAAATGGCCGAACTGATGAATATTCCGATATTAGGACTTGTGGAAAACATGAGCTATGCCGTATGCCCCGACTGCGGAAAGAAAATCAGCATTTTCGGCGAGAGCCACATTGACGAGATCGCGAAGGAGCACGGCCTGAAAGTGCTCGATAAGATCCCGCTCAGCCCCGAGATCGCGTCTGCATGCGACAGCGGAACTATCGAGAGCATATCCGAAAACCCGGTCAAAAATGCCGCGGAGGCGGTTATAAATCTTTAAAGCCCGGGCGGGCGGAACCGAACTTGGGCAAATTAAATTTTGAAAAACGAAGTTTTTTGTATGTGATCATTCTTCAAGATCCGCGTCTCCGTCACTTTCGGCGCTTCCGCCGCTTTCACCGCCACCGGAACCGCTGTCATCATCCTCGTCCTCATCGGAACTTGACCGCGAATCCGAGCTTGATGAGCCCGAATTCGATGAATCAGAATCCGATGAATCAGAATCCGATGAGCCTGACCTTGACGAGCCGGATCTTCTGTTAGAGCCGGACGAACCCGACGAGGTCCGCGAAGAAACGCTGACGCCGTAGTTAACGTCGATGTTCCTGTCCTTGTTCTTTATTGTGGAGTGTACTCTGTCCATAACCGTTTTCCATACCGGTATGCAGGGGTTGGATGACATCTCGATCGACTGCGGGGTATCGTATCCGTACCATACGGCCGCCACGTAGTACTGCGAGTAGCCGACAAACCATCTGTCAAAATTCTCGGATGTGGTTCCCGTCTTTCCGGCGGTGAACGTTCCGTCAGCAAGCGACGCGCCGCGGCCCGTGCCGCTGGTGACAACGCTGCTTAAATATCTGTTCATGATAGCGGCGGTCTCGGGCTTGATCGCCTGCCACGACGCCTCATGTCCGGTAAGTATGGTTTCGCCGTCGCTGTTTTTTATCTCGGTAAACGTGTACGGTTTGTTATAAATTCCCTTATTGGGGAATATGCAGTATGCCGCCGTAAGCTCAACGTTTGTCATGCCGTGGGTAAGACCGCCGAGAGCGAGCTGCGCGTAGCCAAGATCGGTATAAATATCCCCGTTGATCTCCTCGGCCTCAACAAGCGTGGTAACGCCGAGCTGCGTGGTCATAAAATCATAAGAGGTCTGAATACCCATCTCGGACATGATCTCAACAGGCACCGTATTGAGAGACTGCTGAATGGCGTAATCAAGTCCGACGCGGCCGTTTGAATAGGTGTAGCTCGAGTTTCGCGGGATCCAGCCGTCGTATGACTTTCGGGCGTCCATAACAGTCGTGCCGGTATTTATGGTGCCGTAGTCAAGAGCCGGAGCGTAAACCGAAAGCGGCTTGATAGCCGAGCCCGGCTGTCTGGGACTCTGGGCCGCGCGGTTCAGCGTGAAGCTGTTTTCCTTGGCTCCGATGCCGCCCGCCATGGCGACTATGCGTCCGTCCTGCGGATCCATAATAACTATGGTCGATTGCGCCGACGGGTCGGGGAAGTTGTTCTCATTGTAATAGTAATCTTCAACGATCTGCTGAATTTCCGGATCGTAAGCGCAGTATATCTTGAGACCTCCCGAATAAACCATCTTTGTGGCAAGATTTTCGGAATATCCCTTTTCCTCAAGTCTGTCGACCGCGTCGCGCACAACCTGGTCAACATAATATGAGGTGATTATCTCTTCTTTTTTTGTGATCGCGGTGTCCTTGCTGAACGTCAGCGGGAAATTGACCGCCTCGTCATATTCCTCCTGGGTTATATATCCCAGCGAAAGCATTTTTGCCAGGACAAGCTCCTGACGTTCCTTATTGTTATCGGGGTTAATAAACGGGTCGTAATATGTCGGGTTCTGGGTGATAGCCGCGATCGAGGCGCATTCCGCCAGATTGAGCTGGCTCACATCCTTGTCAAAATACAAATTCGCCGCCGTCTGAACGCCGTGGCAATTCTCGGAAAGATATATGCAGTTCATGTAAAGCTCAAGGATCTGATCCTTTGAAAGCTGTTTTTCCAAGTCGATTGCCTTGGAAATTTCCGCGATCTTTCTGGCGACGGTCTGCTCCCTGTCACCGGTCAGATTTTTGATAAGCTGCTGGGTTATGGTGCTGCCGCCAAGCGACGCCTGGCCTCCCTTGCCGGTCAGTTTATCAACAAAATAGGTCAGCGTTGCGCGAACGGTACGCATTATATCGACGCCCTTATGCGTCATGAAACGCTCATCCTCAATGGCCACAAATGCGTTCTGGAGATTTTTCGGCGTTGCGTCAAGATCGACCCACACTCGGTTCTCATCCGATGTCAGCGTGAGCAGCGTGCGCTCCTCTCCGGTGTCGGGGTCAAGATAAACAATGTCCGAATTGCGGTCCATTGTCAGCGTTTCAATATCGATCCCGTCGATATTGCCCCACATTCCCATAACTGCGGTAATTACCGCGCCGCCGGCAACAGCACCTCCGATGATCAATGTTATGAGAAATACCAAAATAAATCTGAATACATATTTTTTCATTTTAAAACCCCTTATTGCGGTGTGCAAAATTTCTCAATATACATATTATATATCATAATTATAGCATATCTGCAAGTATATTAAACGATTTTTGTGTTAATAATCTATTAAATTAGTGTTACACATATTATCAAAACACAAGATATGGGGGTATAATTATGTCCGATAAACTTTTTAAAAACATTCTTGTATTCGTCTCCGTGATTTTTTTCGCGACAGCGGTGGGCAGCACCGCGTATATCGCGGCGATGAAATTCATGTCGCGCACACCCGAGCCGTCGTCGGCAGAGGCAGTCATGTCCGAGACGGCTCCCGAAGCTGACGCGGCGCCCTCGCCCTCCGCGGACCTTAACGAATATTATATCGCCAGGCTGAACGGCGACGACATCGGGATATATCTGGTCTGCCGAAAAAACGGCGAGGAGCCCAAGGAAAAGTTTCTATATTCTTTTGACGTGTATCGGGGCGGCATACCCGAGAGCGACATTTCCGACCTGACGCGCGGCATTATCTTGAAAGACCGCGAAAGTCTCGCCTCGTTCGAGGAGGATTTCGGAAGCTGACAGTCCGCCGCGGCGGAGCGGATCTTTTGCGCGGATCGCGAGCATCCGCCGCTCTGCCGCGCCCGCCGCCGTAATTTTGCCATAATGAAAATTGTTTTCGCGGCTTTCATATAAAGCCGTTTTTTATTTTTTAAAAAATATTGTTGAATTTATACTCCCTGTTATGTTATAATATTATTCATGTATGCAATGGCGGCAAATAAAAATTTCAGTTACAACGGAGATGATACTGTGGACTTTAAGGTTGTTTCAAATTACGCGCCCGCGGGAGACCAGCCCAAAGCCGTGAAAGAACTGGCTGACGGGATCATAAGGGGCGATAAGTTTCAGACCCTCCTGGGCGTTACCGGAAGCGGAAAAACTTTCACTATGGCCAACGTTATCGAAAAGGTTCAGAAGCCGACCCTGGTCCTCGCCCACAACAAAACGCTTGCCGCACAGCTATGCAGCGAGTTCAAAGAAATATTCCCGAACAACGCCGTGGAATATTTCGTGTCGTACTATGATTACTATCAGCCCGAGGCGTATATTCCGTACACCGACACATATATCGAAAAAGACGCCGACACCAACGAAGAGATCGACAAACTGCGCCACAGCGCCACAGCCGCGCTGTTTGAGCGGCGCGACGTAATAATCGTGGCGAGCGTCTCCTGCATTTACGGTCTCGGCGATCCCATTGACTACAACAACATGGTGATATCGCTGCGCCCGGGAATGACGAAGGACCGAGACGACGTTATCGCCAAGCTGATCGAGATAAAATACGAGAGGAACGACATTGATTTTTCAAGAAACAAGTTCCGCGTCCGCGGCGACGTTATCGACATATTCCCGTCCGACGCATACAGCACCGCGATACGCGTCGAATTTTTCGGCGACGAGGTCGACAGGATAACCGAGATAAACGTTGTGACGGGAGAAGTCATAGGCGAGCGCAAGCACATAGCGATATATCCCGCCTCGCACTATGTCACTACACCGGAAAAACGCGAGCGCGCTCTGATCAGCATCGAGCAGGAGCTTGAGGAACGCCTCAAGGAGCTCAGGGCGAACGACAAGCTCGTCGAGGCGCAGCGGCTTGAGCAGCGCACCAAATACGACATGGAAATGCTGCGCGAGACCGGCTTTTGCAGCGGGATCGAGAACTATTCCCGCCACATCAGCGGCAGAGCGCCCGGAAGCGCGCCGTTCACGCTGATAGACTATCTGCCCAAGGATTTTCTGCTTTTTGTCGACGAGAGCCACGTCACCCTGCCGCAGGTCCGCGCGATGTACAACGGCGATCGCGCGAGGAAGGAAAACCTCGTGAAATACGGGTTCAGACTCCCCTCGGCTTTCGACAACAGGCCGCTCACGTTTGACGAGTTCTGGGCAAAGCTCAACCAGGCGGTGTTTGTTTCGGCGACCCCGGCTGAATTTGAAAAAGAGCAGTCGACGCGGATCGTTGAGCAGGTTATCCGTCCCACAGGTCTTGTCGATCCCGAAGTGGAAGTCCGGCCGATCCGCGGCCAGGTCGACGATCTCTACGGCGAGATCATAGAACGGACAAAAAGGAATGAGCGCGTTCTTGTCACCACCCTCACAAAAAAGATGGCGGAGCGCCTCACAGAATATTTTGACGATCTTGGAGTGAAAGTAAGGTACCTGCACTCCGACGTCAAGACGATAGAGCGCATGGAGATCATCCGCGATCTGCGCCTCGGCGAGTTCGACGTTCTCGTGGGCATAAATCTGCTGCGCGAGGGACTTGACATTCCGGAGGTTTCATTGGTCGCTATCCTCGACGCCGACAAGGAAGGCTTTCTCAGAAGCGAGACCTCGCTTGTACAGACCATAGGCAGAGCCGCGAGAAACGCCGAGGGCAAGGTCATAATGTACGCCGATGAAATAACTTCATCAATGAGATACGCGATAAACGAGACCAACCGCCGCCGAGATATACAAAAGGAGTTTAACCGCGAGCACGGGATCGTGCCGAAAACGATAAACAAACAGGTCCACGAGGTCATCGAAGCGACAACCGAACTCAGCAGATCGGAACGCGGCAGAAAGGCCAAAGAAAACGAAAAGAGGATAATCGACAGGGACCGCGCTGTCGCGGAGCTCACGATCGACATGAAGAAAGCCGCCGAGCTGCTGCAGTTTGAGCTTGCGGCGCAAATTCGCGACGAGATTAGACGTCTCGGCGGAGATATATAGGAGAACATATTATGAACAAAAACATTATTGTAAAAGGAGCCGGAGAAAATAATCTAAAAAAGATCGACGTTGAGATACCGCGCGACAAGCTTGTTGTGCTGACGGGGCTCAGCGGTTCGGGAAAATCATCGCTCGCCTTTGACACGATTTACGCCGAGGGACAGCGCAGATATGTGGAGTCGCTCTCGGCTTACGCCCGCATGTTCCTGGGTCAGATGGACAAACCGGAGGTCGAATCGATCGACGGGCTTTCGCCCGCTATCTCGATCGACCAGAAAACCACCTCGCGCAACCCCCGTTCCACGGTGGGCACCGTCACCGAGGTTTACGACTATATCCGTCTGCTCTACGCGAGAATAGGTATCCCCCACTGCCCCAAATGCGGAAAGGAGATAAAGCCGCAGTCTATCGACCAGATAATCGACGCGGTGAAAGCCCTGCCCGAGCGAACGAGGATCCAGGTCATGGCGCCGGTAGTCCGCGGCAGAAAGGGCGAGTATGTCAAAACATTCGACGACGCGCGCAAAAAAGGCTTTGTTAGGGCGAGGATAGACGGCACCGTGGTCGAGATAACCGACATGGAGATCCGCCTCGATAAACAGAAAAAGCACAATATCGACATCATCGTTGACCGCCTTGTCATTAAAAGCGATATGGACAAGCGTCTCGCGGATTCGCTGGAGACCGCGCTCAATATGGGCCACGGTCTTGTGACTATAGACATAATTGACGGCGATGAGCTGCATTTTTCGCAAAATTACGCCTGCGACGACTGCGGCATAAATATCGAGGAACTGACGCCGAGAATGTTCTCGTTCAACACTCCCTACGGCGCGTGTCCCGAATGTTCGGGCCTCGGCAGCATCGTCAAGATAGACCCCGATCTTGTTATTCCCGATAAGTCGCTCTCGATAAATGAAGGCGCGATAATGGCGACCGGCTGGAGCAACGCGGACAAAAACTCGATCGCCAGCATGTACTACAACGGGCTCGCCGAGCATTACGGATTCAGCCTCGATACTCCTATTGAGGAGCTTCCCGAGGATATCGTCAACATCCTGCTCTACGGCACCGGCGGCGAAAAGATCAAACTCACCTATGACCGCAAATATTCAAAGGGATATCAATACGCGAGGTTTGAGGGAGTGATAAACAATCTGAACCGCAGGCACAGCGAGACAAATTCCGAATGGATGAAGGCCGAGATCGAAAGCTACATGGTCAATATGCCGTGCCACGCCTGCCACGGGGCAAGGCTGAGACCCGAGTCGCTCGCCGTCACGATAAAGGAACTCAACATAACGCAAGTCACCGATATGTCGATCTCCGACGCCTGCGAGTTTTTTGAAAACCTTACCGACAGACTGACCGACCGCGAAAAGCATATCGCGAAGCAAGTCATGAAAGAAATATGCGACCGGCTTAAATTCCTCAGGAACGTCGGTCTTGAATATCTGCGTCTGTCACGAAGCGCGGGAACTTTAAGCGGCGGCGAGGCTCAGAGAATAAGGCTCGCCACTCAGATCGGCTCAAGTCTGATGGGCGTTGTGTATATTCTGGACGAGCCGAGCATAGGCCTGCACCAGCGCGACAACTCAAAGCTTATCGAGACCTTGAAGGATCTTCGCGATCTTGGCAATACTCTGATAGTTGTCGAGCACGACGAGGACACGATATTAAACGCCGACCATGTTATCGACATCGGCCCCGGCGCGGGCATTCACGGCGGCGAGATCGTAGCGCAGGGAACACCCGCCGACATCATGGCATGCGAGAAGTCGCTGACCGGGCAGTATCTTTCGGGAAAGAAATTTATTCCGGTCCCCAAGAAGCGCAGAAAAGGAAACGGCCACAAGCTTGAGATAAGAGGCTGCCGCGAGAACAATTTAAAAAACATAAACGTAAAAATCCCTCTCGGCACGTTCACCTGCGTCACCGGCGTTTCGGGCAGCGGCAAAAGCTCGTTCGTCAACGAGATACTCTATAAGCAACTGTCAAACGTGCTCAATCACGCCAAGAAACATCCCGGCAAATTCACAAGCATGAAGGGCGCCGAGTTCCTTGACAAAGTCATAGACATCGACCAGTCGCCGATCGGCAGGACGCCGAGGAGCAACCCCGCCACCTACACCGGGCTGTTTTCCGACATTCGCGAGCTCTTCGCGGCCACGCAGGAGGCCAAGGCGAGGGGCTACAAATCGGGAAGATTCAGCTTTAACGTCAAAGGCGGCCGCTGCGAGGCCTGCACGGGCGACGGAATAATAAAAATAGAGATGCACTTCCTGCCTGACGTGTACGTGCCGTGCGAAGTCTGCGGCGGCAAACGCTACAACCGCGAAACTCTCGAGGTTCGATACAAGGGCAAAAATATATTCGAGGTTCTTGACATGACGGTCGAGGAAGGCTGCGAATTCTTTGAAAACGTGCCCAAGATCCGGCGCAAGCTTCAGACTATGTTCGACGTGGGTCTGGGCTATATCAAGATCGGCCAGCCGTCAACGACGCTGTCGGGGGGCGAGGCGCAGCGCGTCAAGCTCGCGACCGAGCTCAGCCGGCGCAGCACCGGAAAGACTATATATATCCTCGACGAGCCCACGACCGGCCTGCACACGGCCGATGTGCATATGCTGATCGACGTGCTGCAAAAGCTTGTCGACGCGGGCAACACCGTCGTCGTGATCGAGCATAACCTTGACGTTATCAAAACCGCCGACTATATTATCGACCTCGGCCCCGAAGGCGGCGACAACGGCGGAACGATCGTGGCCTGCGGCACCCCCGAAAAGGTAGCGGGATGCGCGGAGTCATATACGGGTTTATTCCTCAAGGATTATTTAAAAAGGAGCAAAAACAAGTAATGTCCCGTATTAAATTTAATTAACATATATATGGTTTGTATTAATCGGAACCGAGAAAGATACAAATTATTTATATTTTATTAACAATTTATATATATATTTAAAAGCAAATTTTATGTTAAAATATAACAAACACTAAAAAGATAGGAGATGTGTGATATGAAAAAGTTTAATAAAAAAATCTCGGTTTCGGCTGTTGCGCTGCTGTGCGTCTTATGCGCTGCCGTCGGCGGCTGCGCGGCGACAGTTATCCAAACCGTTCAGGCGGAGCTGAGGCCTGACTTTACCATTGTTATCGACGGCACGGAACGCACATTTAAAAACGTTCAAGGCGAAGTGGTTGACCCTATCTTGTATAACGGCTCGACCTACCTGCCGATCAGAGCGATAGGCGAGATAATGGGAAAAGATGTCACATGGTATGAAGACCAGAAACGCGTTGAGCTCAGCGACAAGAAAACGACTGTGACCGACGCCGACAGAATAGTTCCCGACGGAAACGCGCCGACAGCGCAGCCTCAAACTCCGGCGCAGCAGACAGCGCCCGCCTATGACGGGATCACCGTTGAGCGCGCCAAGGAGATCGCGCTTGAAAAAGCCGGTCTCACAGCCGCCGATGTCACCTTTACCGAGGCGAAGCGCGACCGTGAAAACGGCAAAGAAGTTTATGACATAGAATTCCGCTGCGGCAGGACCGAGTATTCCGCAGAAATACTGGCAAGCGACGGAACAATAATCTCATGGGAGGTCGACAACGACTAAACTCCGATGATCACGAAACGGATCATTATATCTGGTTTGAGGGATCGACGTAAATGGTTCTGTTTTTCCCGTAAATCACAAATCCCGGTTTGGCGCCGTTGGGCTTTTTCACATTTTTAACCGCGGTATAGTCCACCGGTACCTGCGCCGATTCCCTCGCCTTGCTGTAATACGCCGCAAGGCGCGCCGCCTCAAGCAGCGTCCGGTCGGGAGCCTCGCCGCTCCCGTTGGTGCGGATAAGCACATGGGATCCGGGTATCTCCTTGGTATGGAGCCATATGTCGGTCGAGTAAGACATTCGGACAGTAAGCTCGTCATTCTGCTTGTTGTTCCTGCCCACAAGTATCTCATAACCGTCGCTTGACGTGAATTTCATCGGCATTGAAGCGGGATTTTTCCGCTTCTTTTTTTTGCCGCCCGGTCCGACGGTTTTTATATATCCCTGCTCGCGGAGCTCTTCCTTGATCTCCGCCAGATCATGCGGCGTCTCGGCCTTTGTTATGCTCTCAAGCACCGTCTCGAGGTAGCCGAGCTCCTCCTCCGCCTCGGCGATCTGCTCCGCGGCGTATTTCTCGGTGACTTTGGCCTTGTTGTATCTCTTATAGAACTTCTGGGCGTTCTGCGCCGGAGAGATCGTCGGGTCGAGCGCGATTTTCAGCTCCTTGTTGTCGTCATAAAAATTCTCGACCGTGATTTCGCTCATGCCGTAGCTGACCCTGTGCATATTGGCGGTCAGCAGATCGCCCTTGATCTTATACTTGTCCCGGTTTTTGGACTTTTCAAGATTGTCTCTGTGCAGTGCTAACTTTTTTGAGCAGCGGTCTATGTTGTTGTTCACAAGCTTTAATATATCGGCGCTCCGCTGGCGCATGCTCTCGCGCATCGCGCGGGTGACATAATAATCGTCGATCGCTCCGGAGATCGAGTCTGTGCAGCGCACATCCGCAATATCGCCGTACTGCTCAAGACGGATGCACGAAAACGACATCGGCTTTCCGCTCTGTTTTTCATAAACAACGCACGGGTCAAATCTGCCCTCGCGCATATCGTCGATAAACGAGCCGACGAACGTGACAAACTTCGCCTCGTCAACCTCGCTCTTGGCGACCTTGGTATGTCCCGCAAACTTATACACAAGCTCTCGCGCAACCAGCGGGCTCATGCCCATCAGACTGCCGAGCAGGAACTTATCAAGCAGGGCGTCGCCGTCCTGCTTCGCGAAAAGGTTCATAAAGCTCACGAGCTCAAAATCGTCCGGGGTCAGCTTGTCCTGACCCGGGGGCGGCTCGTAAATAAAGCCCGGCAGGATCTGGCGGACCTTGCTGACCGTGAAATCAACGTGCTTGGCGCTGTCGAGGATCTTATTGTCTTTGTCGATGAATATTATGTTGCTGTGTCGGCCCATGATCTCGGTTATGACCGACTTTGTCTCAAGGTCGCCGAGCTCGGTCACTGCCTCGACATCAATGCGAACAACCCGGTCGGAGCCGGGCTGCGTTATCGCGGTTATTCTGCCGCCGCTTAAATGCTTGCGCATCAGCATGCACATCATGGGCGGCGTCATCGGGTTTTCTTTTTTCACATTTGTTAGATGAACGCGGGCGTTTGACGCGTTGGCGGAAAGCAGCAGTCTGTAATTTCCGTCAAATGTGCGCACGCCAAGTATGATCTCGTCGCTCTCGGGCTGATAGATCTTGTCGATCTTCCCGCCCAAGAGCTTTTGATCAAGCTCACGCACAACGCTGCGCGTTACAAATCCGTCGTATGACATTATATTTCTCCTATTTCAGCAGCTCCGCTTTGTCGGTTTTCTCCCACGGGAGGTCAAGGTCGTCTCTGCCGAAATGACCGTATGCTGCGGTCTGCTTGTATATCGGTCTTTGAAGGTCGAGGCTCTTTATAATTCCGCCGGGGGTCAGGTCAAACACCATGAGCACTCTTTCGGCGATCTTGCCGTCCGGGATAACTCCGGTGCCTCTTGTGTCGACTCTGACCGAAACGGGCTTGCTTACGCCGATCGCGTAGGCGAGCTGTATCTCGCAGGCTTTTGCGAGGCCGGCCGCGACAACGTTTTTCGCCACATATCTGGCGGCGTAGGCCGCGCTCCTGTCAACCTTTGTCGGGTCTTTGCCCGAGAACGCTCCGCCGCCGTGGCTCGCGTAGCCGCCGTAGGTGTCGACTATGATCTTTCTGCCCGTGTGGCCGCTGTCGCCCTGGGGGCCGCCGACAACAAATCTGCCGGTAGGATTGATATATATCGTCGTGTCCTCGTCCTTGAGATCGTCACCGATCACCGGGTCGATAACATATTTTTTTATGTCCTCATGCAGGCGCTCCTGCGAGACGGCCTCGCTGTGCTGAGTTGACACGACGATCGCGTCAACGCGCTTGAAGCTGCCGTCCTCGTTATACTCGACCGTCACCTGGGCTTTACCGTCGGGGCGCAGATAATTCAGGATATTTTTCTTGCGCACCTCGGTCAGGCGGCGGGTCAGCTTGTGTGAAAGCGAGATCGGCAGAGGCATATATTCCTCTGTCTCGTCGCAGGCAAAGCCGAACATCATGCCCTGATCGCCCGCGCCTATTCCATCGCCGCCGTCGTCAACGCCCTGGGCGATGTCGCCAGACTGCTCGTCGATCGCGACCAGGACCGCGCAGGTGTCGCAGTCAAATCCGTATTTTGCCCTGTCATAGCCCACGCCGCGTATCGTCTCGCGCGCGATGGTTTTCATATCGACATACGTGTCGGTGGTTATCTCGCCCACGATCAGCACAAGTCCGGTCGTTACCGTGACTTCGACCGCCACTCTCGCCTTGGGGTCTTTTTCCAATATCGCGTCCAATATCGCGTCCGAAATAAGATCGGCTATTTTGTCGGGATGTCCCTCAGTCACCGACTCTGATGTAAATAATCTTTTATACATAATTCAAAATCTCCTTTGATATGCCGTCAATATCGCCGCCTCCGTCGATAATGACTATATTATGTCCGTAATTATTTTTAAGGTCCTCAAGCACCGTCATAAAGCCCTCTCTTATGCCTCTCATCTGCGCCGCGCTCTGCTCATAGAGCTCAACATTGTCGCGGCCCGCGTCGATCCTGTCTTTGCAGGTCTCGGGATTTACGTCAAGGAATATGCAAAGATCGGGTTTCGGAAGCTTGGGACAGCCCAAATTCAGCGTTTTCACCCATTCGTAATCGCAGTCGGGATCGGCTCCCTGATACGCCAGCGAGGAATAATAATATCTGTCGCATATGACCGTGTAGCCATCCTCGAGATATTTCTTTATTCCGCGCTCCGGATGAGTCGCGTGCTCTATCCTGTCCGCCAGGAACAGTGCAGCCTGCAAATGTATGTCCTTGCTCTCCCTGCCGGATAGAATTCGGTTTAAATATCCGCCCGTCTCGTAATCCGTGGGCTCATGCGTCACATGGACCTTTTCGCCCCGCTCCTCAAGATTTTTCCCGAGCAGCTCGATCTGCGAGGACTTGCCGCTGCCGTCAAGACCCTCGAATACTATAAACTTACCCATTGGCGCCGCCCTGCCCGTAATAAGCGTTCTCGCCGTGCTTGCGGTAATAGTGCTTGTCCAGCACATACTGCGGCATGTTTCGGATATCGGGATCGATCGCCTCGCACATAAGCGCCATCTTCGCGACCTCCTCAAGCACCACCGCATTGTGAACCGCATTTTTCGCGTCGGTTCCCCAGGTAAAAGGCGCGTGGTTCGAAACAAGCACACCGGGAACCGCTTCGGGATCTATGCCTCTCTGCTCAAATGTCTCGGCGATAACTCTGCCGGTATTGAGCTCGTAGGCATCCTCAACCTCTTTTTTTGTCAGCGGTCTCGCGCATGGGATCTCGCCGTAAAAATAATCCGCGTGAGTCGTGCCGTACGGGGGTATCCCCCTTTCGGCCTGAGCCCATGCCGTACCGTGGGGAGAGTGCGTGTGGACAACGCCGCCTATATTCGGGAACCGCCTGTAAAGCTCCAGATGCGTCGGCGTGTCGGATGACGGGTTAAGATTTCCGTCAACGACCTCGCCCGTTTGCAGATCAAGCACCACGATATGCTCGGGCTTTAATCTGTCATACTCAACGCCGGACGGCTTTATTGCCGCGACTCCCGCTTTTCTGTCCGCCTCCGAGGCGTTGCCCCAGGTGAAGGTTACAAGACCGTGTTTCGGCAGCAGCATGTTGGCCTCGTAAACCCGTTTTTTAAGTTCGTCATACATAATTATTTTCCTTTGTTTTGATTTTTTATTTCTCTTTCACCGATTTTTTCAAATCCTTGAGCCGCTTCATGACATCATTGGCGCCTCGGCCGAAATAGTCATGAAGTTCCTTGTATTCGGCATATAGCTTATCATATATCTCAACATTCTCCGGGATCGGCTTATAGTAATGCGTCTTTACTCTGCCCATATGTTTCGCGCACTCCGCAATGTCATCATAACCGCCCGCCGCGGATCCCGCCGCAACAGCTCCGAACATGGCCGAACCGAGCGCGCCCGCCTGTTTTGAATCGGCGATCTTTATATTCATATTTGTAACGTCGGCGTATATCTGCATCATAAACCCGTCCTTCTGAGCTATGCCGCCCGCAGCATAGAGCTCGGTAACAGGAACGCCGTTTTTGCGAAAAGTATCAACTATCATGCGCTTTCCGTAGGCAGTGGCCTCGATAAGCGCGCGGTATATATCCTCGGGCCGCGTCAGCAGCGTCATTCCGAGGATCATTCCGCTGAGATCAACATCCACCAGCACACTGCGGTTGCCATTCCACCAGTCAAGGGCCACAAGGCCGCTCTCGCCGGGTTTTTTGTCGCCGGCTTTGGTTCTCAAAAGCTGATGGATATTCATGCCGAGCGCTTTCGCCTCGCGGTAGTAGCTCTCGGGGACTGAGGTCTTAACGAACCAGTCAAAATGGTCGCCCACGCAGGACTGACCCGCCTCATAGCCCATAAATCCGGGGATAACTCCGTCCTCAACGACGCCGCATATTCCCGGGACCATGCGTTCTTCATCACCGAGAAGTATATCGCAGGTCGATGTGCCGATTATCATAAGCATCTTTCCGGGTTCGGTCACGCCCACTGCGGGAAGCGCCACATGCGCGTCAACATTGCCCACGGCCACCGCCGTTCCGGCCTTTAGTCCGGTGATCTTGGACATTTCCGCCGTAATCACTCCGGCCTTTGAGCCTATCGGTGAAATTTCGCAGCCTATCTTTTCATCAACAAAATTCTCAAGTCTCGGATTTAAAGACTTAAAAAATTCCTTTGACGGAAAGCCCTCGCTCTTGCTCCAAAGCGCCTTATATCCCGCGGTGCAGCTATTGCGCGTCTCAACGCCCGTAAGCTGCCACACGATCCAGTCGGCGGCCTCGATAAACTTATCCATTGCGTCATAGACTTCCGGAGCCTCCTCCGCTATCTGCCAGACTTTGGGAATCATCCATTCGGATGAGATCTTTCCGCCGTATCTTTTAAGAAAGCTCTCGCCCGAGCTTTCGGCGATTTCGTTCAGTCTGTTAGCGTATTTCTGAGCGGCGTGATGCTTCCACAGCTTAACATAGGCATGGGGATTTGACTTGTACTCGTCAAGGAAGCACAACGGCGTTCCGTCCGCCTTGACCGGAAGCACCGTGCAGGCGGTAAAATCAATACCGAGCCCGATTATATCATCGCTCGAAACCCCCGACTGCTTTATAACGTCCGGAACGGTGTGCGCCAGAACGTCAAGATAATCCTGAGGATGCTGAAGCGCCCAGTCAACGCCAAGTTTTGTTTTGCCGTCGGGCAGATACTCATACATTACCTCGTGAGGATATTCATATACCGACGAGGCCAGCTCCGCGCCGTTTTCAACATCGACAAGCACCGCTCTTCCCGAAAGGGAACCGTAATCTATGCCGACTGTGTATTTCTTGCTCACAGGGATCACTCCTTTGTCAGAAATTGTTAGTCTTATTATATATAAATTTTGATTATAAATCAAGAGAAAATGCAAATAATTAACAAAATTTATAATTTATTTATATATTCTATTATTGATTCCCTGTCATTATTCACATCTTCGGAAATAACGGCCTCCAAAGCCGCGTTCAGCGCTCTGCCCACCGCCGGCCCGGAAAGGCCGAGACTCATCACGTCATTGCCGTTTACCGCCAGATCCTTAACGCTTAGGCACTCTCTTTCGGCAGTGATTTCGTCGGCTATCTTAACGACCTCGCGCAGCTCGGCCTTTCTTGTTTCGCGGACAAGCTCGGCCTGAGCGGAAACGTCGGCAAGCTTTAAAGCAGTCAGCATGTCAAACATTTCCCGTCCGTTTTCAAACTCGTTTGAAATGCGGCTGAGCCGCCGTCTGACGCTCTTTTTTGTCGGGGCTGTCATATCGCCGTGATGAAGGACGAGATATTTCGTCCGCTCCTTTGCGGCGTTGTCGGCCCTGAGGCGCTCAAGCGCGTTCTCTATAAGCTCCGCCGAAACTGCGCCGTGATTATAAAAATGGTCGATCCGAGATCCGTCAGTGAGCATTTCGCGGGTATGGCACGCGGGCTTGCCGCTGTCATGGAACAGCGCCGCAAACCGCAAAACCGGATCCGGCGGCACAGCCGAGACCGCATGGATCGTGTGCTCCCACACGTCATAGCAATGATACGGATTTTGCTGCGGGAAATCGAACATCGGCTCAAGCTCCGGCAAAACGCATGCGAAAACGCCGCGGTATTCCCGCAGCACCGTCTCTATATTATCACCGCAGAGTATCATCTTAAGCTCGGCGTATATTCTCTCGCTTGAAACATTTTTAAGCTGCGGCGCGAAGCTCAGCATCGCCGCGGCGGTTTTTTCCTCGATATCAAAGCCGAGGACCGACGCGAAGCGCAGTCCCCGCAGTATCCTCAGCGAATCCTCGCGGAAACGCTTTTCCGGCTCGCCGACACAGCGGACAAGGCGGTGCTCAATATCCGCGGCGCCGCCGAACGGGTCGATGACTCTGTCGTTTTCGCAGTCATAGGCTATGGCGTTTATCGTAAAGTCCCGCCTTGACAGATCATCTTCTATATTAGCGACAAATCGCACCGAGTCGGGGCGGCGGTTGTCGGAATATCCGCCGTCGATCCGAAACGTGGTGATCTCATATGTCTCGCCTCGGGCCAGCACCGTCACGGTTCCGTGCTTAATTCCCGTTTCGATTATCTTAAATCCCGTTCCGGTCATTGCGTCCTTAACTTGTTCGGGCAGAGCCGAGGTCGCCGCGTCCCAGTCCTTCGGGATGCAGCCTCTTAAACTGTCGCGCACGCAGCCGCCCACCGGATAAGCCCTGTGGCCGGCATTTTCAAGGCGTGATATTATCTCGGAAAGCCGCTCGGGAATATTTATTTTCGCCACTATTCAACGATATAGGCGCGGCTGATCACGATCGGCTCCGTGGGTGTTCCGCCTTCGGGGCCGACGCGGCGCACGCTCAGAAATCCGTCAACCACATCCATACCGTCGGTCACTTTGCCGAACGCCGCATACTGACCGTCAAGAAAATCCGCGTTATCATAACAGATAAAGAACTGGCTGCTGGCGGAATCGGGATTCATGGCTCTCGCCATCGAAACAACGCCGCGCGTATGGCTCAAGGTGTTGCCGTCAAAGCCGTTCATAGCGAACTCGCCGGGAATATTTTCTCCGCTGCCGCCCGTGCCCGTGCCGTTGGGGCAGCCGCCCTGGGCCATAAACCCGTCGATCACCCTATGGAACGTGAGCCCGTCATAAAATCCGTTTGAGACAAGCTTTTTGAAGTTCTCAACTGTTTTGGGAGCCATATCGGGATACAGCTCGATCGTGAACGCTCCGCCCTTTTCCATTTCAAATTTTACAGTGTTGCCCATAGTTTTACCTTCCTTTCGCATATATTCGCATATAAATATTATTCACAGTCTCATTTTTTTATTTCACGTTAACGCGCCGCCTGCTCACGTTGCGGACTTCGCCATGTTTATAACATCGTCAAAGCTAAGTATCTCATTCAGATTCTCGGCGATCCGCACATCCGAGTTTGCGGTCCAATAATTTCGCAGTTCATAAGCGCCGCATATACGCTTGATCGTGTGATAGCCGTAATCAGACTGCACAATATCGCTTATACCGCCTATGTCAAGCGCGAACGCCGCGTCCTCGAACGATTTGACCATCTCACCCTTGGTGAAAGTATAAACATAACCGCTTTCGGTCACGCTGTCCTCGTTGTACTCGTCCATTAATGACACGAAATCCTCGCCGGCCTTGGCTCTTTCATTTATACCGGCCGCCACGGTCAAAGGGTCCCCCTTGTCGGTGCCGCTCAAAATAAGGATCTGCCGCACCGACGCGCCTCTGTCATCGGCGTAATCATTGAGCAGGGCGGTATCGGAAATATATCTGCCGGGGTTTTTCTGAAAATCTTCAGCCACGCCGTCAAAAACCGAGATGTTCGTGTATACCTTTTTGTAGCCTTCGGCATTGCTTATGCCGAGAGCGGCAGCGGTTTTCCCGAATCCTTCTTCTCCGCTGCGGGCTATCGCATCATCCACAAGCTCCGAGGCGGTCTTTTCCGCCTCACTCACCGAATAGCCACATTCGGCAGCCTTTTGCCTGAACGCGGTATCGCCCACCGCGTCCATGACAGCGTTTAATATGATAACGTCTCGATCGGCCGCGTCAAAACTGAAGTCGGAAATGTCGGCGTTTGGGTCGGTCTCATACATTTTAACGACCGCCTCGTTATAGATATAATAGCCAAAGTCCTCTGCTCTCAGCTCCTCGCCGTTAACGACGGCGACAACGCCGTCGGACAGTTCCGCGGACGCTTCCTCCGCCGCCTCCGCGGGTGCGGCTGACGCCGGAGCCGTCTCGTCATTACTTACGCTTTGTCCGCCCTCGGTCAGTTTTCCGCTGTCAGAGGCCGTCTTTCCGCAGCCGCTCAAAATCAGACAAACGCAAAAAACAAGCGGCATTAACCTTTTCATCATTTGTATCACCCCATATTATTAAAATTTATTGTTTGCTTTGCGCAAAACCGTTATACTCGCTAAACAATGTCTCCTCGGTTTTACGCATAAATATCGTCAGGCCGCCGTCATCGCAGAACGAAAGCTCGATAAATATTTTCCCCGCGCACTCGCCGATAAGGTTCGCTTTTATTATGAGCACTTTCTCGCCGCTCCAGCCCGCGGACGCGGCGTAAGGACAGTTATACTTCACAAAGCCGCCGAACTTCAATGAGCCGAAGCCGAAGCCGATAGTCTGGATCCCGTCCTCAAACTCAAGATCAAGCGCGCCGCTGTTCTTTCCAGCAGTCACGCGCATCGCTTTAAGTCCCATTGAGTTATTTTCAAATTCGAAAATCTCGTCCTTTTCGTATGTATCAAGGCTCATCAGCGGCTTGATCCTGAGATTTTTTTCAAAGTCCGAAATGTCAAAAGACTCAAAATCACAGTCAAGAGTGTCGTAAACCTCATCGAAAAACGCGTCAAAAATACGTTGAATCCCGCCGTGGCGGTCGGTGAGATCGGCGGTCGTGACAAATATCAGATCTTTGTCCGGGAAGCATACCGCGAGCTGTCCCGCCATACCGTACATCATAAACCCGCCGCGCTGGGTGCGCCACACATGATATCCGTAGCCCTGCTGCTCAGCCGGAAAAAATCCCTTGGCATGGTTCGGCACCTGAAACGCCGTCATCTCTTTGACGTAGCTTTCGGGCAGCAGCCGCCTGCCGTCCGAGACTCCGCCGCGCAACAGCATGTCAGCCATCGCGAGCACGTCATACGGCAGAGCCAAAAGTCCCGATCCGCCCTGGCTTACGCCTTCGCCGTCCGGCACAAAATATGCCTCGTCGGAAATAGGCAGTCCTTTGTCGCGCACATAGTCGACAAGCTTCTTTCCGTTGAGTTTTTCGATCAAAGCTGCCAGCACATGAGAGGCGCTCGTATCATATGAAAAGACGGTGCCGGGCTTGTGGGTCGGTTTTTTGGTGAAAAAGCTTTTGACCCAGCCTTTGCCGCTGAATTTGTCATAGGTAGTGCCGTTATGAGGCGTCGTCATCATAAGCATATGTCGGATAGTAGTCTGCTCAAGATACGGATGCGCTCCGTCGGACGGAAGATATTCCGGAAAGTAAGCACAAATTTTATCGTCAAGACTGAGCCTGCCCTCATCTATCATCATGCCGATCGCGATCGCCGTCAGACTCTTGCTTATCGAAAACATGCGGTGCAGAGCGTTCCTGCCGTACGGCGCATAATAGCCTTCAAATACCAGTTTCCCCCTGCGCATGATCATAACGCTGTGCATGTCAAGCCCATCGCGCTCAAGGCGGTTCAAGAATCCCACGATTCCTGCAGGGCTTATTCCGACGCTTTCGGGCGATGCCTTCTCAAATTTAATTTTAGCCACTTAAATTACCTGTCCTTTACTAAATTTTGCAATCAATAAATATTAACATAAGTATTCTCGATTTGTCAATATCAATAATATAAAAGAAATTTTCGGAAAACACAATGTCATTATTATAAGATGACGAAAAAAGCCAAATCTGATTTTGGCTCTTTCCTTGTAATAAAGCTGTTTTTCCGCTCTCCGGTCTTAATGCACCGCGCAGCGGATATTATCAGCGCGGACAAATTAAATAGTATCCACCCCTCGCTTTTTCCTATATCACCAAGCATTGACACGAACAGTCCTAAAGCAGCCCGCCTGAACAGGCGGTTATCTCGCGCTTGAAACAGCCGCTTTGATATGATATAATGATTTTGAGGTGGTATTTATGAACAGAGACGCGATCTTTAAATACGCGGCCAAAAAATTCGGCGCAAATCCCGAATATTTATGGAAAAAATATCCCGATTACGCGGTTTTGCGGCGCGCGGACAACAACAAATGGTTCGCGGTGATAATGAATATAACAAAAGACAAGCTCGGCCTTGACTCAAAGGACGAGGCTGACATAATTGATGTGAAGTGCGACCCGCTTATGATAGGCTCCGCGAGAATGAGCGGCGGCGTGTTCCCCGCCTATCATATGAACAAGGAACACTGGATAACCATACTCCTTGACGGCGCGACCGACGAACTGATATACACCCACCTCGCCATGAGCCACGACCTCGCGGGGAGCAAAAAGAAAAAGTGATCTTGCTCTACTAAATTTTTCCGTTATTATATATCCACTTCGAACACGCGGGGTCGGAAATTTTTGGCTTTCAGTTTGTCGATAACGCGCATAAAATCTTCCATATCAAAATTTGGGCCGCCGCACAGCAGTTCAAATTCCATGCCGAAATAAGCCATTCCGTATCCGGTGGGATAAAAACCGTTGCGCAAATAGAAATTGCGGCGGGTTATCCGCTGCTCATTGTTGAGCGCGCTCTCGTCGACAAGCTCAAGGTCGAGCACCACTTGGCAGCCCGCGTATTTTTCGCGCAGCAGCTCAAGTATTCTTCCTCCGTATCCGCGGCAGCGCAGGCTTTTTTCCACAGCGAAATAACACAAATACGCCGTTGGCGCATCCGCCATGACCGCGCAGAAACCAACAAAAGTCTCCCCGTCATACACGGCGATAAGGTCAATAAGCCCCTCCTCCGCCATTTTTAAAAAATTTTTAACGGGCACTCTCTCCTGCTTGGGGAACGCCTCGGTATTCAGCTCAATAAATTTATCCATATCCGCAAACTCCGCGGTTATATTTTCTGTTCGCATACTATCACCATATAAAATTATAGCACAAAGTTTTAAATTAAACAAGGTACAGATATAATCTGCCCGTTTGGCTTCCGCCTAACATTGTAGGGCGGCATGCCCACATGCCGCCCTAAACAACAATATTATTTTACTTTTCTTTTATCGGTACCCAAATTTCGTAGTACCTTTCTTCTTTTCGGACTTTGTCGATCCCAAACAAATGATATACTTCGATTTCCATATCACCGTTTTGAACATATCCTGAGTCGGGCATCCATGAATTAAAGATCAGGTCGCGCAGCGCGGGCAGCTCATTACCCGCAAATCCGCCTTTTTTGGTTGTAAAAGCCGCGTATTTACCCGCCGGGATAACATACCTTTCAGGTGACAGCACCGTCACGTCCGCTCTGTCGCGCGCGATCATATAACGTCCATGATCCCAAATGCCGTACCACACGCCTACCGGGTCATCGCAAAGCTGTGAAGGTACATCATCAAATTGATCACTCCACATTTTTCCTTCCCGCTCAAATCTCTCCGAAGCTGCTCCGCCAAACTCGCGGGAAATGCCGTACACTTCAATCTCTTTTGTTTCAACAATACGCATATTCATTTCTTTTGCTCCTTTAAATATAACGTGAAATGAAACAGGTGGATATATTTTAAGAGGAGCCGATATATCTTTTGCCGCAACCGTCGGAGGGATCCCATGCTGCCTCACAAAAGCTCTTAAAAACGCGTCTGCTCCGGAATAACCGTATTTTACGGCGATATCAATTATTTTTTCGCCGCCTTGCCGCAGATCGTAAGCGGCCTTGGTCAGCCGCCTTTTGCGAATATATTCCGTAAGCGTCATTCCGGTTATATAGCTGAAGAACCTACAAAAGCTGTCATAATTTGTGCATGCCGCGCGGGAAATCATGTCCGGACTGATCTCCCCATCCAGGTTTTTCTCGACATAACATATGACCGCGTTGAGCTGTTTTAAAATATCCATCTGCTCACCTCCGATTATGATTATATCAGAAACAAAACTACAATGCGCGTCTTTTCCCGCACAAAATTTATCAAAAATTAAAACCCCAACCGTTTGGTTGAGGTTTTGATTTGTTCCGGCAGCGTCCTATGTTCCCGGGCAGTTGCCCGCCAAGTATTTTCGGCGCTGAGAA
>CANQMT010000013.1 GCA_947625055.1 uncultured Monoglobus sp. | reverse complement strand
GAGCAGGAACACGAAAGCGACCTGATAATCTGGAACGCCGCCAACCGTTTCTTACACGCCAATCTGCCGGAGGGTACGAAGTCAATCAATGTTTCCAAGTGGCGCAAGGAATATGGCGAACTAAAAGCGCAGTCTGCAAGCGAGTATGAGGAATTAAAGGCGGTCAGAGCCGAGGTTAAGGAACTGCAACAAATCCGCCGATATGTTGATATTGCGGAACGAGCCGAGCAACAGGAGCGCACCGCCGAGCAACGACAGCACATAGAGCAAGAGCGATAAATCTTATCTTATCCTATCCAAAACGGACAGGATTTTTTGTTTTTCAGAGAGAAAGCGAGGTGATGAATATGGAAAACAAAGAAAACAGAACAAGAGCGGACACACCTGATAATGCTACCGATAACAGCATTGTCAAACGGATAGGAAACACGACCTTTGATATTCACGTCCATTTCAGCGAAAAGAGCCGAGAAACCTTTACAGATAAGGTGGTACGCCTTATTCAGAATGAGAAAAAAGCCCCATAAAAAAGATAAAATTTTTTCTCGTTCCCTATTGACAATACCCGAACAACACGGTACTTGGTGAATAATATACCATTATAAATAATTATGAAACAAAAGCGAACATGGTATTATTGACTCATGTTCGTTTTTGTTATTGCGTTGATTTAATTATTTTATTTTGTATGTAGTATTTCAAAAATATGACGCTGCTCACAGCATAAAATTTGTGCGCTGCCAATATAAATATTCGTCCCACGCGTCCTCGGCAAATGTGATACTACTCAACCTCCATTGCCTCCAGTTCGTTCATGGATTTTACAACAACTCTGCCATCCTTGACCTGCTGCTTCGCCGTTTCGATATGCTCAAGGTTTTTATCCGAATAAAACGGTTCGACAGCGGTGATCTCAAACGGGATTTTTCTGTCTCTCAGGGCCTTTTTCGCGTATATCATAAAAAAGGTTGTTATATTCATACCCATTTCACTGCACATGCTGTCCAAATCCTTCTTCATATCATCGTCCAAACGAATGCTGACCGTTGTCATACAATTCACCTCTTTATATTATAATTGCTTCAGTTTAAATCAATTATACCGCAAATTGACGCAAATTGCAAGCATTTTAATTCAATTATATCACTTTTTCTCTATGTAGGGGTTGACGTGGACCATGCAGTGCTTTACTTTGGGGAAGCTCCGCTCTATGGCGTGGTGGACGTCCTCGGCTATTTCGTGGGCATTGACCAGGCTGATATTTCCGTCGGCCGAGATCTCAACGTCCACATAGATCTTTGAGCCGAACATTCTTGTCATCAGCAGGTCAAGGCTTTTTACCCCGTCCTGAAGCTTTATTATCTCGGCCATTTCTCGCTCGGTCTCATCGTCGCAGGATTTATCGACCATTTTGTCGAGCGCCTCCTTGCAGATGTCATACGCCGCTTTTAAAATAAACACGCATATGACCACGCTTGCCAGCGGGTCGCAGATCGGAAACCCCAGTCTCGCGCCGATAATTCCGGCGAGCGAGCCGATCGACGAGAGAGCGTCGCTGCGGTGGTGCCACGCGTCCGCCATAAGCGCGGTGGAATCGACCTTTTTGCCATAATACCTCGTGTACCAGAACATCAGCTCCTTTACCGCGATCGAAAGCGCCGCGGCTCCCAGGGCGAGCATGCCCGGAACCGCAAGCTGCTCATAGTGGCCGCCGATAATTTTTTTCAGGCCCTCAAATCCGATGCCGAGGCCGGTCACAAACAGCACCGCTGACAGAATAACCGCCGCGATGCACTCCATGCGCTCGTGGCCGTACGGATGGTCGTGATCCGCCTTTTTGGCGGCGGCGCCCGCGCCTATCATAACGATCACCGTGCTGAAAACATCCGACGCGGAATGAATGGCGTCGCTGATCATGGCGCCCGAGTTCGCCGCAAAGCCTGCCACCAGCTTCACGGCGGACAGCAGAATATTTATCACTATGCTGACGTTTGAAACGTGCATGATCGTCTTTTTGGGATTTTCCACCTTCTCACCCCCATTGATCGGGTTTCGCGTAATACCGCGCTCTGTCACAGCCGGCTCCCCTCCTGTCGGAAGGGGAGTCGGCCTTAAGATCAGCTTATATCCGTTCTATGTGTTCCTATGTTTATGTATGCCGAAAAATTATATTTTGTTCATGAATATTTAAAAACTATTCCAAATAATCTTTCAGCTTCTTGCTGCGGCTCGGGTGGCGCAGCTTTCTGAGGGCCTTAGCCTCGATCTGACGTATCCTTTCGCGGGTGACGTTAAACTCTCTGCCGACTTCCTCAAGCGTTCTGGCCCTGCCGTCGTCCAAGCCGAACCGCAGACGCAGGACCTTTTCCTCTCTCGGGGTCAAAGTGCTGAGCACGTCCACAAGCTGCTCCTTGAGCAGAGTGAACGTTGCTGCGTCGGACGGCGCGGGAGCGTCGTCGTCTCGGATAAAGTCGCCCAGATGACTGTCCTCCTCCTCGCCTATCGGAGTTTCAAGCGACACCGGCTCCTGCGCGATCTTTAAGATCTCGCCCACCTTGTCGACCGGCATGTTGAGCTCTCTCGCGACTTCCTCGGGCAGCGGGTCCCTGCCGAGCTCCTGCACGAGCTGGCGCGAAACTCTCACGAGCTTGTTTATCGTCTCGACCATGTGAACCGGGATCCTTATCGTCCTTGCCTGATCGGCGATCGCCCTTGTGATCGCCTGTCTTATCCACCATGTGGCGTAGGTCGAAAATTTATATCCCTTTGTGTAATCAAATTTTTCGACCGCCTTGATGAGTCCGAGGTTTCCTTCCTGAATAAGATCGAGGAACAACATTCCGCGACCGACATAGCGCTTCGCGATGCTGACTACCAGGCGCAGATTGGCCTCGGCAAGCTTGCGCTTGGCCATAACGTCGCCCTCGCTCATTCTCTTGGCAAGCTCCGCTTCCTCCTCGCCGGTGAGCAGATTTACTTTTCCGATCTCCTTGAGATACATGCGAACCGGATCGTCAATACTGATGCCGTCCGGGACCGACATATCCTCAAGCTCTTCCTCGGTCACTTGCTCGGTCTCGTCCACAACCGGCTCGGGATCGATACTGCCGACGATCTCGATGCCCTGTTTCTCTATGATCTCATAAATCCGATCCATCTGCTCGGCCTCAAGTTCGAGTTCTTCAAGCTTGTCCGCCACGGTTTTATATTCAAGCATCCCAAGCTTTTTGCCCTCGTCCAGAAGACCCTGAATGATCTGCGCCTTCTTTTTGGCAACATTCATCTCGGCCGCTTTCGTCTCGGCGTTTTTCTTGTTCGCGTCCTCTTTTTTACTGCTCATAATAATCTACCTCCGCTCACAGCTTTCTCTGCTTTTTCTTTTCAAACAGCCGCATGAGCTGTTCATCGTCATCGGCGCCGCCCGCAATGAGCCGCCCTTCTTTCGCCTTCATCATTGTCTCTATAGGACCGGCGCATGCCGACGCCTTATCCTTTATGTTCTTGTCGCTCATAAGTATGTCGGAGACAGGCCCTGCGTCTTCCGGAAGGCTCCTGCCTATCAAGTCCGCAGGCTCCGGACAAACGCCTTTTTCGCTCAGTTCAAACAGGAGCTCCGCCAGCCTCCGGTGGACCGGATCACATATAAAATCATCCGGGGTTATGCCGTTTTCTTTTACCCGTTTCATAACCTGTTTGTCGCACATCTGGTTCAGAAGCATCCGCTCGGCCCAATATAGGCCCCGAGCGTTTTCCGTTCCGGCCGACTCCCGTCTGACAATCTGCCTCAAACGCGCGTTTTCCTGCCGCCTCGCCTCAATGCGGTCGTTTTTTCGCTCAAACTCCGTTATTCCTGACATTATGCTGTCCGCGCTTATTTTAAGCTCATCCGCAAGCTTGCCGACATAGATCTCGCGCTGGGCAGGATTTTTCACCCTCGCCAAAACCGCCGAAGCCTCGCGGATAAAGTCCACTTTGTCGTCCACGTCGTTTAGATTATATTTTTCTCTTATCTCGTTAATTTTATACTCAATTAGCGGTTTAGCCTTTTCGATCAGGACCGCGAACATATCCGGCCCTTTGTTCTTGATGAACTCGTCGGGATCCTTGCCGTCCGTAACTGTCAGCACGCGCACCTTAACTCCCTCATCAAACAAAATGTCGCCCGCCCGCAGCGTAGCCTTTTTTCCGGCCTCATCGTTGTCATAGCACAGCACGGCTCTCGGAGCGTAACGTTTGACAAGGCGGGCCTGTTCCGATGTGAACGAAGTGCCCAGCGAGGCGACCGCGTTTCCGAAACCGCTCTGATGCAGCGCCACAACGTCCATATAGCCCTCCATCAGCAGCAGTCTGCCCGACTTGTCATTCTTGGCAAGGTTAAGCCCGAAAAGGTTGTCCTTCTTTTTAAATATCATTGTCTCGGGCGTGTTCCAGTATTTCGGAGCGTCCGTTCCGTCGCGGATTATCCTGCCGCCGAAGGCGATAATTCTGCCGCGGACGTCGATTATCGGGAACACGACTCGGCCGTCATAAAACGCATCATAATATGTGCCGTTTTCGCGTTTTCTTACAAGGCCCGCATCATACATATCGCTTTCGGAACAGCCCTGCTTTTTAAGGTGGTCAATGAGGTTTGACCAACCCTCGGGCGCGTAGCCTATACCGAACTTTTTTATAGTCGAATTTGATATTTTCCTCTTTTTTAAATATTCAAGCCCCGGTCTGCCTTCGGGCGTTGACAATTGATCAAAATAATACCGCGCCGCACGCGCGTTTATCTGATACAGCCGCTCTTTCTTCCGCGACGCCATCAACTGCTTCTGTTTGTCGCCGCCGCTCCTTTTGTCGGGCATCTCCATATGCACTCTGTCAGCCAGGTACTTCACTGCGTCCATGAAATCCAGATTCATGGCGGCCTCGACAAACTGGATCACGCTGCCCCCGGCTCCGCAGCCGAAGCAGTGAAAGATCTGCTTGTCCGGAGATACCGACAGCGACGGTGACTTCTTGTCGTTGTGAAGCGGGCACAGACCCATCATGTTGCTGCCGCTGCGTTTTAAAACAGTGAAGCCCGAGATGATCTCAACAATGTCGTTCTTCATCACGACCTCGTCAAGAAAACTCTGAAAATCCTGATTTGCCATCGGCTCCGCCTCTTTTCAAACAAATTCTTTACTGCAAATTTTCTATTTCACCCAAAATCTCGGCACAAACAGCTCCTGATAGCACGCCACGGCGAACGGATCGCTCATTCCCGCGATGTGATCCGCCGCGATAACGTATTTATCGTCGGTGCGGCTGTTGTTTCGCGTTTCTTTGGGAATTAAATCAATATCGCTTAAAAATCTTTCGTAAAGACTCTCTAAAATATTCTTCGCTTTGTTTTCCTCGGAAGCGATCTCAAGCTCGGGGTTCATATACACGCGCTCATACAAAAACTGCCTGAGCCCCATCATGGCCGCGTGGACCTCGGGCTCCATGGCTATGTCATCGCCGCTCGCCGAGATAACAGCCTTTATCATGGTGTCTATCCTCACCGAATGTCGGTCCCCGAGAACCGACACAAACGCCGACGGTATATCGCTCTCGCTGAGCACTCCGCCCCTAACCGCGTCGTCAATATCGTGATTTATGTAAGCTATCCTGTCGGACAGCGCTACTACCCTGCCCTCAAGAGTTTTCGCTCTTTCGGTTCCGGTATGGTTCAAAATACCGTCCCGAACCTCATACGTCAGATTGAGTCCCCTGCCGTTTTCAAGCACGTCGACCACTCTGAGGCTCTGCTTGTTGTGCTCAAAACCGCCGGGACAAATGTCATTTAACACCCGTTCTCCCATATGACCGAACGGCGTGTGCCCCAAGTCGTGGCCGAGAGCGATCGCTTCGGTCAGATCCTCGTTCAGGCAGAGCGACCGCGAGATCGTTCTGGCGATCTGCGCGACCTCAAGAGTATGGGTCAGCCGCGTACGATAGTGGTCGCCCTGGGGCGACAAAAACACCTGCGTCTTGTGTTTCAGTCTGCGGAACGCCTTTGAGTGGATTATCCTGTCGCGATCGCGCTGGAAGCATGTTCTGAGTTCGCACGGTTCCTCTTTTTCGCGCCTGCCCGCGGAGTTTTCGCTGAGCATTGCCCGATCCGACAAATACTCCCGCTCCCGCGCCTCGATCATTTTTCTGACGTTCATAAAATCACTCCTGCCTTTATTATTCTACAAAAAATCCTTTTTTCCTTTTTTGTATTGACAAATAATGTGATTAAATATAGAATCTATATATAATTATATTTAAAGGGATTTCCGATATGATCAAGCTTACACCGAGGCTCGAAAAGATAGCCGGCCTCATTGAAAATTCAAAAATGACCGCGGATATAGGCACCGACCACGCCTACTTACCCGTTTATCTTATCGAGCGGGGAAAGACGGAACGCGCAATAGCGTCCGACATTAACGAAGGACCTCTGAAGACGGCCGCCGCGACCGTCCGCGGCAGCAAAACGGACGGCAGGATCTCGCTAAGGCTCGGCGCGGGGCTTGAGACGGTAACGCCCGCCGACAACGCCGACACAATAGTGATTGCCGGAATGGGCGGCGAAACGATCGCGGAGATCCTGGAAAATTCTCCAAGCGTTGTGATGCGCGCCGGGCTTATCATAATTCAGCCCATGTCGTCGGCGCCCGAGCTCAGGGATTATATTTACGGGCGCGGCTTCAAAGACATCCGCGAGCATCTCGCAGTTGAGGGGAACAAGATATACAACATCATTGCGATGTCGCCCGGAAACGAAAAACATCAGCCCCTTCAGCCTCACGAACGGCTTGCGGGACGGGATCTGCTTGAGCGCAGGCCCGAGCATTTCGACAAATACCTCGAAAATCTGACAAACGCCCTCATCGCCAAAGCGGACGGTCTCGCCCGGTCTTCCTCGCCCGAGGCGCGGGCGGAGCTTTGCCGCACCCGCGAAATTATCGCGGCGCTGACGGAACAAACAAAAAACTTTAAGGAGTGATCTTATGCCTGTTACCGTAAAACAAATAGCAGACCATATCGAGCGGCTCGCGCCGCGCAGTCTCGCCGAGCCGTGGGACAATCCGGGACTTATGACGGGCGATATGGATAAGGAGGTAAACACGGTCTATATCGCGCTTGACGGCACCAGCCGAAACGTCCGCGAGGCGATCGCGCTGGGAGCGGACATGATAATAACACACCATCCGCTGATCTTCACATCAATAAACCGTGTTATCGAACAGGACGTTACGGGCAGCGTGATCATAAATCTGATAAAAAACGACATCGCGCTGTACAGCGCCCACACCAATTTTGACATCGCCGACGGAGGCATGAACGACATTCTCTGCGACAAGCTCGACATTGTGGACACCCGGCATTTTGACGACCTTGAATGTGTTGACGGAAGCGGAAAGCCGCTTGACAATATAGGCCGCGTCGGAAGGCTTGACACGCCGACCGAAATGGCGGACTACGTTGACTATGTGAAAAACGTTCTCGGCTGCGCCGCGATCTCATACACCGGCGACCCGTCGGATGTGATAACTACCGCGGCGGTGTGCAGCGGCAGCGGCGGAGACTTGATCTACTGCGCCTATAACGCGGGCGCCGACGTTTACATTACCTCGGAAATAAAGCACCACGAGGCCCAACTGGCGCTTGAGCTCGGCATAAACCTGATAGACGCGGGTCATTTTGAGACGGAAAATATAATCTGCGATTTCATGGAAGAATATTTAAAAGAAGAATTCCCCGATCTAATAATACACAAATCCTCGGCCGAGCCGTATAAAAAAAGATAAAGCAAGATCCGCGGCGCCGCCGCGGATCTTTGAATATAAAGCCTTATTTTCCTGTCAAACTCCTAAATTAATCATCAAAAATTATCTTCAAATAATCTCTGCGGGCATATAAAATTCTGTAAATTGAGACAAAATCTTTATCAATCTTATAAAAAACTATATACGCCCAGCGCCTTCTCGGTGTGCTCAGCGGTAATCCAGCCGTTCTCTTTGGCTGATTTTTCGGCATCGGCAAGCTTGCCCATCAACTTTAAAACCGCGTTGGTTTTTTCATATTCTTTTATATCCACGATCGCGTATCTGCCTCTGCCGTTTTTTGTCAAAAATACCGGCGAGTCGATCGTGATCTCCCGCAAAACCTCATTATAGTTTCTCAAATCCGATACGGGTCTTATATTAGGCATAAAAAATCCCCCTTCGTTTTTGTTTTATGCTGTAAATATTATAGCATAATTTTTATTAAAATACAACATAAAATTTAAAATTATTCGAGGCCTTTTGGCGGGGGTACTTTTTTTGCGGGAACGTCAAGAATGTGCCCGGCCAAGGCGGGGATCTTTTGTTTTATCTCATCGGCTATGAACGAGGCGTACACAAAAGAGCCGTAGCGGTTCTGGTGAGTGTTGTCGGTCTCCGCAAAGGCCTCGCTCTCCATGATCTCATCATAATCTTCGGGCCAGCGTTTGGGTCTGCCGAAGCGCGCCTCGCCGATGGTCCTGCCTTCCTCGTCCTTGATCGACTGGAGATATTTGAACTTTTCCTCGCCGAGCCCGTCAATATACGCTTTCGCCCTGTCAAACAGCTCGATCAGCGGAACGCTTTCTTCCTCCGCGGTCTGCCGCATGGCGCGAACATAGGCGTAATCTCCGAATTTATCGCTGCCGCCGTGGTTGCCCGGCACCGAGGCGATCTTTCCGTTCTTAAAATATCCTCTGGGCGGCGGAGTCACAAGCACGGGAATCGCGCCCTTTTCTTTTATTTTTCTTATGTAGAATTTTAAAAATCCTTTATAGGTGGCTCCGCAGTCAAACGCATAAGGCGTGTCACCCTCCGGAAGGGCGCTCGGGTAGACGCCGCGGCTATCGGGCCCGCCGAGCGGCGTGTGGCGGAGCCCGCGCTTCTCGCTCCTCGCGGAATCATCGTCGTTATGACAAAACTCGATCAGCGCAAAGTCCCCTTTCCCGATCAGCCTGAGGCACGGTCCGACGCCGTAAGGGAACATATCCTTTGTAAATTTCCCGTTGTCGATAAATCTTCCGTCGTTTAAATAGCTGCGGGTGCTTTTCCCGCCCTCGGCGCAGGGAACGACCCTGACTCCGCCGTCAAAAAAGCTGCCCAAGTGGTCTCCCCAGCCTCCTATAATATTTTCATGATCGCCGCCATAAGCCGTCACGATCGAATCTCCGAGCAAATAAACGTTAATCATACTCTCTCCTTACATTTCCGCGCCGCGCGGTCCGCGGGCTTTTCTTTCGGTAATTATAAAATATGCCGCGCAAATTATGATCTGCACTATTGTCGAGCACGGCGTCGCGAGGCCTATGTAAAACAAGGAAACGCCCGCGATCCGGCTCACAAAATACGAGACGGGTATGCGCACACAGAACGCGCCCAGCACTCCCTGTATCATGTTGAACATTGTCCGCCCGCAGCCGTTGAAATAGCCGCTGAAGCAGAACAGAAACGACGTCAAAATGCAGTCAAGCGAATAAGCCTTAAGATAGCTCGCCGCGGCCGAAACGACCTGAGGATCGCTTGTGAATATCGTTGACAAAACATCTCCCTGAAAGAAAGATATGTAAAACATCACAACGCCCACCGCCAATGACGACAAAATCCCGCAGAGCAGCGCTCTTTTGGCGCGGTCGTATTTCTCGGCGCCTATGTTCTGCGCCACAAACGCGGACATCGACTGCATATATGCCGACGGTACCAGCATAATAAACGCGCACAGCTTTTCGGCCACGCCGACTCCCGCCGAGGCAACAAGGCCCAGGGAGTTCACAATGGCGAGGATCACCAGAAACGACACGCTGACCAGAAGGTCTTGCAGGGCTATCGGAACGCCCAGGAACAATATCCGCTTGACTATCCTCCTTCTCAGACGGATATCGCGGCGGGTGAGCTTAAACGGCATTTTCATACGCCGGATTATGACAAGCGACAGCAGCACACTGACGCCCTGAGCCATGACCGTGGCAAGCGCCGCGCCCGCGACGCCCATTTTAAAGCCCGCCACAAAAATCAAATCGCCGATTATGTTAAACGCACAGGCGATAGCCACGGTCATGAGCGGTATCTTTGAGTTGCCCACACCGCGGAAAATGCTGCCCAGCAAATTATATGCCACAATGAAAACCATGCCCGCCGAGCACCAAAAAATATATTTCACCGTCAGATCAAAAGCCTCTTCGGGCGCGCGCATAAGCGCGGCCAGCGGGCGGGAGCAGGACAGCATGAGCGCCGTCGCCAAAACGGCGATGATTCCGAACAGCGCGATGCCGCTGCCTATCACTCTCCCCGCCTCTTTATTGTTGCCCTCGCCTATTCTGTGTCCGGCGAGAACGGTTATTCCCATAGACACGCCCTCGATCATAAAGGTTATCGTCTGCATGATCTGGCTGCCGGTGGAAACCGCCGAGACGTCGGCGGAAACCCCGAAGCGCCCAACGACCAGCAGATCTATCGCGCCGTACATCGCCTGAAGGAAAAGCGCCAGCAGCATCGGCAGCGCGAAGCCTATAAGCTGGCGAAGGATTTTTCCCTCGGTAAAATTTTGATCCATAAAGCCTCCGAAATTCTATGCCAAATACCGTTAATTAAACTTCCGGCAAGCCGATAATCACAGTAAACGCCGCAGGATAGGCCGAACGTAATCACCGCAATGTTGTTCTTATTCAACGCTTACGCCGACGTTGTCGAGATACATCTCAAAACCGCCGCGGCGCTCAAAGTGGAGCTGGCTGACAGCCACGCTTGTGTCAAAGTCAAACGTGAGATCGAATATCGAAGCGCCCGTCTCATACTTTCCGATTGACGAGTTATATTCGGTATAGGGTTTAAATGAATATGTTCCCTTTCCCGTGTTGTAGTCAAGAGTCATCTCGACCTTGTACCATTTTTCTATATCATATTTGGCGTCGGACGTCGGAGTGATCTCCGGCTTTGAGGGTGTGTCGTCATAGTCCTCGAAAAATCCCAGCGAATGCTGCGCGTAGACGCTCTTTATCTTGACCGTTTCGCCGGCTTCGTTTATGCCCTGCAACATAAATCTCGCTCCTGCATCAGGATCCACCCTCGGCGTGGTTCTGGTGAAGAAGTCTGCCGTCGCTTTGACGACGCCCGCGTTTTGAGGCTTAAAATTTCTGTAGCATGGGCCCCAGAACAGCGCCGCGTCGTCTATGTTTCCGTCAAGAGGAGTATCCGCTAAACTTTTGGGGCCGCTGCCCGACGGGAAGAACCAATCGGCGCTGTAAAAATCCTCATCATAGAACGGGACCTCTCCCTTCTCCGGAGGTTCAACGTCTCTCTCGCCGTTTAACACCAGATTGCTGAATTTAGCGACTGAGAAATATTCTTTCACAGAGACTCCGTTTGCCGAGTCGGTCGCAAGACCCACATACATAGTCTCGGGCAGATTGTCGTACTCGATCGTCACGGGCTGGCGGTCGTTGTCGGTCCAGTCGATACCCATGTTGGAAACGCTGAACGTCAAGCTGTTGCCGTTTCTCTGTATTCTCATATATTTCGGCATGCTCTTGCTGTGCTTGTCGTCCGAATTGTCAACGGGCGCGCCGCTCTTGTCCATGAAATATATTTCCTGAGATGAGCCCTTTTCGCTCTTTCGGGTCAGGATCCTGGCGTTTTCGCCGTTCTTTACCCAGCCGTCGCCTATCATCGCCATTATGTCGCCCTGATTAAATCCCGAACGCACCATGAGACCGCTCACCTGCTGATTCTCAAACTTTGGTATCTCCTCGACTCTGACGGTCACGTCAAAGTCGCCGCTGACCTCTTTGTACATAAAACCGCAGCTATCGCTTGAATCGGTGGTGAGTCTGCCCGAGCCGTAAATCGTGTAAACGCCCTTCTCGTCCATCGAGGCGCCGCCTTTGCCGGCGTATCCGGTGTAGCCGTTTTCTTTGATCTCCTCAAAAGAGTAGCTGCCCGGGGCCGCCGCCGACTTGACATAAACGATAGAGGTCGTGCTTTGCGTCTTTTCGCCGCGGGTGTTTATCGCGCGGCAGGTGAGGTAATGCGTTCCGACATTGAGCTGTATATCGCTGTCAATCGCGGAGCCGTCATAATCACCGATCTTGGCGTTGCGGTCATAGAGCTCCATTTTTGTGACCTCATTTCCGCCTCGGGCTATCGCCGTCGCCTTATATCTCAGCGGCTCGCCCTCGGTGATGACCGTCCACTCGCCGTTGTCGACCTCCATGCCCTCGATATTATCGGTGAGCGCCGCGATCGCGGGCGACTGCACAACGATATTGGCGTTGGTCGGCGGAGTCTTGCTCATCTCCTCGGTCAGATAGTTAACATATTCCTCGATAACGGTGTAGCCGCTGTCCGTGATGTCGGTCTCTGCCATACCGGCATAGCCGTTGTCATTCAGCCAATCGGCGGGTACCTCAAACACTCTCGTCTCGGACTCTACGGGTATCAGACCGCCGACCTCTCCGGCGTTGTTGATAACTCTGCCTGTGCCGTTTATAACGTCGTTAACTATTCTGGCGTCGTTCGCGTCGCGCCGCGGCAAAGTCGCTCCCGCGGTGCTGAGGACGCGGTCAAAGGCCTCTTCCGCCGAGGTCTGACGGTATTTGTAATATCCCATGTCGATCTCGCTGTCGGCGAAATCCGCACCGACATAATTGTTTACTATGCTGTTGTTCTTATAGTCGCTTACCGTACCCATTCCGTAAATATAGTTATCGTCAAAATAGAACACGGATTTTCTGTCGGCAGCGGTCAGGGGCTCGGTCACGTCGAACACCCTTGTTTTGAGCATCGCTCTGGTGGACGGGCCCGACTTGTAATAGTTTCCGACCCAGTTCACGTTTGAGGGGTTCCTCTGGTCAGCGGTCGATTTCTCATTGGCGCTCGAATAAGGCTCGGCGCCGTAAGCCGAGTTGGTCTGGCCCCAGTTGTATATTACGTTGTTGCTGACGTCGGTCGCGACAAGCTGACGGTCAAGACGGGGGCTGCGGCTGTCGTGGTGAGCCAGCAGGTTATTCAGATAGCTGGCATAGGTGCCGCCCCAGATCGCGCCGTAGCCGTGCGCGCCCTTGGTGTGGTTGCTCATGCGCAGGCTCTCGCTTCCGATCGTGTTCTGGATCGTCAGATGATTGCCCACGGGTTTGTCTGGTTTCGCGTCCTGAGCAGCACCCGCGTAAAGGGTAAGCAGCTCGTCAACGCACCATGAGGTGCTGACATGGTCAAAAATTATATCGGTACCGTATCTGCCGCCGATTCCGTCGGGCTCTCCGCCGTTCTTATCGGTGGGACGCACCTTTAAATATCTTATTATTATATTCTTAACTCCGTCGCCCGTTACTATCGAGCCGCCGCTGACAGTCACGCCGTCGCCGGGCGCGGTCTGGCCCAGTATCGTGACGTTGTCCCTGTTCATATTTATATCGCTTTTGAGCTCGATCGTGCCGCTTATGTCAAACACTACGATCCTTCCCGACTTTGAGACCGCGTCGCGCAGGCTTCCCGTGCCCGAGTCGCCGAGCTGCGTCACATGGTACACCGCGAGTTTGCCGCCGGGCAGCGCGCCTCTGGCTCCGGGAGAAAATTTTCCGCCGCCCTCGGCGCCCGGGAACGCGGGCAGCAGATCGGGCAGCGCGTCGGTCACGTCGCCGTAAGGCTCTATGCTGCTTTCGGACCAAAGATAGCACCTGACGTCGGTATACTCCTTGTCAAACTCGACTCTCGCCTCGACGCTTCCGCTTCCCGACGAAATCGTTTGAGTTTCGGCGTCCGAAACGGCCCCGTCCTCATACGCGGCCGCTATAAACAGAACATTCTCGCCGCTTTCGTTGACGATCTCCGCCGTGACCGTTTTTCCGCCGCTTATCACCGGATCTTTTGTATAATACGCCGCGCCGCCCGTTTCGCCCTCGGCAATAACGGGAGCGGCGGTCAATGAAAACGCAAAGAGCATAACCGCCATACAAGCGCAAAACATTCTTTTAAATCCTGTGCAATGTCTCATGTTTAATCCCCCTTAAAAGTTATATATTGAATATTATAACACATAATTTTTATAATTTAAAGACCCAAAAGCAAAAAAAGCGCGTTTCGCGCTTTTTATTGGGTAATTATTTTTTTGATCTGCGCCTCGCGGATCGCCGCGAAACGGTTCTTGACGTTCATTTTGCTGTATATATTCGTGAGGTGGAACTTTACCGTGCGCAGGGATATGTTCATTATCCTGCCTATCTCTTCATTTGAAAGTCCGTCGCACAACAGTTTAAGCACCATGCGTTCGGTTCCGCTCAGATTATAATCGGTTTTTATTACGGGCTGCAAATATTTCGGATAAAGCACCGCCTGCCGTTTTGTGCAATCCAGCAGCGATTTTTTGAACTGCTTGTTAATATCGGCGGAGGTCTTTCGCAGCAGATCCAGCACGGCGATACCGTTGTTTGAAACGATACGCACAAAACGGTACTCCTCGCATAATTTAAGAGCTTCCGAAAACGCCTCATCCCAAGCCGGATCGCTTAATCTGTTCAATATTACCGCTCTCAGAATGAGCGCCTCGATATGCATATACGGTCTTTCGTACTCAATAAAATATTTGCCGCATCTGCCGAGAAGCGCCAGAGCCTCGTCATATTGCTCAAACACGATGTAAATTTTGGCCTTTGTCATATATTGATAGCGAAAGGTTATGCAAAAGTCCTCAAGCTCATCGGGAGCCTCGTTTTTTATCCAGTTCCGCATATACTCGTCATCGCCGGAAAACATCATGATATTCGTCATGAACGCGCTGATGTTTTTTCTGATTTCCGCGTATCTCGGGAGCCTTTTGTCAAACCTCTTTACCAGATCGACCGCGCCGCTTAAATTGCCGCGGATAATATGTATTTTCGCCATGACCGCCAGCGCGGCAAATTGGAGCTGTATGTTCCCGCATTTTTCCGCGTCATAAAATCCCTGGCTCAGATATGTCAGTTCCTCGGTGAAATTGTCGTCGGCGTTATGCAGGAACAAACTCTCGCCGATCCCTATATCCGGGAGTCCGAGAGCGTTTTTGCCGACCACCGTCTGCAGCGGTTTGCGCATGGTCTTATACAAAAATCTGTCGGATTTTGTCCATTCGCTGAAATCCTTACCCCCGTTCACAAGGCTCGGCATATCCGCTGTCACGCTCATGACGTTTATGCTCATGTCGCGGCTTAATATGATCGAGGCCAGGCTTTTGACGATCTTCACAATACTGTTCGTGCCGCGGTGCGGAAGCGAGATCGTGAGATAGGCCAATTCCTCGCGGGCGCGTTTTTTCATTGCGGCGTCGCTCTTTTCGTCATTTTCGATCTCCGTCAGCATATCAAAATACCGCTCGCTCTCGTCGATATTGCATATGATTGAATATATCATGGATATCATGCTGATAAGCTCCGGATATTGGATCACCGTCTCATACGGCAATTCAAAAAAATATTCCCGCAGCTCATAGAAAAAACTCATGCTTTGATTGTTCCTTGTGCTTTTAAGAAGCAGCTCGGCGATCTTTCGGGTGTTGCCGGCCATTTTGTAAAATCTTAGCGCGCTTCTTATATCATCATGCAGCGTATAATAGAGCGCCGAGATCTCGTACTGTCTCGCCAGCGCGTCCTCGCTGAGCTCCTTTTTCTGTTTCCATTTAAAATACGGCGCGGCATATTTGCTGAAGCTGAAATCATCCGGGGGTACAAAGCACAAAAAACAGCTCAAGTTCAGCGCGCGCTCGAGCCATTGTTTTATATCGGTATTTCCGCAAAGCATCTGCGCATGGCCGAGCGTGAACTCGTCAACATGCGCCACGTTCAGAAGTATCTCCTGCACTTCGGGCGGAAGCTCCGAAAAAAACGCGTGATCCGCATACTGATATATGTCAAGGCTGATCAGTTGCTTCTGCTCTTCCGTAAAGCCCGCGCCGAAGTCTCCGCCCTTTTCGAACAAGAATACCGATCCGAGTATCCACCCTTCGGTAAACTCGCGAATCTCGTGCAGGGTATTTGGGGTTAAATCAAGGCGGTACAATTCGGCCAAAGCGGTCAGCTCGTCGCTGTTACATGCAAAGAGCGTTTCATCATAAACAACGAGCTGTCGGGTGCTGTAAAACGCTTTGAGATATGGAGGGAGCGGTGCGCGTCCGATAATATAAAACATCGTGCCGGGAGCCGACGATGTTATAAGAGCGGAAATTTCGCCGCCCTTAGAGTATGCCAGATGTACATCATCAATGACTATATGCTCCGCGCCTGACTCCACGGCGTTCGCAGCCGCGGCGTGCCAATCGCTTTCGCGTGCGGAAACATAACAATATCGGTAATTGTTGGATTCGAGATACTGCTTTACGGCAGTAGTCTTTCCCCAGCCTATATGCGCTCCGAAATACACGATTTTTTTATGTTTAAGCTCTTTGCTGAGCCTTTCAATAAGACGCGTCCTGATGATCAGTTTGCCGCCATCCATCTATTGTACCTCCTCAGTATTATTATAACACAACGAAATTTCACTGTCGCCGTACCAAAGTACAGTTCAATCTTTGATCAGACGGTTGATATTTCTGCGGTATTCCCTCGGCGTTTGCCCGTACGCCGCCTTAAACATACGATTAAACGTCCTCGGATTGTCAAATCCCGCCTCCTGGCTTATGAGCGTAAAGCTCTCGCTTGTCGAGCGGATAAGCCCCGCGGCATATTCGGCGCGGATAAGGCCGAGATAGTTTCTGAGGTTCATCTTGAATCTGCCGCTGAATATCGCCGAAATATAGCTCTCGCTCACGCCGAAATGCTCGGCTATGGAACGCCGGGTTATTGTCTCGGTAAAATTCTGCTCTATGTATTTTATTATCTTATAGGTTATATCCGTCACCGGCCCGTCGGACTTGTGCTTCAGAGTCAGCGCCTTTAACAAATACGAAACGATCACGCAGGCCCAGGAAAATGTCACGTCAAAACTCTCGCCCGGCTTTATGTTTTCAAGAGCGCAGCGAAACCCGCCGCATATATCTTCCTTGTCAACTATCGGGTTTTCGGGTCTGAGGTCCTTGAGGTTCGGGAACAGTCCGCCGAACATTTTCGGTGCGCACATGAGTATCAGCACCTCATTGTTCTTTTTGTCCTGTCCGTCGGGCGCGGAAAACGAATGGACCGTTTCCGGGAACACCGCCGCGAGGCAGCCCTCGCGAATCTCAAAACCGCCGCTTTCGATGTTGAGCCTCTGCATGCCCTTATACACGTATATTATCTCAATATAATCGTGCATATGCTCCGGATAACTCAGTTGGTAATCATTGCGCTTGACCGTCAGATCCGAGGGTCTTATTTCATAAACCGGAAGCATTTAACAGACACATCCTTTCATTATACTTTTTGTCTTGTTTTATATATAATATGACTTTAATTATAGCAGGATTTGTGGTATATTTCAAGTAGAAAATTATAAATTTTATTCAAATATCACAATCAAGGAGGAAAAATCATGAAAGTACGGAAAACAATATCCGCGTTAGCGGCGGCCGCGATGCTGCTGACCTGCGCTCCGAACGCGGCTGTCCTGGCGGCGACGGACGATAACGCGCAGCCGCAGCCCGCGGCGGAGCAGGCAGTCCAAAACGAGCAGGCCGCAGATCAGACGGTCCGGCCCGAGACGCCCGAAGTTCAGGCGGCAGCCGATCTGCTGCCCTATCAGGACACATCGCTCTCTTTTGAGGAAAGAGCGGCCGATCTGGTTTCGCGCATGACACTTGAGGAAAAAGCGGCGCAGACCGCGGCCAAGGGCACGCCCGCGATCAGCCGTCTCGGCGTCAGCAAGTATGACTACTGGAACGAGGGTATACACGGCGTTGCAAGATTGGGCGTTGCCACAAGCTTTCCCTCAAGCCTTGCAATGTCCAACACATGGGACACGGCTCTTATGCAGACGAGCATGGATATCATGTCCACCGAAGCGAGAGGCAAGAACCCGCGCTATGACTTAAACTACTGGAACCCGACGATCAATATGGCGCGCGACCCGCGCTGGGGCAGAAACGAGGAAAGCTACGGCGAAGATCCGTTTCTGACGGCTCAGATCGGCGGCGCCGCTGTTCGCGGAATGCAGGGCGACGATGAAAAATATTTAAAGGTCATCGCCACAATCAAGCATTATGCCGCCAACAACTGCGAGGGCGAGCGTCAGACGGGAACCTCGATCATGAACGAGCGCACGATGCGCGAGTATTATTCCCGCGCGTTCCGCGATATTGTTATGAGTTCGGATCCGGGCGCGGTAATGAGCTCTTATAACGGAACCACGCTCTACAGAAACGGCGAGATACTCACATCAATGGACGGTCAGAAGATCGACTATATCGCCTCGAGCGCCAACTCATATTTGTTGAGTGATGTTCTGAAAAGAGCATACGGATTCGGCGGCTTTATCGTCGGCGACTGCGGCGCCTGGGACAACGCCTACGGCAGAGCGCCTCTTAAACAGAAGCTCTATCCCGATATGAACATTGAGGACATAACGGCGGCCATGACAGTCTCCAAGATAATCAAGGCCGGCTCAAGCCTTGACTGCGGCGGCGACGGCAACGGAACAGCTCAGCTCGTTGCCGCGGTAAACGCGGGTCTGATAAGCGAGGACGACTTGGATCTGGCGCTGTATAACGTTTTTCTTCAGCGTATGAGAACAGGCGAGTTTGACAACGGCGCCAAGTATCAGGACATCAAGTCCGATGTTATTGAAACCGACGAACATGTTGCCGTTGCCGAGAAAGCGGCAGAGGAAAGCTGGGTCCTGCTCAAAAACGACGGCGCGCTGCCGTTTAATGACTCATCGAAAGCCTTGAACATAGCCATTGTCGGCGATAAGGCTGACGATGTTGTTTTGGGCGACTATTCCGGAGAGCCGACAAAGACTATAAATCCGCTTGACGGAATAACGCAGGCTGTAAAGCAGATAAACCCGAACTCAACGGTCCAGCTTATCGGAAGCGTAAGCGGCACAACACCTTTGTTCAACATAAAAAGCATAACCTTAAAACGCAGCAGCGGCGGCGACCTTAAACTGGACTTATCGACCGCCAAAAACACAGTCGGTATGAGCAAGGGCGAAGACGGTCTTATGAACATAACCTCAAACGGAGTGGCCGTAATTCCGAGCGTTAACTTCGCGAATGTGACCGACGTGCTTATAGAGGCGGCGTCAATGCCCGGAATGCCCAAGGTCACGGTAACAGTCGGCTACGGAAGCATTAATCAGGCCGTAGCATCGGTTCAGATCCAGAATACCGCTAACGCGGACACCTACGCCGTAAACTCCGGCGTGTACAACGGAGCAACCGGCGGCTACACCGAGACCCGCGATATGTATATCAAGATCGACGCGAGCGCGGATTTCTCGATCGACAACTACAGAGGCGCGCTTGAAACAGCCGACTATATCATAGCCTACGGCGGAACCACCGAAGCTGACTCCAGCGAATCAAACGACAGAGCGTCTATTGACCTTCCGACAACACAGAGCCATGTTCAGCAGATTTGCGACGAGTTCCCCGCTAAGACGATCGTTGTTTTGCAGACGGTCGGCCAGATAAACGTTGAGGGATTTAAGGACAAGTGCGCCGCAATGCTCTGGACGTCATACAACGGTCAGAGGCAGGGCGAGGCTCTGGGCAAGGTGCTGACAGGCGCGGTCAACCCCTCGGGCAAGCTGACCACCACATGGTACACCAAGGCCGATCTTGACAAAATGCCGATAGGATCGCCAAGAACAAATGTGGACGGAGTTGATTACAATTTCACAAGCTACGAACTGGCTTATGACATAAACAACCCCGAGGCACAATATCCCGGAAGGACCTACCAGTATTACAGCGGAACACCGGTTTATCCCTTCGGCTACGGCGAAAGCTACACCACATTCGAATATTCAAACGTTAAGATAGACAAAGCCTCAGCGGACGCGAATGACACCGTGACGATCACCGCCGACGTTAAGAACACAGGCAGCGCGGCGGGAACCGAGGTAGCTCAGCTTTACATAACCGTTCCCGGCGCGGACGGCAAGACGCTGCCCTTAAAGCAGCTCAAGGGCTTTGAAAGAGTGACATTAGATCCCGGCGAGACCAAGACCGCGACATTCAGCCTTGACCTTTCGGACGTGTTCTTCTTTGACGAGGCAAATCAGCAGAACTACGTTATCCCCGGCGAGTACACCGCCAAAGTCGGCGGCAGCTCGGCGGACGCCGAAAGCCACACTGTTAAGTTCAGCGTAAGCGGCACTATCGCCGAAACCGTCAAGAGCGTTTACGCTATCCCTTCGGGACTTAAAGTATACAGCGTTAACAACGGCGCGGACGCCGCGAACACCGTTTCGGCAAACGCCAGCGTTACGCTTAAAAACGACAAGGTCATCACCGACTTTGCCGCAAACGGCATAACGGTAACATACAGCAGCAACAATCCGGAAGTCGCCAATGTTGACGCGGCCGGAAACGTTACGGCAGGCGCCAAGGAAGGCACCGCCACGATCACGGTAAAAGCTTCTAAGGAAGACGGCAGCAGCGCCGAATACTCGTTCCCGGTCGTTTCTCTGTACCGCGAAGGAATCGACCCGGCGAAGAAGGCGGAATATCTCGCCCGTCTTGACGCGGTATACGCGGAATGCCCGAAGATCGCGTATACGTCTGAAAATTGGGCCGAACTCGAAGGAATTTATACTGACTTCCGCTCCACGCTTGAAACCGCGCTTATAGACGACGGTCTTGAGACCGCGCTGAATGAGACTATAGCGGCTATGCAGGCTGTTCCGAAAATCGAACTCACGGAAGCTTACACTGTCCGTTCAGCCGACTCTAACATAATATCCGGCGGCGAGATCAATTATAACGCGGACGGAATAGGCGTTATCACAGCCACGGCAACATCAATAACGGGCGCGATCAACGAAAGCAATCCCGCAAAATTCGCCATGGAGGCAATATCGGAAGGCAGCGCCGTATCAAGCGACCTCGTTTGGTCGATCGAGAGGCTGGACGGCTCATCCAGAAAGAACGCGGAGATCAATTTGACCACAGGCGAAGTCACGCTTTACACCAACGGAATTTATAAGATAACCGCGAGCGATTATCCCAACGAGAAATGCGGCTCCGTTATCGTTTACGCCAACCTCCAGATCGAGGGCGAAAACGCGGACGACGACGCGGGCGCAAACCTGAACGATGAAAAAGCGGGAGCCAGCGGAGGCAAAGACGCGGGCAGCACAAAAGCCTCGTGGCTGAGATTTGACGGCGTTAAGCTTGACAGACTGACGGGTATCAAGTTCAGAGTTTCCAAGGACTCGGGCGACAGCGATATCAACGTTTCGCTGCTCCCGAACAGCAACTGGACTATTGCTTCCGTCAAAGCACAGGCGACAGGCGCTTGGACCAACTGGGCGGAAGTAACGGCGGAAATCAACCGCTACGAGCTCTCCAAAATGTCGCTTGACGAAAACGGCTGCGGCACGATTTATGTTCAAACCAACAGCGCGAACCTCGACTATATAAGTCTTGAATATAATTATGAAGACATTGACCCTGTTTCGATAGGAAACGGCACGATCGCGGTCAACACCAACCTTGAGTCGGGAATTCTGATCGGAGCCGGATATGACTCGGCAAATGCTCTGACAAACACATCAACGGCCAATATTACCGATAAAGGCAAGTACTTATTGAACGGCTTCAAAGACGGCAGCAAAGTTTCCATCTTCGGCTGGAACAATATTGACACAATGCAGCCAATGACCGGGAAAAAAGATACAGTATATACCGCGCCTGAAATGAAGGATATATATGTCTATAATTTCAGCGACAGCATTTATGACAGATTCTTCGTTATCTCAGAAGGCGTAACCGCCGAGAGCGCCCTCGGCATGAGCTGTGACGGCGGCTGGGCAAGCGACAAGGGCATCACCTACAAACACACCAACGGAGTGACATACACCTTCACCCGCTCGCTCAAGGGCGGAAAGGGCCAGGCAGGCGCGCGGCGCGTATACTTCACACCCGACAGCGACGGAGTAGTTACAGCGGTATTCGCCGCGAGCGACACAAGACAAATGTATATCGAACAAGACGGCAAGAGCGTAACCGAATTCGGAATTAACGACAACACGGCCACCGCTGTTCAAATGAATGTTAAGGCCGGAATTCCCGTTTACGTATACGGCGGCGGCTCCAACAAGAAGCTGTTCGGCGTGCTGTTCGAGCCCGGAGCGACAGCGATCGAGGCAACGCCTTCTCCCGTGCCGACCGCCACACCGACCCCCGCTCCTCTTCCCGATACCAACTTTGATAGCCTGATCGAGTTTGAGGATTACGCCAAAAGCTGGAATTCAAGCGGCAAAACAGCCGGTACAGAAAAAGCGTCAAACACGGCAAGCGGCGGCAAAATTATAGACACCACAGCCGGCGGCGATATATTCTATTTCGGCGATCAGACAATGGATAACCTCAAAGTCATTGATCTGTATTCGGCGACAAGAAATGACGCCGGAAACGCGTCGGCGGAATTTTTCGCGGTCGATACCGCCGGTATCGACGTCGCCTCTGCGGACAGAGCTACAATTGACAAGCTTTTGACTCCCGAAAACAGTCTCGGCTCAGTCAACATCATTCAGGGCAAAAACTGGGATACATATAACGATCTGCAATTTGCGATAAAACAGGGATTCAGCGGAACAAAGGGTTTGTTTGTCAAGCTGACCTCGGACGGCAAATACGCCGGAAACCATGACTGTATCACCCTGAAATATAACCTGGGTGGAACAACAGCCTCAGTCGGCGAACCCTTATCGCAGAATGTACTTTCAGCGGAAAACGAAACCGCAAAAATTGAAATTGACGGCTCGCTCGTAACCCTGACGAAAAACGACGGCACAACAGAAAAAATTGACTATAACGAACTGAACGGCAAAGATGTCACATTTATAAAGGTTGTTGACTGGAACGGCACATTCACCGCTCTCGCGCATAATAACAACAGCGGGAAAAACGAGATAATCGGCGGAAAATCACTCAACATCTGGGGCAACCACACACCCGTGAGCTATGCCGAAAAGGATGAGGGCGCGCCCTCATCCCCGGTTATCAACGACATCGTTTCCGCGGGCGATCAGCTTTACGCGGGCTGCGACGGGGGATACATGATAACCATGACCCCCTGCTCCAAGTGCACGACGATCAAAAAGGTGTGTGACTTTGACATCAAAGAGTTAGGCAGCGACGGCGAGACCCTTTACCTGAGCGGAAACGGCGAAACGGCAGAGATCGCTATCGCCGACGCGCGCCAGGAGAGCATCAAGGGCGACGCGGCGAAAGAGCTTATCGCGGCGGGCGCTGTGGCGGTCGACGTTAGATCGCCCGAGGAATACGCCGAGGACAGCATAGACGGATCGGTCAACGTGCCTGTCGATGAGTTCGGACAGTGGCTCGACACTCAGGACAAGGACGAGACGATCATCGTTTACTGCGCTTCGGGCAGACGCGCGGCTCAGGCGGCGGAGATCGCCAAAGAGCAGGGTTTTAATAACATCTACAACGCCGGCTCTATCGACGAGCTTAAATAAGATCGAGGGGCTCCGCCCCTCGACCCACCCAAACCGAAAAAATTTAATATAATTTCTTCCCAATTAAAAAGGCCTTCCTGTTAATTCAGGAAGGTCTTTCAACGTAGGGACTGGGGAATAGGAACTAGGGACTAGGGCGGCCGAGGTCGTCCGCCCCTACGGCATTTTGCGCGCTTTGGTCGTAGGGGACGACGACCTCGGCGTCCCGCAGAGCGGCGCTATGCGCCGCTCGTCTGCCTCTCCCTCGGGAGAGGTGGATTTTCGCCGTGAGGCGAAAAGACGGAGAGGGGAGGACTAATCACTATTCTCTAATTGCTTATCACTACGTTGTCTTTACTTGTGGCGGCTATTATGTTTGTTGAATATGTGTTTTGGATCACCGCGCTGTCGGCTGTGAAGCTTCCGGGGCTTGTGACTCTGGCGTAATAGCTGCAGGTGTCCTTGTTGTTCTTGTCGGGATAGGCGTAGAGCCGAACCTGCTGGCCACCGCCGTAGAAGAACATAAACGAGCCCGTGTCGCGCCTGCCGTTTAAGATCGGGGTCAGGCCCGATGGCAGATAATCGGTGATAACATATCCGCCGTCGGGAGCCGCCTCGCTGAACTCAACGTTAAACGTGATCTTTACTATGTCGTTTTCGCTAAACGCGTTGGTTATCTCTCCGCTTGAGGAATTTGAATATACCCTCTCAACGCTCACATCGGGGCTTAAAGTCTCGTCAACGTTCATCTTGACCCGGGACACCGAGAGCATCCTTATCGACTCCGAGGCGCTGAGCACTTTAAACTCCGGCAGGAACGCCGCGGGAACCGTGACCGTGTGGCAGCCTCCCCCGCGAAGCTCGGTCTCGAAGGTCTGGCCATAAAGCTGATACGAAACGCTTCCGCTCTCGGCGGGCAGGGTCTCGGCTGCCGCCGCGATATACGCGAGGCGCTCAATGTTGATCAATATATCGTCGGTCGAGTATGCAGCGGTGTAGCCGTAGAGCTTCGCGGCGCTGTTCATTCCCAGACGCAGGGCGACAAGCGCGCCGACCGCCGTGCTCTCCAAAATCTCATCCGCTGTTTCTCCGCCCCTTATCCTCATCATTGTGCCGTAGTCCTCGATAAGTCCCGCGGCTTCAACGCGGCTTTCAAATATCCCGGCGGCCTTGTCAAGCTCGCCGAGCTCGCAATACGCGAGCGCCAGATACAAATACTCAACGGTGCTCAAATTGTCAGCAGCGGACATTGCCTCGATCTCGTCAAGCACCGGCTCGCGCAGGACGGCGCGCGAATACAGGACCTTCGCGTTTCCCTCGATCGAAGCCAGATATTCGCAAAGCCTGCCGCGGTCAATATGCTCCTCAATATACGGCGTCAGCATCGCGGTAAGCTCGGGCTCGCTTTCGCCGTAGGGCAGCAGCTTGATCCCGCCGTCCTCGCTCTGATAAGCGCTCCAGTCGGTATCGGGGATCTCGCACTCGTACTCGTAATATTTGTTAAGCAGCTCAAGCGCCTTGGTCATAGAAACCCGCTGATCAAGCCTGTCGCCGCAAAGGTAACGCATATAATAAATATCGTTCAGCAGCGAGGCGCGGCTCTCGTCCGAGAAAATGACTTTGACGCTTCTGTCGGACTGAGGTATGATCGGCTCGTATGGCGACGAGTATTCCGTCGCCTGCTCGGTCATGTTATAGGTGTCAACCACCTCAAACGCGGTCTGAACGCTGTCGACAGCCATGCCGTTTACCTCAGCCGATATTATAAGCTCGCGCTGACCCAAGGTTCCGTCCATGCTCAGCGGAATATACACACGCTCAAACGGTTTGCCTTGGGCTGTCGCGTATTGAACGCCGTCATAGGCCGTGAACACCACATCCTCGTCACCGCCGAGCGCGCTGCCGTACAGGCTGACGCCGATCATGGGAGAGTCGCCCGCCATGTAGGTTTTGCTCATTGTGTAGCTGATAAACGCGGACATCGTCACCTTTATCGCATGCGAGCCGTTGCCGGCCTCCATATCGTCCGTCACAGCCGACACCGCGGCGCGCCACGACGTTATGTTGTCGGGCAGGGTGAACGACGCCGAGGCGGTCCCGCTCTCGTCGGTTTTAAGGCTTATAAACGACGCGGTGTCCTTAAAATCCGAGCGGACGCGCGCCGTGTCACGGCTCGACGACGAGTCGTTTGAGCCCCCTCCGCCTGTGGCGAACGTTGCTTCCGCCGCCATAGGCGACTCGTATTTCAGCATTTGGTGAGAGCTGTAGACCTCTCTCAGCGTTGAATAAAAATTTCCGTAAAGCTGCTCGAGCGTGTTCGGAACATAGTCCGAAAGCTCAAACAGCGCCTCGTCAACAACGCTGATATTGACGCTCGCAGCGGCGGGCGTTCCGTCGGGCCCGAAAACTTTGACCGTGATCTCACAGTTCTCGCCGGGGGCATACTCCTCTTTGTCGGTGGATATTTCAAAGCTCAGGCGGCTTTTTTCGGTGTCATACTCCGCCTCCGCAACACCTATGTCCGTGTATCCGCTTTCGGGATCAAAAATCACGCAGTTTACGCAGATCTCGGGCAGGCCGTCAAACACCGTGGCGTAAGCGCCGCTTGTCGTCACGGACGCGTCCTTTATTCCGTTGCAGTCCTTCAAAAACAGGAACCTGCCGTCGGGCGCGGGCTCGCCGCCCTTTGTCACGCTGACGTTCACGCTCTCGCCGACGTCGTAGCTCTCCTTGTCGCAGCTTATGTCATATCCGTCGGGGTAGTAACCGTATGAATACGGGCTGAAACGGTGCTCGGTCGTCCTTATGTAGTTGTCGTTGTCAACATACGTTCCGCCGCGGCTGTCGGCGCAGCTTAGGTCAAGGGTGTAATATCCGCCCTTACCCTCGTTTCTGTCGGGGGTAAACGAATACTCGGCGTTTCCCTCGCCGTCGGTGGTAAGATCAAAGCTCGCAGCCGTGACCGTCTTTTCGTCGTACTCATAGATCGGATAAGATTTTTTGTTTATATAGTCATATCCGGTCCCCGTCTGACGCTCTTCATAATAATTATATTTCAGCTCGCAGCGGATCGCGCGGCCCACGTCGGGACCCGAAATATAATCATCGCTGTTTGTCCGCTCGCCATCTCCGCCGTTTACCTTGTCAACCGTGAGCAGGTCGGAGTGCAGGCTTATCACGCTTGTTCCGTCCTTAAACTCGCTTTTCACGCCGATCCCGATATCGTTTAGCAGGACTTCGGTCACGGCCGAGTCGGAAATGTCGCCCAGCTCGGGCCTTTTCGCATAGGCCGACACTCTGTAGCTTGATTTGTGATAACCCGCCCTATCATTTTTCACAAGCGACGGAGTCACGCTGACCGATGCCTCGCCGAGCGCATCGGTGACAAGCGTTTCGTTTTCGTTCGCGAAAAAAGCGTTTTCGGCCTTAAAATTCACATCGAGGCCGGGCACGGCGGTGCCGTCAAAGAACTGTGTCTTGACGCTGTAGTTTATGCTGTCGCCGATAAAAACCGCCTTTTTGTCGGCAGTCAGCTCAAGCGTGTAATCGGGCTTTTGATATTGGTCAACGTTAAAATATTTGGAGCATATTACATCCTCTCCGTTTTTGATCTGCAAAACGTAACCGCCGCTGTTTAAGTCCGGCAGCGGCAGGCTGCCGCTGAACACGCCGTCATCGCAGTCCGCACTGACCGTGACAAGAGGCGTGTTGCCGCCCGAATAATAGCCGCCGCTGTAAACCTCGGCGATAACGCTTTTCGGCTCTTCTCCCGTGATCGCCTTGACCGCGCCCCAGAAATACAATGTGTCGTCGGGCTTATACAGATTACGGTCAAACTCCAGAGCCGAAAAATATTTGTTTTCTCTGTCATAAAAATCATAATTATAAACTCTGAAAACGGCGCTCTCTCCGTCCGCCTCCGCTTTGATAAGCCGAACTTCCTCATCATCTGTGTCCGCGGCGGCAAGCCAAGCGAGGCCCGAGGCGTCGGAAACCGCCTCGCCCAAACCGTCCGAGCTGAAGCGCGCGCCCGCGCAGGGCCCGCCGCTGCTCACGTTGTTCGTCCAGATAAGATAACCGTCATTGTCCTTCGTAATATACGCGCCGATGTCGGTCGACTGTATCAGCACATGCTCAATCCTGTCCTCCGCGCTGAGCTCGGCAAGATAAAATCCGTTCTCAAGGGCTCGCGGCAGATCTATGTAAGTCGCGCCGTAACGCTTCTTCTCGTCGTCGGCCTTTTGTGAAAAGCTCATAAGCTCGGCTCCGCGCCTTTCCGAAAGCTGCGCCATGTTAATATCCTCGGTGAAATACGCCTCCGCATCTTCGGCGGCGACAGCGTAAACCTTCACCGCGATATCAATATCTTTTCCGTCCTCGCGGTGAGCGTAAACCGCCAGCACAGGCGCGGTATCGGTGGGAGCTTCGACATAGTCCGAATAGGCCGAAAGATATACGCCGCTGTTCCGTTCTTCCTCTTCTCCCTCGGTGGTGAACGTGAAGCGATAAGCTTCTCCCAAAGTTTCGCCGTTTTGGCGGGCGATGTCCTTTGAAAGCTTAACGGTATATTCGGCGGCGCGCTCAAGCGGCGCGTCCGGCACAAACACGGCGGTCTTGTCGTGCTTTTCCCAGTTTCCCGCGACAATCGGCTTTATTTCAAATCCGTTTTTGACCTGCTCTAAATCAAAATCATCGTGCGAAAACGCGATCTCAATTCCGGTGTTGACCGGAACACTGTCCGCCACGTCGCCGGGCAGAGTGCTCTCAACGCGGAATTTCTCGGCGGTCTGGAACGTCCATACCGCGGGCTCCTCGCCCTCAAGCCTGAAGGTGTAAAGCTTGTTGTAGGTCAGAGGCGCGTCGGGCGTCACCAAAAAAGAGCCGTCTCCGTTCGGCGTGACGGTCGTTGTTATCGTGTCGTTTATCATGATCAGCGGCTCCGCGCCCGCACCGGCCAGTACATAGGCGCTGTCGGGCATAACTCCGGTCGAGTCATACGAGACGGGCGTGAGGCTCATGCCGCCCCGATACGCCGTCTCCGCAGCGCCGACCGGAACAAAAACAGCGGCAATAAGCGCCGCGATCAATAAAACCGAAACAATTTTTTTCATATAATCGTCCTCCTGTCTGTTTTAAAATGAAATACAATTGTCATCTGTTATATTAGACTTGATTATACCACAAAAAGTTGCAAAAATAATAAAAATTCCTGCACAAAAAATCATTATAAAATTTGTATATCCTGCATAAAGAGGAATTTTTCACACGCGCCGACGGACACGGCGCGTATTCCGACTATAAAAAGCTTATCATCACGTTGACAAATCCCATCAAAAAGCCCAGCAGGGCGCCCAGCCACACGATCGCGCGGAGCTCCTTTTTCATGACCGAGAACACGAGCTCCTCGAGCTTGCGCGCGTCATAGCCGTTTATCTTGTCCTCGACTATTTTGGCGATGTCGACCACCGCCAGGATTTTCGGCAGATCGTTCTCGACCGTCCGCCTGTAAATGTCGACGGCGGCCCGCTCAAGACGCGGCTTTTCGCTGTCCAGCCTTTCGCCGATGACCGACAATTTGGTGTCCATGATGCGTTCAACCTCGCCGCCCAGCGCCCCGCCGACGATCTCCTCGGAGTTTTCCGAAACCAGTCTGTCGATCGTTTTGCCCAGCGGCTCGGCCATGCTTTCGATCATGCTGTCGTCGATCATCTTCGCGAAAACCGCCTTCAGGCTGCCCGACTCGGCGTACTTGTCGCGGGTCGAGGTTATAACCTTTTTCGCGATCTGCGCGCCGAAATTGAACTTCGATAAGCGATCGTGGATAAGGCCCGTGACGTCGGCGGTCATGCGCTCGGCCATGCTGTCCACGAGCTCCTTGTCCGTTTTTTCGTAAAGCGACTGACGAAGCGTGTTTTTGCTGTTTTTCAACCGATCGACCGCCGCGCTTACCATGTTTTTGATCCCGCCGATAAACTTGTCCGAGAGCAGAGTCTCGCGCAGGGTCGCGCTGCTTAAAAGCTCGCCGCTGATGACCTTGCCGATCGTACCCGCTATTCTGCCCTTCTCTTTGGGAATAAGGCCGGGAGTGAACGGGATCCTGAAACGGCCTATATATTTCGCCTCATAGGGGCGGAGCAGCATTTTAATCGCGATGCTGTTTGTTATATATCCTATTATCAGTCCCATGATCGGGCCCGCGATAAGCTGAATATTCATATCAATACCTCACATTTTGTGGTTTTTATGATATTTTACCACAAAATATGAACTTTTTCAAGAGAAAAAGCTTGTAATATGAAAATTCATATGGTATAATATGAAACAGAAAACAAAAATATATAAAATTATGTAAAAAAGGAGGGAATTTCATGGGTATCATTAAAGAATTTAAGGAGTTTATCGCTCAGGGCAACGTTATGGACCTGGCAGTCGGCGTTATCATCGGCGGAGCCTTCAAGACAATTGTTGACTCGCTGACCAATGACATCATCTCGCCTATCCTCGGATTTGTCGGCGGCGTTGACTTCTCGGATCTGGCAGTGACGATCGCGGGCGTTGAGCTTAAATACGGCTCGTTCATAACCGCGGTGATCAACTTCCTTATCATGGCCGTTATCATCTTCTTTATGGTCAAGGCCGTAAACAAGGTCATGAGCCTCGGCAAAAAGAAGGAAGAGGTCGTTGAGGAAGTCACCACAAAGGTATGTCCTTACTGCAAGAGCGAGATCGACAAGGACGCCACAAAATGTCCTCACTGTACATCGGAAGTTAAATAATGACAGCTTAACAAAAACCCGCCTTTTCAAAAAAGGCGGGCTTCGTTTTGTTGAAAAGTGTTATAGTTATAATAAAGCGGCGAGCTAAAAACAGCTCTGATATGATCGCCGGACCCGGTTCCGTCATGCCGCTCCCGGACGGCAAAGAAGCTGTTTTTAGCTCGCATAAACCACATATTTTCAGGGGTTTTAGGGGACAAAGTCCCCTAGTTCCTAGGCCCTATTCCCTAGTCCCTGCGCTGCGTGTTATGTCCCGACACTTTCAGGCGGGAAATGGCGCGGTTAAGAGCGGCCTGGGTCTGGTAGTATTCCTTTATGCTCTGCTTCTGGCGGAGCGCTTCCTTGGCCCGGTCCTCGGCGGCCTGCGCCCGCTTAACGTCGATCTCCTCGGGGCGCTCGACCGTGTCGGCGAGCAGCGTGACATGATCGGGCATTATCTCGATAATGCCCGTGCTGACCGCAGCGTAGTTCCACTCGCCGTCGATCTTATAGCGCAGCTCTCCCTCGTTGGTGCATGTCACCATTGTCTCATGGCGGGGCAGCACGCCCATCTCGCCGTCAAGGCCGGGGAACACCAGCATCTCGCACGGCCCGTTATAAAACGGACGGTCGCTGGCGAGTATATTCAGTTTAAAGGTCTTGTTTTCGCTCATATCCGCCTCCGGCGTCAGTCGCCTCTGTATTTTTTAACGTCGTCGATCGTGCCCGCGTTCATAAACGCGTTCTCGGGATAGTCGTCCATCTCGCCCTCGATTATCGCCTTAAAGCCGCGGATCGTCTCGGAAAGCGGCACATACTGTCCCGGGATCCCGGTGAACACCTCGGCGACCGAGAACGGCTGCGACAAAAATCTCTGTATCTTTCTCGCGCGGAAAACCGTGAGCTTGTCGTCCTCGTCAAGCTCATCCATGCCCAAGATCGCGATAATGTCCTGAAGCTCTTTGTACTTCTGGAGAATTTCCTGGGCGCGGCGCGCGGTGTGGTAATGCTCCTCGCCAACGATCGAGGGCTCGAGGATCCTTGAACTTGACTCAAGCGGATCGACGGCGGGGTATATTCCCTGCTCGACGATCTTTCTCGAAAGCACCGTCGTCGCGTCAAGGTGTGAGAACGTGTTGGCGGGGGCCGGATCGGTCAGGTCGTCGGCGGGCACATACACCGCCTGGACCGAGGTGATCGAGCCGTTCTTGGTGGAGGCTATGCGCTCCTGGAGCTCGCCGAGCTCGTTCGCAAGAGTGGGCTGATAGCCCACGGCGCTCGGCATTCTTCCGAGCAGCGCCGAAACCTCGGATCCCGCCTGTATAAATCTGAATATGTTGTCTATGAAAAGCAGCACGTTCTGCCGCTTAACGTCACGGAAATATTCCGCCATGGTCAGACCCGTCTGCGCCACACGCATACGCGAGCCGGGCGGCTCGTTCATCTGACCGAAAACAAGGGCGGTCTTTTTTATTACTCCCGATTCCTTCATCTCGTGCCAAAGGTCGTTTCCCTCGCGCGAGCGCTCGCCCACGCCGGTAAATATGGAATATCCGCCCTGTTCGGTGGCTATGTTGTGGATAAGCTCCTGAATGAGCACGGTTTTACCCACTCCGGCGCCGCCGAACAAGCCTATCTTTCCGCCCTTGGCGTATGGCGCCAGCAGATCAATGACCTTTATTCCTGTTTCAAGGACCTCGATAACCGGGCTCTGATCCTCAAAGCCGGGCGGATCGCGGTGGATCTGCCATTTGTCCTTGGTTTTGACCGGGCCGCCGTCGTCGATAGGCTCGCCCAAAACGTTGAACATGCGGCCGAGGGTCTTTTCGCCCACCGGCACCGAGATCGGGCCGCCGGTCGGGTATACCTCAAGCCCCTTCTTCAGCCCCTCGCTGGCCGACAGCATGATGCAGCGCACTATGCTGCCGCCCATATCCTTTGAGACCTCCATGACTTTTTTCTCGCCGTCGAGCTTGACAACGAGCGCGTCCTTTATGTTCGGCAGCTCATAGGTTGTCTCAAACGCCACGTCGACCACAGGCCCCGCGACCGAAACGATTTTTCCTTTGTTCATATATTTCAACTCCTTGTATATGCCGAAAGCGGCTGGCATGAGGCGTTTCCGTCTCGCTCCGCGCGGCCTTCGGCTGCGCTCCGCCCTCAACGCAGGGCGGGGCGCGGATGACTATTTCCTGTGCTTTGCTCCGCTCACTACCTCGGTTATCTCCTGGGTTATCGCCGCCTGACGCGCTCGGTTGAACGAAAGGTTAAGATCCTGTATCATATCCTTGGCGCTCTTGGTGGCAGAGTCCATCGCTCTCATTCTCGCAGCCTGCTCCGCCGCGAAGGATTCTACCATCGCTCCGTACAGGATGCCTTTCGCGTATCTCGGAACGAGGTTCATCATAACCTCCTCGGGCGACGGGTCAAACGTCGCGTCCGCATGTATCTCATGCACGCCCATTTTTTTAAGATCGCTGAACTTGGTCCTGCGGAACGGCAAAAGCTGCAGCACCTTCGCCTCCTCTTTCACTCCGCCCGTCTCGACCGTGTAGACAACGTACACGTCGTCAAGCTCCTCCTTGATGAACTTGTCGAGCATAAGCCGCGTTATGTCCTCGGCGCGGTACATGGTCGGGTTCTGGGCCGTGTACCTGAAATATCCCTCGTACGGAATTTTTTTGCGGGCGAAATACATTCTTCCCACCTGGCCTATGATAAACAGCTTGATCTCGCCGCCCTTGGCCATTTCCTCTTCGGCAAGCTTCAGCACGTTATGGTTATACGCGCCCGCCATGCCCTTGTCGCCCGTGATAATTATAAATCCCTTTTTGCGTTTTTCGTTCGGGATCTCGTCGCGGCGGTGAAAATACGGGTTGCTTGTGTGGGGAGTGTGCCTTAAAATATGCGCGATCGTGTCCTGAAGGGTATAGAAATAAGGCTCGGTGTCGTCGAGCTTCTTTTTCGCCTGTTTCATTTTCGATGAAGCGATGAGGAACATTGCGTTCGTTATTTTCATAATGTCGTTAACGCTCCTCATGCGCTCCTTGATCTCGCGAATATTCGGCATTTTTCTACTCCTGTTCCGCGTCCTCGGGCGCGCCGAATTTTTCCTCTATAAACATTTTGCCGAGCTCGGCGATCCTGTCCTCGGCCTCGTCCGAGATCTCGCCGCTTTCCTCGATCGACGCGACAAGCTCCGCGTCGCGCAGAGCGGCGAAGTCGGGGAACTCCTCTCTGAACTGTTTTATCTTTTCGATCGGCATGTCAAGCAGCACCTTCTTTTTGCTCGCCGCCAGCAGCAAAACCTGCGCGGTCATTGACAGCGGATTTAAAAGCGGCTGCTTTAAAAGCTCCATGATACGGTCGCCGTTTGCCAGAAGCTCTTTGGTGGCCGGGTCGAGGTCAGAGCTGAACTGCGTGAAAACTTCCATTTCGCGGTACTGCGCAAGATCTATGCGCAGGTGGCCCGCCGCCTTTTTCATCGCCTTGCTCTGCGCGGCACCGCCCACGCGGGACACAGACAGACCCACGTTGACCGCGGGGCGCATGCCCGCGAAAAACAGCGAGCTTTCCAGAAATATCTGGCCGTCGGTTATCGAGATAACATTGGTCGGGATATAGGCCGAAACATCGCCCGCCTGCGTCTCGATTATAGGCAGCGCGGTGATCGAGCCGCCGCCGTGAGCCTCGTCAAGGCGGCTTGAACGCTCGAGCAGTCTCGAGTGCAGATAGAACACGTCGCCGGGATAGGCCTCTCGTCCGGGCGGCCTCTCAAGCAGCAGCGACATGGCGCGGTACGCCACGGCATGCTTTGAAAGATCGTCATAAACGATAAGCACGTCTCTGCCGCGGCGCATAAAATATTCCGCCATCGCGGTGCCCGCGTAGGGCGCGATATACTGCAGCGACGGCAGATCGCTGGCCGGAGCCGAAACAACGATCGTGTAGTCCATGGCTCCGGTTTTTTCAAAGTCATTAACGAGCTTGGCCACGGTCGAAGCTTTCTGTCCGATCGCGACATAGACGCAGATAACGTTCTTGCCCTTCTGGTTGACTATCGTGTCAACGGCGATCGCGGTCTTTCCTGTCTGTCTGTCGCCTATTATAAGCTCCCTCTGGCCGCGGCCTATCGGGAACATGCTGTCGATCGTGAGTATACCGGTCTCCATTGGAACAGTCACGGGCTGTCTGTCGATAACTCTCGGCGCGGGACTTTCGATCGGATAGAAATCATCCCTCACTATCTCGCCTCCACCGTCGATCGGATCGCCGATCGCGTTGACCACGCGGCCTATCAGCCCGTTGCCCACGGGCACACCTGCGCGGCGGCCCGACCTCTTGACCTTTGAGCCCTCGTGCAGGCCGTGGTCGCTTCCGAGCAGTACGCAGCTCACCGTGAACTCATCAAGACCCTGGACCATGCCCTTGACTCCTGTTTCAAATATCACCATTTCGCCGTACATGGCGTTGCTGAGTCCGTATACGATAACAATGCCGTCGCCCATCGACGAGACCGTTCCCACGTCCTCAACCGCCATTTCGGCGTCAAAATCGTTTATCTCTTTTCTGAGGACCGACACCACATCGGGGCTTTTGGCCTCGCTGCGCTTGAGCTTTTTGCGCATCTTTTCAAGGGCGTTCAGCGCGCTGTTGTCAAACACCTTGCCGTTTACCGTCAGGCGGTAGCCCTTGAGCAGGCTCTTGTTCTCCACAAGATTGAGCTTGACGCTTTTCGCCTTGTATTTGCGGAGCAGTGTCCGCTTTGTTTCCTCAATGTCGCGCTCAGACAGCGGATCGGCGTATTCAAGCGTTCCCTCGACCACCGAGTTTCGGCGGTTGCGGACAGCCGAATAAGCTTCCTCAAGCGAGTCGAACACGTCCATATCGTCGTGCTCGCAGATCTCGCGGATTATATTCTCAAACCCGTTTTTAAAAAGCTGGTCGATCACCGCGTCCTTATGCGCCTTGCTGACGGCAGGATTTCTGAGCGCCTCTCTGAGCTCCTTTGACTCAAGCGGCGCGAAGTCGCTCTTGTCAAGATAGGGGCAGATGTCAAACAAGGCCTCGCCGTAGTGCATAGCGGCTTTTGTGACCTTAATCATCGCTCTCACCTACCTGTCTTAAAAAGCTGCTGATAGAGGTCTCGGAAACATCTCCCTGCTCCATGGCCTTGTGCGCCGCCCTGAGAGCGATGTCGGCGATCTCGGAGCGCATCTCCTTCATGGCCTGCTCTCTGTCAAGCTCGATCTGCTTTTCGGCGCTTTTGATTATGTTGTCGGCGTCGTTTTTGGCCTTGTCAATTATCTTTTCGCGCTGGACCTTCGCGTTGTCGGTAGCCTCTTTTATTATCGCGTCGGCTCGGGCGCCGGCGCTTTTAAGCTCCGAAGCGTATTTCGCCTTAAGCTCCGCCGCGTCTTTTTTGGCCTCCTCGGCGTCGTCGAGAGATTTTTTTATCGAGGCGGCGCGCTTGTCCAGTATCTTCATAACCGGCTTATAGAGAAAAATACGCAGCAAAAGGAACAGGATGATTATGTTCACAAAGATCCAGATTATATTCCAGTTTAAGTTAAGCATCTTTATCGACCTCCGTTATTGCTGATTTCCGATCACACGCTGTCCTATCCGAGGAACAGTATGATCATGATAGCGATAACGAAGCCGTAGATCGCGGTGGCCTCCGCCAGAGCGCAGCCCAGCAGCAGCGTCTTGTTAATATCGCCCTTCGCCTCGGGCTGTCTCGCTATGGCCTCGGCCGCTTTGGATGTGGCAATTCCGATTCCTATGCCCGCTCCGAGTCCCGTGAGCGCCGCAATGCCGGCGCCGACTGCTATCAATGCTCCCATAAATATGCATCTCCTTTTATCTTAATATATGTTTTTATATATGTTTGAAAAATTATTTGCTTTGTCACGCTGCGCGGCATGTCATTCCGTGTCCATTGCCTCGCTGATATAGAGCGCGGTCAGGAAAACGAACACATACGCCTGAAGCAGGCCGTCGAATATGTCAAAATAGAAGCTGAACGGCAGCGGCACGATCAACGGCACGACCGCCTTGATAAGCTCCATGATAACAAACGCGCCCAGCACATTTCCGAAAAGACGCATGCACAGCGACAGCGGCTTTATCACAAGCTCCAATATGTTAAACGGCAGCATAACCGGCATTGGGCTCTTAAAGCTTTTGAGCCAGCCCCGCGCGCCCTTGGCGCGGATGCCCGCCGCCTCGACCAGCACGATGCTCATTATCGCGAGGCCCGCCGTCACGTTCAGATCCTTGGTCGGCGGCGTGAGGCCGAACAGACCGACAATATTGGCGCAGCCGATATATATCAGTACCGTGCCGAGGTACGGGATATACCTTTTGCCCTTCTCGCCGAGAATTCCGGTAAAGAAGTCATATATCCAGCCCACAAACATCTCGATCGCTGTCTGTAGCCGCCCGGGCATAATGTCAAAGCCTCGCACAAAAATCGCGCAGAACAGCACCACGACCGCCATAATCCCCCATGTCACAACGACCGACTCGGGAATTGGTATGCCGCCGAATATCGGCACAGTGAACGCGATCTTTGTCTCGTTGAGCAAATTGTACATCTCCGAAGCTATGCCTTCCACAGTTTTCGCCTCCTGTTTTGTTCAAAAGCAAAAGAGAAAATCTCAGACAAGCAATCATCATTGATTTCCTCTTTGTTTTCTGATTATCAGCCTTCCATATTATCTCAAAAAAATACTTAATTGTCAAGATTTTTTTGATTAAAGTTTTATTTCAGATATTTTGCCAGTTCGGGAACTCCGAGTCTGATCTCATCAGCCGCCCAGCCCGCTATCTTGTCGGCGCCGAAAATGTTAAGGTGGGTGTCGTCATTGTCGCCCGGCTCGTAGAACTGGGAGTTTAAAAACTCGGGATCATACATGAACCGCTCGTCGTGCGGCCTTATGATCTTATAGAGCGACTTCGCTTCCTCAAGCCCTACCTCGTTTATCCAGCCGTTGACGCGCGCGTAAAGATCAAGCACCGGAACGCCGAGCTCCTTTCCCAGCTCCTTGGCGGCGTTCACATATTCCTCAAGGCTCGCGTCCGACAGCTTTCTGCGGCTGACCGAGGTCGCCAGTATCGGGTTCGCGCCTGCGCCCCGCGCGATCTTTATGTATTCGCTCATAAGGTTCTTATACGAGCCATCCTCGTCGATACCGCCGCTTGCGGGAGCGTAGCGGTTCCGGTCCTGCGCCTTTGAGTCGTTGTGGCCGAATTGCAGGATCAAATAATCGCCTTCGCGTATCTCCGACTTAAAAAATTTGAAGTTGTCCTCGGTCATATAGCTCTTGGCGCTTCGTCCGCTCATGGCTATGTCAAGCACAAGTATCTTGCTCTCGTCAAAATACTTGTCAAAATACTGCGCCCAGCCTGTCTGCGGAAAACGGTTGTTCTCCCCTGAGTGGGGATAGGGGCTCGCCGTCGAGTCGCCTATCACAAACAGGACGGGCCTGTTTTTTCTGTCGACCGTCCTTTTCGCGGCTTTTTTCCTCTCGCCGCTGCCCTTGAGCACGGTCAGGTCAAACGACTTGTCGATCTCGATATCCGGATAGTCCTGATATGAAAAGTGGGCCGTTATCGTGACGCTCTTTTCCTCGGGCATGCAGACGACTTCTCCCGAGGTCGAAACAGACGTCGGATCGCTGCTTGACCATGATACGTCGGCGTATCCCAGAACGGTGTTGCGGCCGTCCCACAAATTAAGATCGCCGCACACGCGTTCCTCACATTCGTTCTCAAGCTTCACCTCGGCGAAGTCGATCCCCTCGATCTCCTTCTTGAGCGCCTCGTATTGCTCTTTGGTGCAGATTTTCATGGCACATCCCCCTTTTATTCTCCGTAGAATTCCGGTATGTATCGGCTGTCCGCCGACTCCGGCTCCTGAATATACATATTTTTTATGCCCAGATAAGCGCAGTGTTCAACAAGCGCCTCGTAATGCGATCGCGGGAGCTTTCGGTCAAGCTCCGGGAACCGCTCTGCGGCGCGCCGAACGGGCGTGTACTGGCACATAAGGCTTATATAAATATCATCTTTATATGTTTTGTATAAATACTCTATTATCTTTTTGCTGTCAAACAGCAGTCCGGGCAGCATCAAGTGGCGGACTATCACTCCGCGGGTGATGATCCCGCTCTCATCGAACCGACACGGGCCGGTCTGTTTCACCATCTCGTCGATCGCGGCCTTGGCGTATTCAAAATAGTCATCCGCATAGGAATACTTTTTTGAATATTCGACCGAATAATACTTCATATCGGGCAGATAAACGTCCGCAAGGCCGCTGAGCGCCCGCACGGTTCCGGGTTTTTCATAGCCGCCGCAGTTATACACGATCGGCAGAGCGAGCCCGTTTTGCCTCGCCGCGTCAACAGCCTCGGCTATCATCGGAATTTGATGAGTGGGTGTTACCAGATTTATGTTGTGAACGCCCAAGCCCTGAAGCTCAAGCATTTTTTCCGAAAGTTCCCGGGGCGTCAGATAAAATCCTTTGCGTCCGCGGCTTATCTCGCCGTTCTGGCAATACACGCAGCCCAATGTGCAACCCGAAAAGAATATCGCTCCCGAGCCGTTTTTGCCCGAAACGCACGGCTCTTCCCAATAATGCGGGGCGCATCTGGCGATCTTTATTCTGTCGTCCATGCCGCAAAAGCCGCGTCCGCCCGCGGTTCTGTCAGCTCCGCATTCTCTGGGGCAGAGGGCGCAGCTTTTGAGCGCGTCCGCGCTAAATCTCATTTTTTTCATACATGATCACCGCCAGCGCCGCCATGCCCGCGGTCTCGGTCCTGAGTATCCTCGGCCCGAGGCCCGCCGCGTAAACGTTCGGGAGAGCGGTGAGCCTGTCCGCCTCGGCGGCGGAAAATCCGCCCTCGGGGCCGATGACAACGCCTATGCTCTCCGCGGGGCGGCTAAGTACCGACCTGAGATTTTTCTCGCCCGCATGGCCGAGCTCCTCATACAGCATTACCGCCATGTCAAGATTTTTTATCATTTCGATCATTCCGTCCGCCGAGACGGGCGCCGCGACTTCGGGAAGCACGCCGCGTCCGCACTGTTTCGCGGCTTCGCGGGCGATTTTGTTCAGCCGCACGATCTTTTGCTCTCCTTTGGGGCCGTCCGGTATCTTCGCGATCGAGCGGTCGGCACGGAAAGGCACGATCCTGGCCGCGCCGAGCTCTACCGCTTTTTGCACAATAACTTCGAGCTTTCCCGACTTCGGAATGCCCTGAAAAAGCGTGACGCGGATCTTTGGCTCACACGCGGTTCTTTGCTCGACTTTGATCTCGGCGCGGATATGTCCGCCGTCGATCCCGACGATCTCGGCTTCATATTCGGCGCCGCTGCCGTCAAAGACAAGAATCCCGTCGCCCGGCTCCATGCGCAGCACGCGCGAGATATGCGCCGCGTCCTCTTTTATCTCGATCAGCCCGTCTTTTATGTTGTCGGGCTCGGTGAAAAATCTTCTCATTTTTATTGATTGCCGTATCCGCCCTTGGCGGGTCTTTTCTTGTTATTCCGCGGTCTTCTGTTTTTGCGCGGGGCCGCCTCCGCGCCGTTTGATTGATTTTCGGGCGCGTCTTTTTCCGCAGCGCGCTCCGCGCCGCCGTTCCGTCTGTTACGCCTGCGGCGGTTCCCGGAGCGTTTCCTCTCCTCCTGCGGTTCGGGCTCCTCGTCCACGGTCGGCAAAGTGGCGTAAGGAACGGCGTTTTCGAGCTCTTTTTCCTTCGCCTCTTTCGCGCGCTTTTCCCTCACCTCGTCAAGCGAAACGGTGGGCGTTTTTCCGACGATGTTAAACTCGCCCGGCTTATATACCTCGTATTTATGGCTTTGGGAATCGTCCATTTTAACATAAACAAGCTGTTTTAATGTGTTTGTGTCGGCAACGATACCCGTGCCGTCCGGAGTCTCGACCGCCTCTCCTTTGTGAGGCATGGTCTTGAGCGCGTCGTCATAGGCCGCCTGCTCGTACTGGAGGCAGCACATGAGCCTTCCGCACACGCCGGAGATCTTGGTGGGGTTAAGGGACAGGCCCTGCTCCTTCGCCATTTTGATCGAAACCGGACGGAAATCGTCAAGAAACGTGCTGCAGCACAAAAATCTGCCGCAGATGCCTATGCTGCCGATCTGACGAGCCTCATCGCGCACGCCGATCTGGCGCAGCTCTATGCGCGTTCTGAACACGCCCGCGAGCGACTTTACGAGCTCGCGGAAATCCACGCGGCCGTCGGCGGTGAAATAAAACAATATCTTGCTGCGGTCAAACGTGTACTCAACGTCGATAAGCTTCATCTCAAGGCCGTGCTGACGTATAAGGTCAACCGCGATAACACGGGCCTCTTTTTCCTTGATCTTATTTTCTTCGGCCTGCTTTTTATCCTCGTCGTTGGCTATTCTTATTATTTTTTTAAGCGGCGCCTTGATATCCTCGTCCGCGACCTCGCGGTTGGGGATAGACACCTTGCCCATTTCCACTCCTCGGGCGGTCTCCACCACTACCATTGTTCCGATGGAAAGCTTCATACCGCATGGGTCGAAGTAATACGCCTTTCCGGAGCTGTTAAATCGTACTCCTATAATTTCTACCATGTATTTCCTCCCGGAGTTCGCAAGCCATGCAGAACATGGTCATGCGAAAATTTGCGTTTGTCTTATATACCCGCTCGTATTTAAGAACTATCTCAAGCATACACGCCGCGCTCCGCTCGGGCACGGCGGTCGCTAAGCGTCTGAGCGGTCCCGTTTTGTCTTTGTTTACTATACTTTCTTCAAGGCCCAGCTTCATATGCACCAGGTCGCTTAAAAAGCTCTGAAGCACCGAAAATATGAAGTCCGCGCCATTATTTTCCGATTTTAAAAAATTTGAAAACAATATCATGTTTTTGTTATTGTCTTCAAGCAGAGAAACAAGCCCGTCGATCGCCGCGTTCCTGAGTCTCTCGGGCTCGGGATCATCTTTGAGAGCTTTGGCGGAGCCTATGCTGCCGCCGCTTATGACCGCGCGGACCGCCGCCTCGTCGGCGCTCATGCCGCAGTTTTCCTCAAGATACCGCGCCACGATGTTTTCGGGAAGCGCCGAAAACCCTATAACCGAAGCCCTTGACAAAATCGTGGGCAGAAAACGGTTCAAATTCTCCGCGATAAGTATTATCGTGCAGTAAGCGGGCGGTTCCTCAAACACTTTAAGCAGCTTGTTCTGAGAGGCTGTGTTCATCGTGTCGCCTTTGGGGACGATATAAAATTTACGTCCGCCGCCGTACGGCTTGATGTAAATATCCGAGCGCATTTCGTTTATCGTATCGGTCAGTATCGAGTCGGACTTGCTCTCGACTCCGCACCATTCGTTTGAGACGGTTATTATGTCGGGATGCGTCATTTTTGATGTTCCCAAAGCGGCGCGGGCGAACATTCCGGCCGCCGTGCGTTTGCCCACGCCGGCCGGGCCGCAGAAAATATAGGCGTGGCCTATCTTTTCGGTTTCAATGGCGTTTTCAAGTATCGTCTTGACGCTGTCGTGGCCCCACAAACCGTCAAAATATCCCGTCAACTTTCACTCACCCCGTCCGAGACGACCTCGATCGTTTCAATGTCGGTCTGCGCGCTCAGATATTCCACAACATTGTTCGTGACTGTCTGGCCGGGAACCGCGACGGGCACGCACGGCGGACAGCAATTAACGATCTCGGCGCACACTCTGCCGACAGCCTCTCCGATATCCGCTCTGCGGCTTTCGGCGTAAAACGCTTCTCCCAAACGGCGCGACATCTGTATCGGGGGCAGCTTGGGCACATTTTTCAGCGCCTGAGGCTTAAACTCGGTTTTTGAAATGTCGGTTATCGCGCGGTCTGCCATCTCAAGATCTTTCAAGGTGGTCCCCACCGTGAAGTAAAGCAGCACGCTGCGCTCATCCGCCATCTCCGGATATATGCCGTAGTCGCGTTTGAGCAGCTCCGCCGCTCCGTATCCGGTTATTCCCAATTCGGAGAAATCAACAACGGTTTTCATTATGTCATAATCATTCTCAAGCCCGCTGCTGACAACGCAGGAAACATTGCTTAGCACACCGATCTTAGATTTTAGCTCGGTGATCCTCTCGATCAGCTTTTCAAGATGCTTGGCGCCGTCGCTTCTCATGCGGTGGACCGCCATGTCAAGCGACGCCAGCAGCATATACGACGGGCTTGAGGTTTGCAGCATGTTCACGCATTTTTGCAGTCTGTCAGCCGACACAAGCTTGCTGTCGCCCAGATGCAGAAGCGCGGTCTGGCCGAGCGCGGGCAGCATTTTGTGCGCGCTTTGAACAACCATGTCGGCGCCCCGGCTCAGCGCGGTTTTGGGCAGACTGTCACTGAACGCGAAATGAGCGCCGTGAGCCTCGTCCACCAGCAGGAACATGTCCGCGCTGTGAGCGTGACGCGCCAATTTTTCCACGTCCGCGCAAACGCCGTGATATGTGGGAGAGGTTATGACCACTCCGACCGCGTCCGGATTGTCGTGCATGGCGTCCATTACGGCGATCGGAGTGACCGCCCCGTATATCCCGTGGTTTTGGTAAAACTCGGGTTCAACAAACACCGGCTCAACCCCGGCCAGTATCATGGCCGATATGACCGATTTGTGGCAGCAGCGGTCAACGATCAGCTTGCTTCCGCGCGGCGCCGCGGCAAGTATCGCCGCCTGAATACCGACGGTGGATCCGTTTACCAGAAAAAACGTCTCCTTGGCTCCGAAGGCTTTGGCGGCCCGCTCGCGGCTTCTTTTAAGCATCCCTTTCGGGTCCTGCAAATTGTCGGTGGCGTCAAGCTCTGTCACATCAACGCGGAAAGCGTTATGTCTGAACTTGGGATCAAGGCCGCTGCCGCCGTTGTGGCCCGGCATATGCGCGCGCACCGCGTCCTTTTTTGAAAATTTGATCAGCTCGTCGAGCAGTGTTTTTTCAAACATAACAAAGACTCCTAACAACGTAGTGATTAGAGATTAGTGAATAGCGAATAGGCGGGAATATTTTGGTCAAAAACCGTTCGCAATTCCCGCGGGATTTCACGGGCGGATAATATCCGCCCCTACAGGATCCTGCGGCATATCGTGGGGATATGCAAAATTTCGCGGGACGTCGAGGGCGCCGTCCCCTACAACCAACGTGAGCAATACATCGTAGGGGCGGACGACCCCGACCGCCCGGCTCGCCCCAAAATTTGTAGGGCCGGATGCCCACATCCGGCCGGCGGCTTGTGGGCTCATACTGCCTATCGTTAATTATTTGTGGCCTCGTTTATCCGTAAAATCGGAATACAATAGTGCCACGAACCCGCTTCGCGGCTCCGGTCGCAGCCTGCCCTACGACGATTGAGCGCGAAACGCCCGCAGACTGAGAGGGGTTCCCCCTAAAACTTAATTCTCTCCGCGATGTATTCTTTAAGGTCCTCTATCTTAATTCTCTCCTGCTCCATTGAGTCGCGGTGGCGCACTGTCACGCAGCCGTCCTCTTTGGAGTCAAAGTCGTATGTCACGCAGAACGGGGTTCCGATCTCGTCCTGTCTGCGGTACCTCTTTCCGATCGAGCCCGCCTCGTCATACTCGCACATGAAGTCCTTGCACAGATCGGCGTAAACCGCTCTCGCCTCTTCCGAAAGCTTTTTTGAAAGGGGCAGGACCGCCGCTTTTATCGGCGCGATAGCCGGGTGGAAATGCATAACCACGCGGGTGTCATTCTTCTCGGGGTCAACGACCTCCTCGTCATACGCCTCAACAAGGAACGCCAGCGCGACGCGGTCGGCTCCCAGCGAGGGCTCGATGCAGTACGGTATGTACTTCTCGCCCGTCTCGGGGTCGGTGTATTCCATTTTCTCACCGCTGTGCTCGCTGTGCTGCTTTAAGTCAAAATCGGTCCTGTCGGCAATGCCCCACAGCTCGCCCCATCCGAACGGGAACAGATACTCGATGTCGGTCGTGGCGTTTGAGTAGTGCGACAGCTCCTCGGGGCTGTGGTCGCGCAGACGGATGTTCTCTTTCTTTATTCCGAGCGACAGCAGGAAGTTCTCGCAGTAGTCCTTCCAGTATTTGAACCACTCGAGGTCGGTGCCGGGCTTGCAGAAGAACTCAAGCTCCATCTGCTCGAACTCTCTTATCCTGAATATAAAGTTTCCGGGCGTGATCTCGTTTCTGAACGACTTGCCCACCTGGGCTATGCCGAACGGGATCTTCTTTCTCGAGGTTCTCTGGACAGCCTTGAAGTTCACGAATATTCCCTGAGCGGTCTCGGGGCGCAGATATATCTCGCTTGAGCTGTCCTCGGTGACGCCCTGGAACGTCTTGAACATCAGATTAAACTTTCTTATATCGGTAAAATTGTGCTTGCCGCACTCCGGGCAGGGAATGTTGTGCTCTTTGATATAGCTCACCATCTGCTCGTCGGTCCAGCCGTCGGCGTTCTCTCCCGAAAAGTCCTCGATCAGCTTGTCCGCACGGAAACGCGCCTTACATTCCTTGCAGTCCATAAGCGGGTCGGAAAATCCGCCCACGTGTCCGGACGCGACCCAAACCTTGGGGTTCATGAGGATCGCGGCGTCAAGACCCACGTTATACGGGCTTTCCTGAACGAACTTCTTCCTCCACGCGTCCTTGACGTTGTTCTTGAACTCAACGCCCAAAGGGCCGTAGTCCCAGGAGTTAGCCAATCCCCCGTATATATCCGAGCCGGGGTACACAAAGCCCCTGCCCTTGCACAATGCAACGATCTTTTCCATAGTTTTTTCTTGGTTCTGCAATTTTATCAACCTTTCTTTTATATTTTTCGGACTCAAACAATACCGAGACCCGATAAATCTCCAAAATACCAATCATTATAGATTATAATATAAACCCGAGCTTTTTTCAAGAGTTTTTTTTATTTGTTATATATATTGATATAATTTTTTATTTAATTGACAGCTTTTAAAATATGTGATATTATTAATATACGATTTAAGAATAATTTGAAAGGTTATTAAGATGCGTTTAGAATACAGCAGAGAAGCAGTAAAGCATATTGAAGCCCTTGATAAACCGACAAAGCTTCGTGTCAGGCAGGCAATAGAAAAACTGCCGGGCGGTGATGTCAAAAAACTTGTCGGTTATAAAAAAGATTACAGACTTCGTGTAGGTAATTTAAGAATATTATTTTATAATGATAATGACATAATAATCATAAAAGATGTATTACCGCGCGGTGATGCATATAAAAGATTATAGGAGGCGCTGTTATGAGTAAAGAAGCTCTTAAAGAATTAATTGATGTTATAGACGAAAGCGATCTGGATACGATATTTCAGGTTTTAATAAGATTTGTTCCCGAGGATGAGGCGCTGCCGGACGAAAAAGAAGCAATTGCGGCGGCCAATAAAAGTATTGCCGAAGCGGGAACTGTTTCCCATGCCTCTATAAATTGGGATTGATCATTTGTTATTAAACTTATTTTTCATCGGCAAAACACAACACGACGAAACAACCGGTAATAATTGCAAAAACAGCCGCGATAGTCAAAAGTTTCTTGCGCATGATCATTCTCCTTTTTGGTTTTTATTTTATTAGACGACAAATATAATCCAAAAGTTCCCGAATTTTGAAAAAAATTTATGCTTGACCAAAATACAGATAAATATAAAATAGGAAAAACCGTGGCTCGGTAAAAACCGTGCCGCGGTTTTAAATTCCAAAATCATGTATGCGATCCCGATTATTTGTCAAGACCGTAACGTCTTCTGAACTTGTCAACTCTGCCGCCGGTGTCAACCAGCTTCTGCTTTCCGGTATAGAAAGGATGGCAGTTCGAGCAAATTTCTATGCGGATATCCTTCTTTGTGGATCCCGTCTCAATAACGTTGCCGCAAGCGCATCTGATCTGCGTCTGCTGATAGTTGGGATGAATTCCTTCCTTCATTATTTTCACCTCTTTCAAATTTGATATGGACAAGAGCTTTCGCTCCATTATTTACATTCTTAAATTGCAACCAAAACATTATAACACATAATTTTTGCGATTGCAACACTTTTTTTAAAAAATTTAAAATTTTTAAATTAATCCCCGAGGCACATATGGACCGCGCGGGCAGCCTTTACCCAATATCCGTCGGGCTCGACCGACTTGTTCCTGCCGATAACGTTCTCAAGCGAGTCATAGCTCAGCTTGGCGCCGTCGAGCGTCACCATATTGCCGAATTTGCCCTCCATAAGCATCTCGACCGCGTAAGCGCCGTAGCGCGTGGACAGTATTCTGTCGTTGGCCGTGGGCGTGCCTCCGCGCTGGGTGTGGCCCAAGATCGTGGCGCGGCACTCAAGGCCCGCCAAATGCTCGAGCTGGCCCGCTATGACCTCGCCTATGCCGCCGAGACGGATCGGGTCGGGGCTGTTCTCAACGATTTTTGATATAACCATGCCGCCGTCCTTGGGCTTGGCGCCCTCGGCAACAACAACGAGTGCGAAATTTTTGCCTCTCGCTCTGTTTTCGCGTATGGCGTTCGCGACGATATTAATATCATATGGTATCTCGGGAATAAGCGCCGCGTCAGCGCCTCCCGCGAGGGCCGAGGCGATGGCTATAAAGCCCGCGTATCTGCCCATGACCTCAACCACGATCGTCCTGCTGTGCGACTCGGCGGTGGTCCTCAGCTTGTCGATAGCCTCGGTAGCCGTCGCGACCGCCGTGTCAAATCCGAACGTGGTGTCGGTCGAGGCGAGATCGTTGTCGATCGTCTTGGGAACGCCGATTATCTTAACTCCCTTGCGGGAAAAATCCCTCGCCGAGGTCAGGGTCCCGTCGCCGCCGATAACGACCAGTGCGTCAATGCCCGCCTTTTTAAGGTTTTCAACGCCAACGTCCGAAACGTCGCCCCTGTGCTGCTGTCCGTGCTCGTCAACATATGTGTAGTCAAAGAGATTATCTTTGTTTGAGCTGTAAAGTATTGTGCCGCCTTTTGAGATTATTCCCGAAACATCATGCAGCCCGAGAGGAACAAACTCCTGCTCGCCCAAATACAGTCCGCGATAACCGTGCCTGATGCCGACGACCTCAAGATCATATTTCTGGATCGCGGTCTTGACGACCGCGCGTATCACCGCGTTAAGTCCGGGACAGTCGCCGCCCGCGGTCATAACACCGATTTTTTTAATTCCGCTCATACTTTAACCTCCATAAAAGCCGTAAATCCGAAACTAAAAATATTATACACATTAAAGTCTACCCCAAATTTATTTAAAAAGCAAGCCAAAATACCGTTTACTCGGCAATTTTGTATACTGTAACAAAAAGGTATTTTATAAATACTTTATTTTTCAATAATTTACCGCATTAAAATTTGTTAAAAATTCCACAAATCTCCGCCGCGGCGTTGACAACAAACGCGAATAGTTGTATAATTAAGCGAGTATGATCAAACAAGAGACACAATACGAGGTGATTATATTATGAAATATGTTGTTATTTTGACCGACGGCGCGGCGGACACTCCGGTCGCGGAGCTCGGCGGCAAAACTCCGCTCGAAGCCGCGAAAAAGCCCAATATTGACGCTTTGGCGAAGCGCTCCGAAGTGGGAATGGTCAGGACGGTGCCCGGCGATCTGCCTCCCGGCAGCGATGTGGCCAATCTTGCTGTTTTCGGCTATGACCCGCAGGAGTATTACACGGGCCGCTCGCCGCTTGAGGCGGTCTCGATGAACGTGCCGCTCGAGCTTACCGACACGACATTCAGGACCAATGTGGTCACACTGTCGGATGAACCGGAATACGCCGACAAGACTATGGTGGACTACAGCTCCGACGAGATCTCCACCGAGGAGGCGAGGGAGCTTATCAAATATGTCAACGACAAGCTCGGCTGCGAGGATTACGAGTTTTTCGGCGGGTTCAGCTACCGCCACCTTATGGTGTGGCACAACAAAAAGAACGAGTTTGAACTGACCCCGCCCCACGATATTTCAGGACGGGTAATCGGGCCTTATCTGCCAAAGGATGAGACTATACTCGGCCTGATGAAAAAGAGCTATGAGCTTCTCAAGGACCACCCGATAAACAAGGCGAGGATCGAGCGCGGTCTGAATCCCGCCAACTCTATCTGGATCTGGGGCAACGGAACCAAGCCTAATCTGACGACATACGCCGAGCGCTTCGGAATAAAAGGCACCGTCGTATCGGCGGTCGATCTCATCAAGGGCATCGGCCTCTGCGCGGGACTCAACGTTCCCGATATCGAGGGCGCGACCGGAAACATCAACACCAATTTTGACGGCAAGGCAAAGGCCGCGATAAACGCCCTTAAAAACGACGGCGACTTTGTATATATCCACCTTGAGGCTCCCGATGAGGCGGGCCACAGGCACGAGATCGAAAACAAGGTGAGAGCGATCGAACTGATCGACGAAAAGATCGCCGCCCCGGTGCTTGAATACTTAAACGGCTGCGGAGAGGATTACCGCGTGCTTATCATGCCCGATCATCCCACACCGCTCGCCACGATGACACATTCTTCGGCCCCTATACCCTATATGCTTTTCTCGAGCGACAGCGAGAAAAACAGCGGCGTTTCATCGTTCACCGAGACCGAGGCCGAAAAAACAGGCATGTTCGTTGAACACGGATATACTTTGGCGAATAAGCTTTTTGCGAAATAATTTTAACAAACTGCGGCAAATCAAGAAATTTTTCTTGCATTTGCCGTTATTTTGTGTTATTATGTGTAGGTGTGTTTAAAAAGGAGTGAACATTAATGTCAACTAAAGTTGTTATCGGCGCCCAATGGGGCGATGAAGGCAAGGGAAAAACCATTGATATCCTGGCAGGCCGGGCCGACGTGGTCGTCAGGACCTCGGGCGGAAACAACGCGGGCCACACACTTATGGTAGACGGCGTGACCTATAAGCTGCACGTTATGCCTTCGGGGATCCTCTATCCCGACACGGTCAACATAATCGGCTGCGGAGTCGTTATCGACCCGAAAGTCCTGCTTGAGGAGATCGACGGCTTCGAGTCAAAAGGCATCTCCACCAAGAACCTTAAGATCGACGCCCGCGCCCATGTTATCATGCCTTATCATATAGAGCTTGACGGTCTTTCCGAGGCGGCCCGCGGCAAGGGCGACATCGGAACCACAAAAAAAGGCATCGGCCCCTGCTATACCGACAAGGCCGAGCGCAGCGGCATACGCATGTGCGATTTGATCGACGCCGAAATATTTCCCGAAAAAGTCCGCGAGAACCTTAAAATAAAAAACAAGATGATAGAACTGGTTTACGGCGGCACGCCTCTTGACCCCGAAAAGGTCATCGAGGAATACACCGCCTACGCCGACAGGCTCCGCCCCTATGTGTGCGACACTGTTCCGCTGCTCCATAAGGCTATGGACGAGGACAAGGAAGTTCTGTTTGAGGGCGCGCAGGGAATTCTGCTTGACATTGACCTCGGAACTTATCCCTACGTTACATCCTCGCACCCGATCTCGGGCGGCGTGTGCGTCGGCAGCGGCGTCGGCCCCAAGCATATCGACGAGTGCATAGGAATACTCAAGGGCTACACCACCCGCGTGGGCAACGGCCCGTTCCCCACAGAGCTTAACGACGAGACCGGCGAACAGATCCGCCAAAAGGGATTTGAGTTCGGCACGACCACCGGCAGACCCCGCCGCACGGGCTGGTTTGACGCGGTCATCGCGAAATACGCGGTGCGCACGAGCTCGCTGACGTCGGTTGTGTTTAACAAGATCGACCCCCTGGGCGGTCTCGACAAAATAAAGATCTGCGTGGCGTATAACAAAAACGGCGAGATAACGACCGACTTTCCGCCCACGCTCACCGAGCTCGCGCAGTGCGAGCCGGTCTATGAGGAAATGGACGGCTGGAACGAGGACATCAGCGATATCAAGGAATTTGACAAGCTGCCCCTCGCCGCTCAAAAATATATTCTGAGAGTCGAGGAGCTGATCGGATGTAAAATTTCTTCCATCGGAGTCGGCCCCGGCAGAGACCAGAACATAGAAAGGTAGGTTTTTGATATGGCTGAGATCGTTAAAAGCGGCACGGGAGATTCAAAGCCCAAAAAGAAAGCGGCTCCCAAAAAGAAAATACCTATGACGGGCAACAAATATCTGGACTATAAAGGCAAAAAACTTGTAAGGGTCGGCAACGAGATACGCTACGGCAACGCCGAGGATCCGTATATCGTCTGCTTCCGCCTTGAGGACAACGAGGAGCTCAGCGACCTGACGGTTTCAAAGCGTGTCATCATCGAGCTTAAAACCAACGAGGGCAAGGCCTCGCGCCTTATGCGCCAGGCGGAGCGCGACGGACTTTACAGAGCGTTTGATATTGGCATGTTCTGGCTGGATCAGGCCCTGGAAGCCGCGAAAAATATGTAAACCAAGGGCTGCCGCGGCAGCCCTTTAATTTTCTTTAGGAGTGATCTTATGAGAATTGTGATACAGAGAGTGACAAGCGCCTCGGTCGAGGTCGAGGGCAAGACAGTCGGCGCGATCGGCAAGGGGTACCTTATTCTGCTTGGCGTCTCAAGCGGAGACACAAAGGAAAAAGTTGAAAAAGCAGTCCAAAAAATCGCAAAGCTCAGAATTTTTTCGGACGCAAACGGCAAGACCAATCTTTCGATCGCCGACGTCGGCGGCGAAATTCTCGCGGTGTCGCAGTTCACGCTGTTTGCGGACTGCCGCAAGGGCAACCGCCCGAGCTTTGTCGGCGCGGGTTCACCCGAACACGCGAACGAATTATACGAATATTTTATCGAGTACGCGAAGAACTTTTTCAAAAAGGTGGAGCACGGCATTTTCGGCGCCGACATGAAAGTGAGCCTCACAAACGACGGCCCCTTCACCGTGATCCTCGAGGACGGAAACGGACTTTAATAATCAATATTTTTGTTCGCGATCGCCTTTCTCACGAGCTCTATGACGTTGACGTTGCCCATAGTTCCGCTGACGGTTATTCTCGTCAGGTTCATGACCCCGTCGCGGGGAATATTGACCTCATAGTCGATATTCGTGGCATCGTCGCCCACGAGACACTGCACGTTATAGCCCGCCTTCTTTGAGGCCTGTATCGCCTCGTCGGTATATGAACCGTAGGGATAGGCTATCATATCGCAGGTCTTGCCGAGCTTCTTTTCGATAAGGTACTTCGACTTCCTGAGCTCATAGTTCACGGTGTCGATATCGGTCTCGCCCAGCTTTATGTGGTCGTTGGTGTGGGATTCAATGTCGATCAGGCCGCTGTCCTGCATCTCTTTGGCCTGCTCCCAAGTGAAGTGGCTGTAATTCACTTTGCCCTTTCCGCCTATCTCGCCCACCGTGTCGGTGACGATAAATATAGTCGCGGGGATCTCGAGCTTTTTTAGTATCGGATAGGCCACCTCATAGTTTGAAAGATATCCGTCGTCAAACGTCACGATTATCGGATTAGTCGGCAAAGTTTTGCTGCCGTCCTTGCAGTTGACAAACTCAACATATTCCCTGAGGCTTATCGGCTTGTACTGGGTTTTGATCGCCGTCATGTGCAAATTAAAATCGCGCGGCGATATTATCGAGATCGCGTTGGTAAGGTCAAATTCATCAGCGATGTGATGATACAGCAGGATCGGGACCTTGACGGTCTCGGCCTCGGGCGTTCCCGCTTTGACATAGCCCGGCTGTATCGTAGGCGACGGAACGGGTGAGGCTGTGACAGGCGCGGAGCTTTGATTCGGATCGGCGCTCTGCGTCGGCGCGGGCGCGGAACCGTCGGGCGCGGCCGATGCCGGCGCGCCGGGCGTAGGCGTCGGAGCCGATGTCGGAGACGGCGCGGGCGTTGGCGGGACCTGGAGCCACGCGGGTGCCTGTCCCGTTGACGGCGAGGGGCTCGGGACGTTGTTATTGTTTTCAGAGCGCGGCGCGAACGAAGAAAGGATCAGCACCGCGGCAAGTATTAAAATATATTTTTTCATATCTGTTTCATTCTCCCTAATATATTATTTGCTTAAAAGATCATTCTATTATTCTGAAATATTTTTGGATCATATTACTTAAAAGTTTTTTCGAGCACGTTAATGAGCTCGTCATTGTTCTTTGAGCCTATAACATATCTGAGCAGGGTCTCGGTCACTTCGGCGGGGTTCTGGCCGAGCAGCGCGCGGCGTATGCGCCATACTGACTCTATCTCCCTGCGCTGAAGCAGCATTTCCTCTTTTCGTGTTCCGGATTTTGCAATGTCTATCGCGGGGAATATCCTCCGCTCCTGCAATTTTCTGTCAAGATGGACTTCCATGTTTCCGGTTCCTTTGAATTCCTCGTATATCATATCGTCCATGCGGCTGCCCGTTTCAATGAGCGCGGTGGCGAGAATGGTCAGGCTGCCGCCTTCTTCAATATTCCTCGCCGCTCCGAAGAACCGCTTGGGCTTATAGAGCGAACCCGGATCAAGACCGCCCGACAAAGTTCTTCCCGTGGGCGCGATTATCAGATTGTAGGCCCGCGCAAGCCGGGTTATGCTGTCGAGCAGGATCACAACGTCTTTTTTGTGCTCTACAAGGCGCTTCGCGCGCTCAAGCACTATCTCGGCAACTTTGGCGTGGTTCTGAGGTTCCTCGTCAAATGTCGAAAATATAACGTCGCCTTTGATGCTGCGCTGCATGTCGGTAACTTCCTCTGGCCGCTCATCAATAAGCAGCACTATAAGCTGGATCTCGGGATTGTTTTTGGTTATGCTGTTTGCGATATTTTTAAGCAGCGTGGTCTTGCCCGCTTTTGGCGGAGCCACGATTATTCCTCTCTGGCCCTTGCCGACCGGAGCGATCAAGTCAATAAGGCGCATGGAATAATCGGTCCTGTCGGTTTCAAGTCTGATCCTTTCGGTTGGATATATGGGAACAAGATCCTCAAAAGATTTTCTTCGCAGCGACACGTCAACGCCGTCTCCGTTGACTTTTTCAACATAAAGCAGGGCCTGGAACCTTTCGCCCTCATGCTGCATGCGGGCGTGCCCCTTGATGTAATCTCCGGTTTTAAGTCGGAACCTTTTTATCTGGACCTGGGGAACATACACATCGTCCGGGCCTGTCTGGTAATTATTCGAGCGCAGAAATCCGTAGCCTTCCTCCATTACCTCAAGCACGCCCTCAACGGGGTTCGAGCGGTGTACCGGATCAAAATACTCAATGTTCTGATTTTTGCCCGGCCGCGGCTCGTACTGCTTTCTGTGATCATTTTGTTTTCTGCCCTGATCCGCGAAGGACTGGTACTCGCCCTGACGGCGCCCCGGGTCGCCTGGCCTCGGAACAGGATCGGTTTGCTTTTGAGCGTAATCATTTTTGCGGGGCGCATATTCGCTCTGATGTTTCGGAGCATAATCCCGCGAGTTATATCCGCCGTTTCTCATCGGGGCGTCAAACTGTCCCTCGGCCACTTTCGCATCGTCGGTTTTTGGCTCCGCCTCGGCCTCGGGATCGGCCGGCGCGGCCCCGGGCGCCTCTTTACTCAAAACCTCCGAGATCATCTCAAGCAAATCTTTCTTTTTAAATTTATACACGCTTTTTATTCCCAAGGTTTTCGCGTATTCCTTAAGCTCAAGAATTTTCATGCTCTGAATTTTTTCCATATTCATATTTTCACTCTCCTATAAGATTTTCGTAATCGGTCGGTAAAACGATTTCTACAACCGGATTATGCTCATACATGGTTTTCACAAGCGTTGACTCTGAAATATAATTATAAACGACCGGGTTTTGTCTCAGCGGCGCCGCGGCATATATCACGGCCAAAACGAGATAAATAAGCAAAACACTTTCCGCAATCCCCATTACAGCTCCCAAACCGCGGTCAAAAAAGCTTATCACCGGCAGCCTTGACACTATTCGGACGAGCCTGCCCGCGGCCGCGATGATCAGCCGCGCCGCGATAAACACCGCAAGGAAAGCCGCAGCGTTTATCGTCATTCCCGTCAAAAAGCCCGAAACCGCGTCAGACAGTGCGATCTGACCGTTTGCCGCCATGCTCCGCAAATATCCCGGAAGCATCATCGCCGAAAACACTCCTTCGCCGCCAGAGTCCTCAAAATTGCCGAGGATCTTCGCGTGTACGGCGGAGCCGAGGCCGCTGCCCATCAATATGTCACGAACATACGGATAAAGCAGATAAGCAAGCGCAAGTGAGATAAAGAACGAGGCGGCTCGGTACGCCGATTTCATAAATCCGTTCCTGTATCCGCGCCAGATAAAAAACACAAATATAAGCGCGGCCAATATATCAATCAATTAAATCTTATCCTCCTGTTTTTTAAAATCATGCCGTTATCTTATTCTTATAATATCGGCTCTGTTTCCGCCAAGCACAAGAACGTTACGCTGATTGCCGTACACGCCGATGCCCATAATATCATGCTCGATATCGGTCGTGCTCCGCAGTTTGCCGCGTTCGCTGACGCGCATAACGTTTCTTGAGCTTGAAACAACTATCGTTCCGCCGTGGCAGGCCATTCTTTTAATATCGTCGCAGCCCGTGAACACGCCGGTCAGTTTTCCGTTTTTGTTATAGATCTCAAGCACCGTGCCGCCCCGGTTATCCCGGCAAAGAAACAGCAGGCTGCCGCCGTCGGTCACGTTGTATCTTTCCGCGGACTTTCCGGCAAGGTCAATTATGAATTTCTCGCCGCCCTTTTTATTCAGGCCGTACACTTTATTCTGAGCTACGGCGATGATCCTTCCGCTGTCGTCAAACTCCACGCTCGCCACAAGCGATCCCTCGCAGATATAACTGCCCGATTCGTTTCCGCTTGAGATGTTTATTACATGAATTTTGGAATATGTCTCCTCTCCGTCGCTCATCATCTGAGCCACCGCTATTGACTTTCCGTCATCGGAAATATCCAGATCAATGATGTATCCCTCGCCGCTGTTCCATCTGAAAATTTCGTTTCCCTTGCGGTCGAACACCACCGCCGCGCCCTTGTATCCCTCGGCGGCCACCGCCGCAGCGGCCGTTCCGTTTTTGTTTACCTTCGCGGAAAGCAGATCGGTGTTTATGGGGTATGTAACAATGTTCTTGCCTTTGATATTATAAAGATTCAGACTGCAATTGCCCTCAAGATCGGCCAGCAGCGCGTATTTCCCCGAAATGTCGATCGTGGGATTGGTAAGGGTCATTTGCTCCTCCCAGATATACCTGCCCTTGTTGTCGATCAGCTTGATTCCGTTTTTATTGAGCAGCAGCAGATCGTCCCCGAAAGCATGCTGCTCATAGTCGCCTCCCGTGTCGAATTCTATTCCCGAATACGGGCGGTAAGCAGTGTTGGGCAAAACCACAAGATTGATAAAGATCCCCAGCAAAACCGCCAGAACAGCCGCGAACAATCCCAAACGCAGCGCGTTTATCCGCACGACTCTGCCGCTTACGTTCAAATTTTTTACGCTTCCGCTGTCAAGCTTTTTCACAAATGTTCGGACAGCGCCGAACTTCTCTTTTAAAAAGTCGAAGATCTGCGAAAAACTGAATTCTTTGTTGATGTCAAATTTCATACATACTCATCCTTATTTTATATGCGCATTTATTGTTTTATGTCCGTTATATACCTATAATAGTACTTTTTCAAGAAACAACCCTTGGGGCGGCGCGGTTATCCCGCCCATTTTTCTGTCACCGCTTTCGATTATTGCCGGCACATCGCCCTCTTTTATCTTGCCGCAGCCCACATAAACGAGAGTCCCGACAATAATTCTTACCATGTTATACAAAAACGCATCGGCTTCGACTGTAACTTTTATTATGCTGTCCAGTTTTTCCGCCGAACAGAGCCGCACCGTTCTGACGGTGGTCTTTTGCTGGCCCCCGCCCGCCATAAAGCCTTTGAAATCGTGGGTGCCCACAAAATGCTCCGCCGCCCTTCTCATGCTTTCAAAATCAAGCTCGTACGGAAAGTGCCAACTGTAACGGTTCATGAACGGATCACGGAAAACATCGTTGCGGATCAGATAAATATACCTTTTTCCTTTTGCGGAAAATCTCGCGCTGAAATCCTCCGGGACCTCCCACGCTTCCGTCGCGGTTATATCGTCGCCCAAGCGATAGTTTAAGGCGTATGGCAATTTCTCAACCGGTATTTTCGTTTCCGACCTGAAGTTCAGCACATAATCAAGCGCGTGAACTCCCGCGTCGGTCCTGCTGCAGCCGGTGACGCGGATCCTCTCTCCGCACGCCTCCGAAAGCGCGTTTTCAACTGTCTCCTGAACGGTCAGGCCGTTAAGCTGGTACTGCCAGCCGTGATAGGCGCTCCCATCATATTTTATCCGCATTGCTATATTTTTCATAATCAAAATTTCCCGAATATCATATTTATCGCGATAACCGCCGCGAGCAGCACCGCCATGTATATCCATCCCAAAACGTCGACCGCTCCGAATTTAAGCTCGTAAAGCCTGGTCCTGCCCTCGCCTCCGCGGTAACAGCGGCACTCCATGGCGGTCGCAAGCTCATCCGCTCTGCGGAACGCGCTGATAAACAGCGGTATCAGGATCGGCACCATTGCCTTTGCGCGGCTGAAAATTCCGCCGCTGTCGATCGACGCGCCGCGGGCCGACTGAGCCTTCATTATCTTGTCGGTCTCGTCAAGCAGAGTGGGTATAAACCTCAGCGCGATCGTCATCATCATCGCTATCTCATGGGACGGCAGATGCACCTTCTTAAAAGGCGACAGCAGCCTTTCCATTCCGTCGGTCAAGGCGATGGGCGAGGTCGTCAGCGTAAGCAGCGATGTTCCCAATATCAGGAATATGAGCCTCAGCACCATAAACGCCGCAAACCGCACGCCCTCAACGGTGATCTTTAGAAAACCCCATCTCCATATCTCCTCACCCGGGGTCAGGAACAAATTGAAAATTCCGGTGAACACAATGAAGACCAAAATCGGTTTGAGACCTCTTATCAGATATTTCGGAGATATTCCCGAAACAGCAACGCACAGCGCCAAAAACAGCGCGAGCGCAAGGTAGCCGATGAAGTTTTGTATAAGGAACACCATGACAACATACGCAATTATTATCAGTATCTTGGTTCGCGGGTCAAGCCGATGAATAAACGAGTCCCCGGGAAAGTATTGACCCAATGTTATATCTTTAAGCATAATTCCGCCTTTCGGTTTTCACAATTTAAGTGAGCATCGGCAGCAGTATTCTGTAGCAGTCACCCACGGTGTATATGCCCTCGGGTATATCGACGCCCGCGGCGCGAAGTCTGTCCGCCGCCATTGTTATCTGCGGCACATTCAATCCGATCTCGCGAAGCCTCGCGCTTTGCGCGAATACCTCGCGGGGCCTGCCGAACATTTCAACTCTGCCGCCGTTTAAAACAAGTATCCTGTCAGCCAGCTTTGCGACGTCCTCCATGCTGTGCGAGACAAGCAGGACTGTCAGCTTCATCCGTTTATGCATGTCGCGTATCTTAAACAAAATCTCGTCCCTTCCCGCCGGGTCAAGCCCCGCGGTAGGCTCGTCAAGTATCAGCACCTTCGGCTCCATGGCAAGTATTCCGGCGATCGCGGCGCGGCGCTTCTGACCGCCCGATAGGTCAAACGGCGATTTGTCAAGCAGCTCTTCGGGGAGCCCCGTCATGTTGGCCGCGAATTTCGCCCTCTCCTCCGCTTCTTTCTGTGAGAGGCCCATATTGAGCGGCCCGAAGCAGATATCTTTGAGCACAGTCTCCTCAAACAACTGATACTCGGGGTACTGCATGCAAAGACCGACCTTAAATCTTATATCGCGGATATTGACCTTCTTTTCGGAAAGATCCTGTCCGTCAATTATGACCTTGCCGCTTTCGGGCTTCAAAAGCCCGTTCAAAAGCTGGATCATCGTGGATTTTCCGGAGCCCGTGTGGCCTATGACGCCGATGAACTCGCCCTCGTTTATGTGAAGGCTCACGCCGTCAAGCGCCTTTTTCTCAAACGGGCCGCCGCTCATATATGTATAGCTCACATTCTCAAGCTTTATCACGGCTCTCCCGCCCCCTTTCGCCGACTCTCAAGCGCCCGCAGCAGCTCCGCCGCGCACTCCTCATCGTTAAGCGCCGAAGCGTCAAGACCGAGACCATGCTTGTTCAGCATATATATCAGATACGCGGCCTGAGGCACGTCAAGCCCGAGCGCGGTCAGCTTTTCGACCTGCGGGAACACCTCTTTCGGCGTTCCCTCAAGGGCGATCCTGCCGCGGTCGAGAACAATAACTCTGTCCGCGCGGACTGCCTCGTCCATATAATGAGTGATCAGGACGACGCTCATACCGTTTTCACGGTTGAGTTTTTTGACTGTCTCAATGACCTCGGCGCGGCCGCTCGGGTCAAGCATCGCGGTGGGCTCGTCCATAACAAGCAGTTCGGGCCGCATCGCAAGCGCCCCCGCGATCGCAACGCGCTGTTTCTGGCCGCCGCTGAGCATATGGGGCGCGTGACGCTTAAATGCGCTCATGCCGACGATCTCGAGAGCCTCGTCCACCCTTCGGCGGATCTCCTCCCTGGGAACGCCGAGATTCTCGGGGGCGAAGGCCACATCCTCCTCGACGATAGTGGCGACCATCTGGTTGTCGGGGTTTTGGAACACCATACCGACCCTGCGGCGAATGTCAAAAAGCTTGCTGTCATCCGACGTGTCAAAGCCGTCCACCGTGACTTTGCCGGATGTGGGCGTCAATATCGCGTTCAGGTGCTTGGCGAGGGTCGATTTTCCCGAACCGTTTCGGCCCAGAACCGCCAAAAACTCGCCGCGCCTCACATCAAGGCTCACGCCGTCAAGCACGCGGGCGCTCGCGCCCGTCTCCTCATCCTTATATTCAAATACCAAATTTCTAACTTCTGCTATATTATCCATAATTTATTACTATTGTCTGTTTTGCTCCGTGTTATTGCCGTTCACCGGTCCCTGCGCTGCCATCTCGCAGAGTAACCGCAGGGCAGCAGCAAGCCTCCGTTCGTTATCGGCAGACCGATCTCGTCAACGTCAACATCGCCGCCGAATTTTTTAATAAGCGTCAGATCATATATATTTTTCATCACGCTGCCCGACAAGCCTGTGGTATATGTGTTGACCAAAAAGAATAAAGGGTCATCATCGAGCAGCTTAACGCAAAGCTCGATCAGCTCAAACAGCTCGTCCTCGATTTTCCATACCTCGCCGCCCGGGCCTCTGCCGTACGACGGCGGATCCATTATGATACCCTCATATTTGCGTCCGCGCCTTATCTCGCGCTCCACAAACTTTTTAACGTCGTCCACAATATAACGTATCGGAAGTTCCGCCAATCCTGACAGCGCCGCGTTCTCCTTGGCGCGCGTCACCATTCCTTTGGCCGCGTCCACATGGCAGACAGAGGCTCCCGCCTCAAGCGCCGCCAGCGACGCACCGCCGGTATACGCGAAAAGGTTAAGCACCCTGACATCCGGGCGGGCCCTGCCGCTGCTTCTGATGATGTCCGAGAACCAATCCCAGTTCGCCGCCTGCTCGGGAAACAGCCCGGTGTGCTTAAATCCCATTGGCGTGATCCTGAATTTCAGATTTTCATAGCCGATCGTCCAGCTTTCTGGGATTTTTTTGAAGGTGTGCCAGCTCCCGCCGCCCTTGCCGCTGCGTATATATCTCGCGTCAGCTTTATCCCAAAGAACGGATTTTTCGGGCGCGGAAACCGACCATACGATCTGGGGGTCGGGGCGCCTTAATATAACATCGCCCCAGCGCTCGAGCTTTTCTCCGCGTGATGCGTCGATAAGCTCGTAATCATTCCAGGATCTGGATATAAACATATGAAAACCTCCGGGTAATAATAAGCAAAAAACTATAAAGAATCTGATTTTCGTGCATAGAATACTCGCCAAAAATCCAATATGGGATATTATATCACATTAATATGAAAAAGTCAACAGCATGAGACTCCGATTCCGTCCGCGGCATAAAGAGCCGAATTGATATTTTCGTTATATATTATAGATCGGCGCCCTAAAAATATCAACATGAAACGCCGCAGCGCTATTGCGTTTTTGCCTGAAACATGATAAAATATCTCTAACAGAATTTCATGGGGAGGCGGTCGATGTGAATATCCGCACCGGATTACGGCGTTTCGCGGCGCTTATTTTAAGCGCGGCTTTATTGTTATGTCCTATGTCCGCCGTGCACGCGGCAGTCGACGTTCAATGGAGCGATACAAAGCTTCGCGACGGCGCGCTGTCAGCATCCGTATCGGGCGCGGAGGACGGACAATCGCTAATTTTAGCCGTATATTCCGGCAACAGGCTCCTCAGCGTAAGCATTGCCGCCGCGCAAAACGGTTCGGCCTCCGCGGAAACGACGATCAAAGCGGCAGCGGACACGGCAAAGCTGTTCCTGTGGGATATGGAAACCATTACGCCCGCGTGTGATGTGCTGTCAACGCTCACGCGCGAGGACACGCCTACTCCTACGCCGACGGCTATTCCAACATCAACACCGACGGACGCGCCTACACCGACACCAACGGCTGTGCCGACATCAACCCCGACGACTGCGCCGACCTCGACACCGACGGCCATGCCTACTCCGACTCCCACGGCTGTGCCGACATCGACACCGACGGCAACGGCTACTCCTACACCAACGATTACACCTACACCAACGCCCATGGCTGTTCCAACACCGACGCCAACGGCCGCGCCAACTCTGACCCCAACGGCTGCGCCTACTCCTACACCAACGCCCACGGCTGCGCCGACATCGACACCCACGGCTGCACCTACTCTGGCACCCACGGCTGCGCCAACCTCAACACCGACGGCTGCTCCGACTTCAACGCCAACGGCTGCGCCGACATCGACACCCTCGGCTACTCCGACTTTAACGCCGACGGCTGTGCCTACTCTGGCACCAACGGTTACGCCTACATCAACGCCAACGGCTGTGCCTACTCTGGCACCAACGGTTGCACCTACTCCTACACCAACATCCGCGCCTACTCCTACGCCAACGCCCACGGCGGCACCTACTCTGGCACCAACGGCTGCGCCGACATCGACACCCACGTCTGCACCTACTCCGACGCCAACGGCTGTGCCGACGCCGAATATCGACACATCACGCGCGCCCAAAAGCCTCGATGAGCTTCGATCCGCTAATGACGCGGCTGTTGACGAGCTTGCGAAGCTTCCGAGATTCGATGGCCGCGATTATGGTATTGTGACCCCTGTCAGAAGTCAGATCGGCAATATCTGCTGGGCATACGCTGTTACGGGCGCGGCGGAAACAAGCGTTCTGCGCGAGGGAATTGATCCGAATGTGTCATTCGCATCGCTCGACCTTAACGACCGGAATCTCGCCTGCGCCTGCTTAAATCCCGCCCTCGATCCTTTGGGCAACAATCTGCCCGACTATCATGAATACTTTGATAGCTGGTCAACCGGCGGCGAAACGCACGACGGCGTCTACGCGATGCTTCGCTGGAACGCGCCCGCTCTTCAGTCCGTTCCGATCACCGAGCCGATAAACGATCCCGCGTATCTGCTTGAAAACGCGGTTAATCTTCCCGGCGACGAAGACGCTTTAAAACGCGCGATCGTCAAATACGGCGGCGTGGCGGCGGCCTGGTACTGCAATTCCGCGCTGACACAAAAGGGCTGCTATAACAACAATCTGTCCGCCGGTTTATACGGGTTCGGACACGCGAGCGTTATAGTCGGCTGGGACGACAGCGTGGATAAAAACAGATTTTACTACGATGACAGGACTCCTTGCCCCGCTTCCCGCGACGGCGCGTGGATCTTGAAAAACAGTTGGGGCGCGGGCTGCGGCTTCAGCGGCTACTACTACGTATCCTATGACGTTCTGCTGTCCAAGTGCTACGCGCTCGATATGTGTTCCCCCGATGAGTATGATAACAACTACCACTATGATTCCGCCGTGACAAGAAGCTCGAGCTGGACGCTTGATCCGGGCGAACGCGCCGCGGCGATGTTTGAGTCGAGGACGGCGTTTGCAGACAGACGCGAGTGTATTACCGGAGTCAACGTGGCTGTGGGCGAAGGCGGCAATTACAAAATCAAGGTGAAAATTTACAAGAACTCGACCGCTGACTTTACCGACATATACAGTCCGGAAAACGATCCCGAATCCGGCGAGCTTGCCGCGGAGGCGGAATCGGACTTACTGTTGTATCCCGGAGCGTACACGGTGAAGCTCGAGGAACCGGTGGAGCTGGAGCAAAATCAGGTATTCAGCGTGGTTGTGGAACTGACCGACGGAGCAAAAATACGCGTTGTGACCGAATATGAAAAGGCCTCCGGCATTTATCTTCCCAACGACATGACCTTCTCCGATTCCGGCGAGGGCTGGACGAATACGCGCTCGGACGCGTCGCACGTCGCGCAGATCAAGGTACTCACGAAAAACCTTCCCGTTTCGCAGCATAAGGGTAAATCCCTTGATTACGCGGATATTCGTTTTGACCGCCGCGCCGTTACATATAACCAAACGGCGCAGCATCCCGAGCTCACCGTATATTTTGACGGCGAGCCGCTTACCGAGGGACAGGATTATACCGTGGACTACCCCGACTCCGTGCGCGTAGGACGGTTTTCGGCAACCGTTACGGGCATAGGCGATTACAGCGGGAGCCGCGATATAGACTACTCCGTGAAGCAGGCGCCGGCTCCGCTCAATAAACCACCACGGATAATGGAGGTCACGGGCAATTACGAAACCTACGCGGATGTGCCGCTGCCCGACGGCTGGGGCTGGGGCGTTCCGGATATGCCGGTCGCCTCGGAATACTCCAATTACGCCATATACAAAGGCGACGACGCGGACTGCTATGTAAATACTATGGCAGATGTCCGCGCCGTGCTCAAAAACGAATAAAATCGGAACCGGCTCGTATTTGTATTTGCGAACTATTCCAAGCCCGTTATCGGAGACCGCACATTTAAGCAAATGTGCCGCTGTTATATGCACGAGTTTTGCCACGGTTGCGAAAGAGTTTAATGTAACCAAAGAAAACTGCTCAACGCATATGGGCTTTATTTAGGCGGATAAATTATAATTTAAATTTGGCTTAAGGTTTTCGATGTTCGCGTATATTGACAATGATAAAATCGTAGGGTATTTTTCGCTCGTTCCAAAAGAGAATGGTGTAATGGAATTAGACCACCTTTCGATTTTGCCCGAATACAGACATAAAGGCTGCGGCACGGAAATGATAAAATATGCTGTCAGTATCGATAAATCCACGAATGCCAAAAAAATAAAAATCGGCATAATTGAGGAAAACACAATACTTAAAAACTGATGTCTGCAAAATTGGATTTAAGCATCTTGGAACACGCAAATTTGAAAATATGCCGTTTACGGTGGGATTTATGGAGCGTAAAATATGCTGATGTTATGTTCTGTTTGATTTGGACAAGCAGGCTCCGGAACCGTTGTTTAATTACGACGTTTTAGTATTTATCGGTCATGCCTTTTGTGCCTTTTGAGTCAGTTCCGTAGAGTAGTATTCGGAATAGCCTTCAAGCATGGATTCGAGTATAATTCCTTCCGATTCGTCCGAAATACTCTCTTTAGCTGAAACCACCTTAACGCCGCTTTTGCGTAAAATTGATTTGTAATACGCTGAATCATATCTGTTCCGAGCGAATCTGTCTAGCTTCCGTACGAGCACCATATCGAACAAACCTTTTTGACTGTCTTTAATCATATGCTGAAATTCGAGGCAATTGTCGGTTTTAGCGGACAGGGCGCGATCTATGTAGTTTTTTACGATTACTATATCATTACAGTCTGCATATTCCTTGCACTCGCGAAGCTAACCCTCAATTGACTCCTCTTTCTGGTTGCCCGAACTGTAACGAGTGTATATTATGGCTTTTATCGGACTTCACCCTCTTTCAGCAAATCAAATAACGTATGTTTTAGTTTGCCGTTTAACGGCGATTGCGGGTCAAAACACATATCTATGAAGCGCCTGAACTGTTCGTTATCCGTGTCAAACTTCGGTTTGAATTGATAGGACATTCCTTCCGGCTTGTCCGTTCGACCGTAGAGGTAATCCATTGACACGTTGAAATAGTCAGCGTATTTCAAAAATATATCGCATGGCGGCTCCGATTGGTCATTTTCATACCGATTTATCGCCGATTGTGATGATCCAATTACTTTAGCAAATTTATCCTGCGACATCATTGTACTGCGACGTAATTTGCGTAGACGTTCACCTAATCCTCTCATAATAACACCTCCGTGGTTTTAAAAAATAAATTATAACCCAATAGAGGACTTTTATCAACCCTAATATATAAAAAGTTCACGTCAATCTAATTTATTAACAAAGTTGTAACATTGATCAAAGCAAGGAAAAAGTGCAGAAATTCAGTGAGGTT
>CANQMT010000012.1 GCA_947625055.1 uncultured Monoglobus sp. | reverse complement strand
TTTACAATTTTTCTCATTTCTATTTCAAAAGGCCCGCCAAGCTCTCGCTTGACCGGCCTTTTTCGACAGACTGAAGCCGCGGATGTAACCGCGGCTTTTTTCAGCGTTCATAAACTATTTTTCCGTTCACCATTGTGTATTTGACGTCGCTGCATTTTGCGGAATAAACAATGCTCGATATCGGGTTGTTGACCGGCCTCAGGTGCGGCGCGTCAAAATCGACTACGATCATGTCAGCGAGAAATCCTGCTTTTATCATTCCCAGGTTGTCAAAGCCGAGCGCCCTCGCTCCGTTCACGGTCGCCATTTTAAGCGCCGTCTCCGCCGGAACAGCCGTCGGATCAAGGCCCGCTCCCTTGTGGATAAGCGCGGCAGTCTTGATCTCCTCAAACATATCGAGGCTGTTGTTGCTCGACGCGCCGTCCGTTCCGATCGCGACGTTTATTCCCATTTCAAGCATTTTCGGCACCGGCGCTATCCCCGAGGCAAGCTTTAAGTTGCTTATGGGGTTATGAGCGACCGAAACGTCGTGCTCTTTTAAAATTTCAAGGTCCTTGTCCGTCATAACAACGCAGTGCGCCGCGATCGTCGGGTTCTCAAACAGTCCCGTACTCTCCATATAGGCGGTCGGCGTCATGTTGTGCTCGATCTCACAGTCAGAAAACTCGGTCCGCGTCTCGGCAAGGTGTGTGTGGATAGGCATGTTATGCTCTTTCGCGTAAGCGGCGCACTTTTCCAAGACCTCAAACGAGCATGTGTATATCGCGTGTGGAGAAAAAGTGAAGCTGATCAGATCATTGTCTTTAAACTCCTGCGCCATTTCCTCCATAAGTCTGACCTTGCGGTCAAAGCCGTCAAAGTTCACGCAGTCGCTGAGAACCGCGCGTATTCCTTTTTCCGCGGCGGCTCTGCCTGTCTCGGCTTGAAAAAAATACATGTCGCTGAAGCATGTGGTTCCGCCCGCAAGCATTTCGTCTATCGCGATCTCGCTGCCGCGGCGCACATCCTCGGGCGTCATCTTATCCTCAAACGGAAAGATTTTATTGTAAAGCCAGTCCTGCAGATTCATGTCGTCAGCGTAACCCCGAAGCAGCGTCATGGCTGTGTGCGTGTGGGCGTTTATAAGCCCCGGCAGAAGCGCCTTGTTTTCACCGTCTATCACGCGGTCAAAGGCGACCTCGGGGCGCGTTTCGCCGACATATCTGATCAGCTTTCCGTCGGTCAGAACAAAGCCGTTTTTGATGACGCCGGCATCGTCGTCCATTGTTATGATCGTTATGTTTTCAAATAATGTTTTCATAAATTATTCTCCCGTAAAATTTTCGGCACTATTTTTCGTATTCCAGATCGTTCTCGGTGAGGTCTTTTATCTTTTCGTAATAATCCCTCGCCTCCCAGTTGGCAAGCTCCACGCTTAGATTGCGGAAGTTGCCGCACTCGATCTCGCTCGCGCCGGGCATCTCACCGTCATAGACCGAAATATCCTTGAATATTTTCTTGATAAGCTCAACGACCTTTTTGTTGTCCGCGTTCCGTATAAGCAGATAAAACCCCGTCTGACAGCCCATAGGGCCGAAGTATATAACGTCGTCTTTAAGCTCCGAGTTCCGCGCCATTGTGGCAAACAAGTGCTCCAGAGAATGCATGGTCGCGTTGTCGAGCAGGCGGCCCGTGTTCGGTTTCCGCATGCGTATGTCATAGGTCGTTATATCGCCGTCAATGCGGGATATATATACCCAAGGCCTGATCTTTCGGTGGTCAACGGTAAAACTCGCAATTTTTTCCATTTATACTCCCTCCTCTTTAATATAGTAGCGATCCTGTTCCCATTTAAACAAATTGGTATCTATATAATTCCATATCCTCTCATAATCTTTCTCATTGCGTATCACATGATCATGATACGAACGCTGCCATAATGATATTCCCGTCTTTTTATTCGTAAATCTTTTAAGCATTGACACAAATGACGGCACTATCTCATTCGTATGGAACGGCTGCGGCCGGAGCCGCGAAGCGGGTTCGATGCACCACGGTATTCCGTTTCCACGGATAAACGAGGCCACAAATCATTAACATTTGCAGATATGCGCCCCGACGTCCCGCTCATATAATCGTTTTCAACAATTAAAATCATATGAACATGGTTAGGCATTATTATCTATTTGTCTACTTTTATATTTTCATAAATCATCGCAGATTTTTTTATTTCATCGTCAACAATTATACCGAGTTCAGACGGCTTCATTTCAGGGACGTCGAGGGCGCCGTCCCCTACAACCACTTTGCCAAAAATACACTTTTTATCCTTTGTGCATATAGTTATAAAATACGCACCGCTTTGAGAATAACTATAATATTCAAGCCTGTTTCGTTTTCTTGATTTGAATTCCATTTACAACTTATTTATTATACATTTTAACAATTTAATCAATTTTTCACGGATAACGGGTTCGGCGTTGTCGATCGCCTCGCGGTTAAAGCCTCCGCCCTCGATACCCGCGGCCATATTTGAAACTCCGGACAGGGCGAGGATCCGCACTCCGCAGTGAGCGGCCGCAATAACCTCGGACACAGTCGACATGCCCACCAGATCCGCGCCCAATAATTTAAGCGCGCGTATTTCGGCGGGCGTCTCAAACTGCGGCCCAGCCATGTAAACGTACACGCCCTTCGGCAGGCTCATGCCGAGTTCCTCCGCGCACTTTTCGCAGAGCCTGATCAAGCCTTTGTCATACGCGTTTGTCATGTCAAAGAACCGCTCGCCGAGCTCGTCAGGATTTTTGCCGCGAAGCGGGGATTCGGCGCAGAGCTTTATGTGGTCGCGTATTATTACAATATCGCCCGGGACGTATTCATCGTTAAGCGCGCCCGAGGCGTTGGTGAGGATCACCGTATCGAGCCCCATTGCCTTGAGCATATGTATCATAAATGCGGTCTCGGCCATGGTGTAGCCCTCGTAATAATGGAGCCTGCCCTGCATAAACGCGACCGTTGCGCCATCAAGCCGACCGACGACCATGCGGCATTTGTGGTAGTTTCCGCCGATCGGCGGAAAGCCCGGGATCTCGCCGTACGGTATCACGATTTTGTTATTAAGAGAGTCCGCAAGGTCGCCCATGCCGGTGCCGAGCACCACGGCGACGTCGGGCGCGCGGTCAATTTTTGAATTTACATATTCGGCGGCATCTTTGTATGACATGATAATTCTCCTATTTAAAATACTTAACTCCGCTTTCAAATATCTTCTGGTCTATGTTTCCCGTGATGTTTTTAAACACGTTTTTGCCTATGCGCTCCGAATGGCCCATTTTGCCGAAAACTCTGCCGTCGGGGCTGGTAATTCCCTCGATCGCGTAATATGAGCCGTTGGGGTTATAAGGCATCTCATAAGTCGGCTCGCCCGACAGATCAACATACTGCGTGGCGATCTGTCCGTTCTTTTCCATTTCGGCTATGACCTCGGAGCTCGCCACAAAGCGGCCCTCGCCGTGGGACACGGCCACCTGATGTATATCTCCAAGCTCTACTCCCGCGAGCCACGGCGATTTTACAGATGAAATACGCGTCGAAACGATCTGCGAAACGTGTCTGCCGACCGTGTTATAAGTTAGCGTCGGGCAGGTGTCGTCAACCTTTCTTATCTCGCCGTAAGGCACGAGACCGAGCTTGACCAAAGCCTGAAATCCGTTGCATATGCCAAGGATAAGTCCGTCGCGCTTGTTTAAAAGCTCCATGACCGCCTCGCGCAGCTTCTCGTTCTCAAAGGCGGCCTTGATGAACTTTCCGGAGCCGTCGGGCTCATCGCCGCCGCTGAAACCGCCGGGGATCATGATTATCTGCGCCTCGTTGACCGACTTCACAAATCTGTCGATCGACTCCTCAACATGCGACTGCTTCAGATTTCTGAATATCCGCACATCGGTCTCAGCCCCCGCCTGCTCGAAAACTCTTGCGGAGTCATACTCGCAGTTGGTACCGGGAAACGCGGGAATGAATACCTTCGGCTTCGCCGTCTTTATCGCGGGCGCCTTTGTGTTTCTTTCGCCCCACGAGAACGCCTTCATACCCACGTCGTCATATTTCGCATTAGTGGGATAAACGCCTTCAAGCGGCTTTTTCCACGCCGTTATTATCTCGTCGATATCGATCTTCTCGCCGCCTATTCTGATAATGCCGTCGTCGGTGGTCCTGCCGAGCTTTATCGTGTCAACGCTGCCGCCCAGATAGCCGGTCGCGTTGTTGCCCTCGACCTCAAGTATAATGCCTCCGCTCATCGCGCGGAACAGATCCTCTTCGCTTCCGCAGTGAGTGAACGCGAAGCCGAGCTTATTGCCCATAGCCGCCTTGATCACGGCCTCCATTGCTCCGCCGCGGCCCACGGCATACGCGCTTCTGATAACGCTGTTCGGATCTGAGATCATTATGTTGATCATTCCGTAAAGCTGTTTTAAGCTCTCAAAATCGGGCAGATTGTTTTCATCATATTTCGGGCGCACGAGGAACACCATGTTGTCGGCGCCTTTAAATTCGCAGGACACCGCCTTGTTTGAGTCAAGGGGCGCGACCGCGAACGAAACAAGCGTGGGCGGCACGTCAATATCGTTGAACGAGCCCGACATCGAGTCCTTGCCACCGATCGCCGCGAGGCCCAGCTTCTCCTGCGCGTAATAACCGCCGAGCAGCGCCGCGAGCGGCTTGCCCCAGCGCTCCGGATCGGTTCCGAGGCGCTCAAAGTATTCCTGGAACGTAAGATAAATGTCCTTATAATCTGCTCCGGCGCACACAGCCTTTGTCACCGACTCAACCACGGCGTGTACCGCGCCCGCAAACGGATTGGCCTCCGAAACCTTCGGATCATAGCCGTATGCCATGACCGTTGCGGTCTCGCTCTCCCTTCCTCTTCCGAGGACCGGAATTTTCGCGACCATGCTTTGCTGGGGCGTGAGCTGATATTTTCCGCCGAAAGGCATGAACACCGAAGCTCCGCCGATAGTGCTGTCAAAGCGCTCAGCCAAGCCTTTCTGCGAACAGACGTTAAGATCACTCACAAGCGACATGATCTTTTCTTTATATGTATCTCCTTTTGCGTTAAATTCGTATTTTTCAAGTCCGAAATCGTCGGCCGTAACCGTGACGTCGGCGTTTTTCTCGGCTCCGTTGGTGTTTAAGAACGCCCTTGAAATGTCGCATATCGTCTTGCCGCGCCAATTCATAACAAGACGCGGACTCTCGGTCACAACAGCCACAACGACCGCGTCAAGGTTTTCCTTGTCGGCCTCGGCAATGAATTTTTCGGCGTCCTTTTCGCGCACAACGACCGCCATGCGCTCCTGTGACTCCGAGATCGCGAGCTCGGTTCCGTCAAGGCCCTCATACTTTTTGGGAACCTTGTCAAGGTCGATCTCAAGTCCGTCGGCAAGCTCGCCGATCGCGACCGACACGCCGCCCGCTCCGAAATCGTTGCAGCGGCGGATCATGGTCGTCACCTCGCTCTTGCGGAACAGCCTCTGAAGCTTTCTCTCAACCGGCGGGTTGCCCTTCTGGACCTCGGCGCCGCAGGTTTCAAGAGAAGAGCTGTCGTGAGCTTTGGACGAGCCCGTCGCTCCGCCGCAGCCGTCGCGGCCCGTCATTCCGCCGAGCAGGATGACCACGTCGCCGGGCTCCGGAACCTCGCGTATAACGTTTTTTTTCGGGGCGGCAGCGATAACCGCGCCGATCTCCATGCGCTTTGCGACATATCCCTCGTCGTATATCTCGTTGACCACGCCGGTGGCGAGGCCTATCTGGTTTCCGTATGAGCTGTAACCCTCGGCCGCGCCGAGAACCAGCTTGCGCTGCGAAAGCTTGCCGGGCAAGGTCTCTTTGAGCGTCTTTCTCGGGTCGCCCGCTCCGGTTACGCGCATCGCCTGATAAACGTATGAGCGTCCGGACAGCGGATCGCGGATAGCGCCGCCGAGACAGGTTGCCGCTCCGCCGAACGGCTCGATCTCGGTTGGGTGGTTATGGGTCTCGTTTTTGAACATTACCAAATAATCCTCGGATGTGCCGTCGGTCATTTTTACCTCGACCTCGATCGAGCAGGCGTTGATCTCCTCGCTCTCGTCAAGCGCCGTGAGCACGCCGCGCTTTTTAAGCTCCTTGACCGCGATCGTGGCAACGTCCATAAGGCATATGCTCTTTTTGTCAAGCCTGTCGCCGTACACGAATTTTCTCGACTCAAGATAATCGCCGTACACGCTCTTTATAAACTCGTTTTTTATCTTAACGTTATTGAGCTTGGTCGCGAATGTGGTATGGCGGCAGTGATCCGACCAATAGGTGTCGATCATCCTTATCTCGGTCAGCGACGGATCGCGCTTTTCGTCGTCGCGGAAATACGCGCGGCAGAACTTAATATCGTCCTCATCCATAGCGAGGCCGAGCTCGCTTATCATATTGACAAGCTCCTCATCCGACATTGTGATAAAACCGTCTATAGTTTTAACGTCCGCGGGATCCTCGAGCCTGTCATTTAAAGTTTCGGGCTTATCCATGGAAGCCGGGCGCGACTCAACCGGGTTTATGTAATAATTTCTCGCAGCAAGCAGCTCCTCTTCGCTTATCTCGCCCGAGAGGATAACTATCTTCGCCGTTCTGACGATCGGCTTTTCGCCGCCCGTCATGATCTGGGCGCACTGCGCCGCGCTGTCAGCTCTTTGATCGAACTGTCCGGGCAGATATTCCGACGCGAAATATTTATCGCCCGCGGGAATATCAAGCGTCTCAAAATACACGTTATCTACCTGAGGCTCGGCGAAAACCACCGGAAGCACCGTCTCAAGCTCGCTGTCGCTCAAGCCGTCAATATCATATCGGTTGATCACGCGAACGGAATTAAGCCCGCCAAGCGCGAGATTTTGAACGAAATCGTCGCGGAGCGCACGCGCCTCAATGTCAAAGCCTTTTTTCTTTTCAACGAATAATCTCTTAATGCTCATAACAAAAGCTCCTAATCTGTATTTATTTTTAGTATAATTTACGAATTAAAAACACGCTTGCGCAGCGGTCATTCATAAAAATATTATAAAATATCACGTCTTGCTTGTCAACTGTTTATTGCCCAAACTTAGCTTAAAAGACTTACAATAAATTTGATTTTATCTGTTGAAATTTTTGAGAAAATATGCTAAAATGAAAAAAATAAATTTCATTAATATATTAAGGCAATGAGATGAATATACGGGAGGTAATGAAATGAAAAAAACCTTATCATTGTTTTTGGTATTATGTATGGCAATTTCGGTTTTGTGGGTATCTCCGGCTATCGCCGAGGGCGAGGCTGCTCCGGATACTACCGAGGCTCCCGCTTCCCCCGAGCCGTCTCCTACGGCGGTCCCTGATCCCCTGCCCGCGTTCCCGGGCGCGGAGGGCGGCGGAAAGTACACAAAAGGTGCCAGAGGCGCTCTTGACGCCGGCGGCACGGTTGAGGTCTACCATGTTACGAGCCTTGACGCGGACGGACCCGGCAGCTTAGCCGACGCGGTCGGCGACGGCGTGACGACCGGCGATGATTCCGAGACAGTCGGCAGGATCGTTGTTTTTGACGTGGGCGGCATTATCGAAGTGCCCGACACGCTCTATATCAACCGAAACAATATCACTCTGCTCGGCCAGACTGCTCCCGGCGACGGCATTACTCTGACGGGCGGCGATCTGAGGATAGGCAACGGCAGAAAGAACGTTATTATCCGCTATATGCGCGTCCGTCCCACCAACAAGAACGGCGGCGAGCCCGACGGAATAGGCGGCCAGTGGAACCAGGACGTTATCATTGACCACTGCTCAACGAGCTGGTTCGTTGACGAAGGCCTGACGCTCTACGCCGGAAACGCCGAGAACGCCACCTACAAGCAGGGACAGCGCCTCACCGTTCAGGACACGATAACAGCGGAAAGCATGAGGCTTTCGGGCCACTTTAAGGGCGCGCACGGCTACGGCGGAATCTTAGGCGGAACTAACGCGACATATTACAGAAATCTGTTCGCCCACCACGACAGCCGCTCGCCCAGACTTGACCGCGCTCTGCAAAAGACCGATATTCAGAACAACATGGTCTACAACTGGGGAGTTACCAACTCTGCCTACGGCGGCGAGCCTACCTCGCCGCACAATCAGGTGCTCAATCCCTCAAAGATCAACTACGCGAACAATTATTACAGCTTCGGCCCCAGCACCCGCGAGGACAGAAAGCCGAGAATTTATGATTTTAAGGATCTGGCAAAAACAGTTGACGGCGTTACATACAAGAGCCAATTTTATATGGAAAACAACTATGTTGACGGCTATCCCGACGTAACCGCCGATAACTGGCTGGGCAAAGCCGTCAATAATGCCGCAAATCAGGTCGAGAGAATGAGCGAGCCGTTCTCGCTTGGCGACGCGCTTTATCCCGATCTGAACGTCAGCAAGGTTATTCCGTCCGCCGAGGTAAAGGACGCTATACTTCCCGGCATCGGAGCCACGCTGCCCAAACGTGACGCGACCGACGCGAGAATAATCGCCGACGCGAAAAACAGGACAGGCAGAATAATCAACAATTCTGACGAGGTCGGCGGCATCAGCGGATTTGACACTGTTGAAAACCCCTTTGAGATCCCCGCGGATTGGAAGACCGCAAACGGCATGGGAAACGCAAAGGATGAGGACATTATACAAAGCGGCGCAAACGCGGGCTACACATGGGTCGAGGCGTATGTGAACGATTGGACGGCGGAACAGAGTGCGACGCTGCCGACCAATCCCGAGATCGTTGTCACATCCCCTGCCATCGCTTCGGTAAGCGGTAAGGTGGGTGACACAACCGTCAACAACGGAAGGTGGACTGTTATAAACGACACGCAGACCGTGGCTTATAAAGCGCAGGCTTCGCCGGTAGGAAGCACTGCAATCACCAAAATGGAATTGTGGGACGGCCCGAATAAGATCCAGACATATGACGGGGCCTCGTCTATCGACGACACTATCTCTCTTGAGATCGGCGAGCACTATCTGTCATGCATGGCGTACAACGACGCAGGCGAGAGCACGCGCAGCACCACTTCAATCGTATATGTTAACGGAACCAACGCTCCGGAGGGCTGGCAAATGGCAAATATCGGCTCGCCGGGATACGGAAACGGCGCGGTCTCGGTTGACGAAAACGGAATATACACGATCGGCGGCAGCGGAAAAATAGGCGGCAAGAGCGACAATTGCAACTTTATGTATAAGCAGGTAACGGGCAATTTTGATATCTCATTCAAAATGCAGGACATGATGGACAACGAGAACGGCCCCGTTATGGGACTTATGGTACGCAGCACTCTGGACGCCAACTCGGTATCGGCGGCTCTGGTTGACGGCTGGATAAAACTTGGCAGAAATCCCAGGATCGTCGCAAGGACCACCAAGGGCGGCGCTCTTGCTACCGACCCCGACGAGACCAACTCGACTGATATGAAGACAGGCATATTCTTTAAGGATAAAAACGGCGGCGTAATCTCGGCGAACGTGCTCGGCGAGTATAACGACGGCAACAAAAAGGGCTACAACTGGCTGCCCGGCGAGGCGCACGAGCTTCCGAACTATCTCAGGATCCAGCGCGACGGCGACAACCTCGTGTTCTCGGTTTCAAACGGAGGCGAGAGCTATACCGACAATATCAGACAGCCCTATATCATGAATATCAAGGGCTTGCCCGAAACGATGTATGTCGGCGTCGCGATCGACTCATATCAAGGTCCGACTGACGCGTCGCCCAAAGCGTATTACTCAATGGCGAGCTTCAGCGATCTGAAGCTTGACAACAAGTCCAACTTCGCGGGACTGCCCACGCCCGAGCCTACCGCCACTCCCGCGCCCACAGTCGAACCGTATATCGCCGAACAGTACGACGTATGGAAGGACGGAGCTTCCACCGAGAACGGGGCGCTGAGCACCAACGACGTTGTTTATAAGGACGGCAAGGCCGCGCTCTATGTTGAGACGTTCAACGTGTATCGGGAGCTCACGGAACCTTATAACGACGGAGTTGTGGACTTTAACTTCGACGTTTATGTTGACAAAGACGTCGCGCGCAGCTTTAGGGTTTATTTCGAGAACAAGGCCGGAAACTGGCAGAACGGCGATAATGTGTTTGCCGAGATAATCAACAACGCGAACAATCAGATCAACAAGGGTCCCGCCCTTGACGACCGAGCCAATCCGTTTATAACATACGATCAGATAGGCGGCAGCGGATGGGTACACTTTGACACAAAGATAGACTATTCAAAGGCCGGGACCGACGAGTTTATCACAATGACCGCCTCAAAGAAGGACGGCACGATTCTCGGCACGACGACTATCGGCAGCATTGAAGGCAGAGATACGACCCTCCGCTCGATTCGACTGGTAAAGACCGCCGACCCCACATACTTCGCCAACATGAGGCTTGAAAAAGAGTTTTCAAGCGACAGTGTCTATTATGTGAGCGGGCCGGTCATGGACGGCAGAACAGTCATCGCGACAATAAAGAACGCCGGCGAGCAGGGCGGCGCTCTGTTTATAGCCGCCGCGTATGAAAACGGAGTTTTGGCAGACGCAAAGACCGCCGAGATCCCAATGTCCGACTCGGATTACACCGTCAGCGATATGACATTTGACAAGGATTATACAGATGTAAGATTCTTCCTCTGGTCAAACGGAACTCTCGCGCCTTACACCAACATGAAATAATTCATGAAATAATTATAAAATAATTTTTCGCAAACTTGAACGGATAGAGAAGTTTTCTCTATCCGTTCAGTCTGTCTAAAAAGTGTTTTTATATATCTGTAATAAAGCAAGAACTAAAACATCCCCGATATGATCATCCGTTTCCGTTATGCCGCGTCCGAACGGCAAAGAAACTGTTTTTACCTCGCACAAACCGAAGATCTATTTCTCAAGCTTTTTGATCTCATTGAGACAGTATTTACAGATGTGTCCGTTTCTGTAGCTTACGGCAAGATCATCCTCGGTCCCGCAAAAAACGCACGACGGATTTTTGCGCTTGATTATCAGCTTGTCGTCTTCGACGTACATATCGACCTTAACGGTCCCTGTCTCCATATTCGGTTTGTCGGGATTTTCGTTTTTGCCCAACCTGAGGGCGGTCCTGATCTCCTTGGGTATAACTATTCTTCCGGTTATATCCATTTCTCTGCTGATTTCTTTTCTCATTTTAAAATACCTCCTAAAATAATATAATATTTTTTTGCAAAAGTATTATATCACATAAAAAATATTTTGTCAAATTTTGGGAATAAATTTTATAAAAAATTTTTTCAGCTTGATCTCCGGGCGGCTGTTTTGGTATTCCTGATACTGTTTTTCGGTTGTAAACTCAAGCCTTGAACGTTTCTTGAATTCAAAAATATCGGCCCCGCCTGCGTAAATTTTATCAAAGACAGCGCGAAGTTTTTGTTCAAGATCGTTCTCGCACTCTGCGAGATCATCATTTGATCCTTTCGCGGAAACACTGAAAGAAAGCTCCGCAGTTCCGCGTATTTCATGATCCGAGGCTTCGGTCTTAAAGCCGCGGCTTTTGCTTTCCGCCGAATATGAGGCTCCGCCTTCCGTGGTGAAAAAAAGTTCCTCATCCGTTTTTCCGAGCGCAAGATTTACAAGTCTGCATTCGTCGCAGCTCAAACTCACCGCCGGGTACGGTCCGCTGAACACCATTCCGCCGCATATTCCGTCTTTGGCAACAATTGGCATGACTGCGCCCGTGCCGCCATCCGCGGCGCGTGAGAAAAAGTCGGTCAGATTTGTCTCAAGCCCGCCTGTTGCAGATCGTTTTGAAAAAAGCAGCTCATAATATCTGGCGGTGCTTTCCTCAAGCGAGGGCTTTGCCTCAGTCAAATACTCCTTCGCCGACTCCGCAGCGCACAGTTTTGTTTCAGGCCTGACCTCGTCCGCGCCGAGAAAGCCGCCGCATATTTCCGCCGCCGCGCCGCTTTTCAGGACTTCGCGCGAAAATACTATTAATTTAAGGTGCGAGAGTGTGGGCGACTTTCCGAGATACGATTTTGAATCTTCGACCGCCTCGAATATATTTGGCGCCCTCAAGCTTAGGTTGTTTGTCGGCTTCTCTTCCTCTTTTTCTTCATTATTTCCGTCCTCCTCGGGCGCTGAAGCGTCCGTATCGGAACCGCTCTTTAAAGGATTTGAAAATTGCAGCGTAAAATCATATCCGCCCTCGTCCGATGCGTCGATGCCCACGGCTATAATATATGCCGTGTTTTCGACCTCCCGTTTGCCCCCGCAACCGCTCAGCAAAAACACCGACAACACCGCGGCGATCAGGACCGCGGCCTTTTTTGACGCAAATTTTTTTGGCGCTCCGATATTATTCAGCAGTTTGCCTATTATTATCACGGCCGCAGAAAGATACAATATTGCGGACGCGGCGGAAATTATTATATAAACGGCATCCGGCCTCATGTTCAGACGGTTCATTCCCGAAAACCTTGCGATACTCCGCGTCAGATCCGCGCCGTCGGTTGCTGCGACCGGGATCATCGGAACGGAGAGCATGAGCACGACGAAATACGCCGTGTAAAGCGCGAGAGCGATAAGTATTGAAGGAAAAATGCCCTTGCTTCCACGTTCCTCGGCGAAAGCAAACATATACGAGAGCGGAAGCAGGATCTCGGAAAACGAAAAAATATTTTTAAAGGCCGAGATAATAATTGTTCCCGCGCCGCTGCCAAGCGCGGGCACGGCTCTTAATAAATCGCAGCGTCCCGAGGCGTTCAGTATTATCGCCGCAAGGCCCGCGACCGTCACCGGAACGCACAGACCGCAGAGCCCAAACAACGGCCCCTTTCCTCCGCGCGCAATGATAAAAACCGATATCAGGATAAGAGCAATTACCGAAAAACGCGAAATTCCGATATAGGGCAGACCGCAAAGCGCATCGGAGAATGTATAGACAAAATAGACGGACGCGCAGATAAAATATGCCGCCAAGAGCGCGGAAACGATATTTTGGGTCTTTTCTCCGTCTATTATCTTTATGACAGACTTTCCGACCGCCCGCGCGATAACGCATATCAAGGCGAAAATCACAGCGCTCAGGACCATTACGAGACATGCCGCGGAACCGTTTTCGCGCAGAATGGCTGCGGAGCCGCCCAGAAACAGTTTGACTATCATGCTGTTTATTATAAGACAGCATAAATTAAAATTTATTTTGCTCATATTTTTATCACTCGTTTTCATCATATTTCCACTTGCGGCTTATTTTTGGCTGTTTTATTTCCTTCCGCGGCATAAGCTCGGGCGGCCGCTTTTCTTTTTTCCAGATCGGCTTTACAAGCACTGATTCGGATGTTTCCCCGCCCGACTTATAGCGGCTGAGAAACGGCACTCCGAACGTTGTCGTCTGCGAGAGCAGACTCAGCGTAACGAGTACCGCGGCCGTCAGCCCCAAAACGCCGAAAAAATAAGCGGCAAAAATATATATAAATTTGAGCACGCTCAATGAGCGCGACAGCGAGAGCGTGGGAGTCGAAAACGCGCCGATCCCGCCTATCGACACGATTATTATGAGAAGCGGGCTCACAATGCTGGCCTCAACAGCGGCCTGACCCAAAATAAGGCCGCCGATAATTCCGAGCGTGCTTCCGATCGGGTTCGGCACTCTGACCGACGCTTCCTTTATCAGTTCAAACGCGAGCTCCATGAGCAGCAGTTCCGCGATCAGCGGAAACGGCACTTTTTCACGGGTCGCGGAGATCGCTATAAGCAGATCGGTCGGTATCACTTCCTGATGATAGAGCATCACCGCGATAAACAGCGACGGCAGCAGGACCGAGACTGCCATTCCGAACAAACGGACCAACCTCATCAGATTTGCCTCGGGGACTCGCACGTAGTTATCCTCGGTTGCCTCGATCAGATCCATCGTTGTGGTCGGCAGAATGAGAGCGAACGGGCTTCCCTGAACGATCACCGCGACCTTGCCGTCGGCGAGCATCGCCGCGACTCTGTCGGGGCGCTCGGTTTTAAGCGTGCGCGTCATAGGAAAGTATGTCGAGTCCTCGATCATCATTTCCACGTCGCTTGATGAAAAAATATAATCCGTGTCTATTCCTTTAAGACGGCGCACGACCTCGTCCACGATCTCATGATTTGCTATATTGTTAATGTACATCACGGCGCACGGTATTTTGTTGCTGTTGCCGACAGGAATGTTCACTGCGGTCGTCTCGGGTGTGCGCAGGATCTTTCTGACCAGCGCGATATTTGTCATTATCGATTCTGCGAAAGCCTCCTGCGGCCCGGCGAGGCTTACTTCCTGAGTCGGCGCGTCTACTCCGCGTGTGTCCCAGCCTTTCACATCGGCGGAAAAGCAGCAGCCGCAGCCGTCAACGAACACGGCGCAGTCGCCGAACGAGACCTTACGCCCCACCTCGGAATAATCGTTAATGATCGAAAGCGGAGCCACGGACAATATGCGCTCTGTCACGACAGCCTGTCTGCCGCGTCCGTCCGCGTCATGAACTGCTGCAGTGAGGAGCGATCTCATTATGTCGCGGTTCAAATATGTCTGGTTTGTCATGCCGTCATAATATATCAAAAAAGCCTCCGCGCTTTCATCCCCTAAAGCGACCCGAAACTCGCGCATATTAAAATCCATATTACTGTCCGGTCTGAACATTTCCCGAATTTTATTTTTGTTCTCGGAAATATTTGAGCTAATCACACTGATCACCGTATATATTTTTGCCTATAAAGTTATTAATATACATGTTGACTAATTTATTAATTGCGTATATAATATTAATAACCAAAATATGAAAGGATGATTTAAGTGAAGGTACTACTTATCAACGGCAGCCCGCATCCTAAGGGCTGCACATACACCGCTCTCAGCATCGCCGCCGAGGAGCTTAACAAAAACGGGATAGATACCGAGATTATCTGGGTCGGCGCGAAGCCCATTGTCGGCTGCATCGGCTGCGGAGCGTGCGGAAAACTCGGCAAGTGTCAATTCGACGCCGATCCGGTCAACGAGACGGCGGCCAAATGCTCCGAGGCCGACGGAATAATCGTCGGCACGCCCGTTCACTACGCGGCTTCCTCGGGCGCAGTAAAGTCGTTCATGGACCGTCTGTTCTACTCCGCAGGAAAAAATCTTACATACAAGCCCGGCGCGGCTGTTGCAAGCTGCCGCAGAGGCGGCGCGTCGGCGGCCCTTGACCAGATCAACAAATATTTTACTATCAATCAAATGCCTATCGTCAGCTCAAACTACTGGAACATGGTCCACGGCAGCGCGCCCGAGCAAGTTCTTGAGGACAAGGAAGGCGTTCAGACAATGAGATTGCTAGGCCGCAACATGGCGTGGCTGATAAAAGCGATCGACGCCGCGAAACAAAACGGCGTAAGCCGCCCCGACCCCGAACCTAAGGAATATACAAATTTTATAAGATAATTAATAACCCCTCTCCGCCTGCTTCGCAGGCACCTCTCCCCAAGGGGAGAGGCAGAATCCGGCTCGCCCTTTGGGAGAGTTAGATTTCCGATATCGGCGGAAAGACAGAGAGGGGTTAACATATTTATTAGCGATTAGCGAATAGGAAAAAGCGCTCCCGTGGGGGAGCGCTTTTTTATATAGGATTTTGCGTTAATTAAACGATTCCGTGGGCCATCATTGAGTCTGCAACCTTCTCAAAGCCCGCAATGTTCGCGCCCATTACATAGTTGCCCTCGTGGCCGTACTTCTTGGAGGCGGTGTCGCACTTCTCGAAGATACCTTCCATGATGTCCTTGAGCTTCGCGTCAACCTCTTCAAACGTCCATGAATATCTCATGCTGTTCTGGCTCATCTCAAGCGCGGATGTGGCTACGCCGCCCGCGTTCGCGGCCTTCGCGGGGCCGAACAGAACGCCATTTGACTGGAACACAGCGACAGCCTCGGGTGTTGAAGGCATGTTCGCGCCCTCGCCGACAGCGAAGCAGCCGTTCTTTACCAGAGCCTTAGCCGACTCCTCGTTGATCTCGTTCTGCGTGGCGCAGGGGAGAGCGATGTCGCAGGGGATAGTCCAGATACCCGAGCAGCCCTCATGGTACTCGGCGTCGGGATGAGTCGCGGCATATTCCTTAATTCTCTTTCTCTCAACCTCTTTGAGCTGCTTTACGCAGTCAAGGTCGATGCCGTTCTTGTCATAGATATATCCGTTTGAATCGGAGAGAGCGACAACCTTAGCGCCGAGCGCAGTGGCTTTTTCGGTCGCGTAGATCGCAACGTTGCCCGATCCGGAAATAACAACAGTCTTGCCCTCGAACGACTTGCCGTTCGCCTTGAGCATAGCGTCGGTGTAGTAGCAGAGGCCGTAGCCTGTGGCCTCGGTTCTCGCGAGCGAGCCGCCGTATGTGAGGCCCTTGCCCGTGAGCACGCCCGTGAACTCGTTCCTAAGTCTCTTGTACTGACCGAACATGTAGCCGATCTCGCGTCCGCCAACGCCGATATCGCCCGCGGGTACGTCCGTGTCGGCTCCGATATGCTTGCAAAGCTCCGTCATGAAGCTCTGGCAAAATCTCATAACCTCGGCGTCAGACTTGCCCTTGGGGTCAAAGTCGCTGCCGCCCTTGCCGCCGCCGATAGGCAGACCGGTCAGTGAGTTCTTGAATATCTGCTCAAAGCCCAGGAACTTGATGATGCCCTGATATACCGAGGGGTGAAATCTGAGTCCGCCCTTGTAGGGGCCGATCGCGCTGTTGAACTGAACTCTGAAGCCTCTGTTAACCTGCGTCTTGCCGTTGTCGTCAACCCACGGAACTCTGAAGTAGATAACTCTCTCGGGCTCAACGAGTCTCTCGATAAGTCCCACTTCCTCGTACTCGGGATGAGCCTCAACAACCGGCTCGAGGGACTCAAGAACTTCCTCTACCGCCTGCAGGAACTCGGGCTCGTTAGCGTTGCGCTTCTGAACCTGCTCAAATACCGACTTTAAATAACTGTTTGAAATTGCCATTTGTACAAAATCTCCTTTACTTTTTATATGTTTAATTAATTTTTTTAACGTATGTGGAAATACCGCGTTAGCGATGGTGGGCATGTGGTGTAGGGCGGCATGCCCACATGCCGCCACGGTCGGATGTGGGCATCCGGCCCTACGAACGTAGTGATTAGCGCATAGAGCGAGCGGCAGATTGCCGCTCCTACAGGATGATAAGATGACGGTTTTACGAAAAAAACGTTACTTTCCAATCTGTAGGGGCTGATATTATCCGCCCGTGTTAACCCCTCTCAGTCGCCTTCGGCGACAGCATTAATGAAGCGCTTTGTCAAAATCGCAGGCGATTTTGAAAGGTCGCTTTGAACCCGCAAGCAAAGCTTGCTGATTATCCCCAATGTTGCGAGCCTTACGCGTTTTTTAAATACTCATCAATTGAAGCTGCGGCGGTTTTTCCGGCTCCCATCGCGAGGATGACCGTCGCTGCGCCCGTCACAACATCGCCGCCCGCGTAAACAGCCTTTTTGCTTGTCGCGCCGGTGCTTTCTTTGGCAACTATGCAGCCGCGGCTGTTGGTCTCAAGGTCGGGGGTGGTGTTCTTGATAAGCGGGTTGGGCGTCTGGCCGATCGCAATGACAACAACGTCCGCGTCAATGTCGAACTCGCTGCCTTCGACCGGAACGGGTCTGCGTCTGCCGGAAGCGTCGGGCTCGCCGAGCTCCATTTTTATACATGTTACACTCTTTACCCAGCCCTCGTCATCACCGTTGATCTTAACGGGATTGTTGAGCAGCTTAAACTCTATATCCTCCTGCTTCGCGTGGTGGATCTCCTCCGCTCTGGCGGGCATCTCCTCCTCGCTGCGGCGGTAAACTATGTAAACGTTCTCAGCGCCCATGCGTTTGGCCGAGCGCGCCGCGTCCATGGCAACATTTCCGCCGCCGACCACGACAACGTTTTTGCCGACATATACCGGAGTGTCATAGTCCGGGAATTTATAAGCCTTCATAAGATTTATTCGGGTCAGGAACTCGTTGGCGGAATATACTCCGTTCAGCGACTCGCCCTCTATCCTCATAAAGCTCGGCAGGCCCGCGCCGGTGCCGATGAACACCGCGTCGAAGCCCTCCTCATTTAAAAGCTCATCGACCGAAAGAACCTTGCCGATGACCATGTCGGTCATGATCTCAACTCCCAGATCGCGGAGCTTGTCAACCTCTTTAGCGACTATGTCCTTGGGCAGACGGAACTCGGGAATACCGTAAACCAGCACTCCTCCCGGAGTGTGGAAGGCCTCAAAGACCGTGACCTTATAGCCCATCTTTGCGAGGTCGCCCGCGCAAGTGAGGCCCGACGGACCGGCGCCGACAACAGCCACTTTCTTACCATTGCCCTCGGGCTTTTCGGGTTTTTCCTCTGTGTTTTTCATATACCAGTCGGCAACGAACCGCTCGAGACGTCCGATAGCCACCGGCTCGCCCTTTATGCCGCGTACGCAATACTTCTCGCACTGTGTCTCCTGCGGACAGACTCTGCCGCAGATAGCGGGCAGCGAGCTTGTCTCAGCGATCTTTTCATACGCTTCTTTAAACTTGCCCTCGGCGACGAGAGCAATAAACTCGGGTATCTTCACCATAACCGGGCAGCCCTGCATGCACGGCTTATGTTTGCAGCTAAGGCAGCGCTTGGCTTCCTCGATCGCCATTTCCTCGGTGTAGCCCAAAGTGACCTCTTTAAAGTTTTTGTTTCTCACATTCGGGTCCTGTTCGGGCATTGGAACTTTATTTAAAGACATGTTAGGCATTCTTCAATCCCTCCAATCTGCACTTGTGCGCCTCGCTCGACTCCGCCTCCTGCTTTTTGAACATTCTCGAACGCGCGATCGCACTGTCAAAGTCAACGAGGTGGCCGTCAAAGTCGGGGCCGTCAACGCAGGCGAATTTAGTCTCGCCGCCCACGGTAACGCGGCAGCCGCCGCACATTCCGGTGCCGTCGATCATTATCGGGTTCATGCTCACTATGGTCTTTATATCATATTTTTTAGTAAGGTCGCACACAGCCTTCATCATAACAAGCGGGCCGATAGCGATAACCATGTCATATCCTCTGCCGACCTTGATAAGTTCCTCAAGCTTCGCGGTCACGAAGCCTTTGTTTCCGTTAGAGCCGTCATCGGTCATGGTGTAAAGATTGTCGCATGCCGCAGCGCAGAGATCCTCAATTATTATAAGATCCTTATTGCGGAAACCGTTGATCATATCGACCTCGACCCCCATTGAGTGGAGCTTTTTCGCCTGGGGATACGCGATCGCGGTACCGAGGCCGCCGCCTATCACAGCGACCTTTTTAACGCCGTCAAACTTGGACGCGACGCCCAGAGGGCCGACGAAATCCTGAATAAAGTCGCCTTCGTTTAGCTCGCTGAGGCGCTGAGTCGTCTGACCAACGATCTGGAAAATTACAGTTATTGTGCCTTTTTCCCTGTCAAAATCCGCTACAGTGAAGGGAACTCTCTCGCCTTTCTCGTCGATCCTGAGGATGATGAACTGGCCCGGCTCCGCCTTTTTTGCGATATAGGGGGCCTCGACCTCGATCAGCGAGACGGTGGGATTAAGCACTTGCTTCTTTACAATTTTAAACAATTACCACACCTCCAAAAATTATGTGCCGCGCTTTACGCGCTCTTTCTCCTAAATTATATCATAACACCGCTTGTGTTTGCAACTGTTAAACTGCGGAATTTTAAAATTCCAAACAAAAAAGTGCGGCAAACAAAGCCACACCCCATTGTGCGTCATCGGACAATCATTATTGTTTTTTGTCGGATATAATTCCCGCGCCGCACCGTTGCGGCCCGAAATCCGTCTGTTTGATTATAGCGCAGGGATAGTTGTTTGTCAACAAAAAGTTTTGATTTTATTTAAGAATGTTAAAATTAAAATAAAATATATAAAATTCAAATAATATCAAACCATAAATTAACATATAAATCTCGGTATTTTAGTTTGAATACATGGGATAATATCTCATGGGATAATTTATTATATTTAATCAATATCCTGTCGCAGAATAAATAAAAACAGGGGGCGGACGGATGATAAAAATATTCGACAATGTGATCGTGGACGCGGAACGCGGCGCTGACGTCGGCTGCGAGGGACTGCCGCTGATCACCTGCGGACTGTCGCAAAAGTCGAGCGTCACCGCGTCAAGCATAGGAGACGACGGATTTGTGTACTGCGTCCAGCGCGGGTTTTTCACGCGGGGCGGCGCGGCGGTGCTGCCGCAGGAATTCAAGGTGCGCTGGACGGCAAAGCGCGAGAACATCTATCCGTGCCTTGAGCTTGTCACGACCCTGCTCCTCGCGGGGATCGAGCCGGCTCTGATCGCCGAAAAGCTCATTATCATCTGACTTAAAGCTCGCGCCTGAACTCGGAAATCCTGTGGCGGAAGTCGGGCTCCGCGCCCGTCAGAACGTCCTTGCGGTGCAGCATCTCGTCGAGGCGCAGTATGTAGTCTTTCGGCTCCTTGACGTTGAATATACGCTCAATGCGGTCAGTCGCGCGGTCGACTGTCTTGGTCACGCCGCCGCAGCCGAGCGAAATTATCGTCTGGATCTCCTCCATGATATAGAGGTTGTAAAGCGACTCGAAGCCCGGCTTTGAATAGCCGACGTTCTCAAGGTTGCCGAGCTGATTCTTCTGGCGGTACATATAATAAGGCCGCTTGCCGTTTACGCCGAGAAATTCTCGCGCGAAATCGACCATTTTCGCCGCGGTCGCGCCGTCTGTCAGGTCGTATTCGCTCAGATACTCATTAAGGCGCGACGAGCGCTTGACGCTCATCGTGTGCACCGTAACGTCGCTCGGCCCTAACTTCTCGACCTCCTCAAGCGTATATTTAAACATCTCAAGGCTCTCGCCCGGAAGACCCGCGATAACGTCCATGTTGATATTGTCAAAACCAATGCCGCGGGCGAGCGCCATCGCGCTGCGGATGTCCTGCGCGGAATGGGCGCGGCCGATAACGCGCAGGGTCTCGTCGTTCATCGACTGCGGGTTTATGCTTATCCGGTCAACGCCGTGCGCCTTGAGCGTCTCGAGTTTTTGCGCGTCTATAGTATCCGGACGTCCCGCCTCAACTGTAAACTCTTTAACTTTACATAGATCAAATTCGCTTTCGAGGCAGGAAAGCATACCGTCAAGCAATTCGCTTGACAGTGATGTAGGTGTTCCGCCGCCGATATATACGGTCTCGATAAGCTTTTTGTTGCGCCTCACTATGTCTGCGGTATAGGTGATCTCTTTTTTCAGGGCCTCAACGTAGTCCGGCATGAGCTTCGCCGCCTGCTTTGTGCCGTTGGTCACGAACGAGCAGTAAAGACAGCGGCTCGGGCAGAACGGTATGCCTATGTAGAGGCTGACGCCGTTTTCGTACATATTTTCGCGCGCGGGAATAAGCGCCTTCGCGCACTCAAGCGCGAGGGCAGCCTTGTCGTGTTCGGTTCCGCACTCGGTCACAAAATAGTCTATGACCTGTTCATCATTCATGCCGCGATCCAGAAGCTTAGTGGCGATCTTCGCCGGACGGATCCCGGTCAGTTTTCCCCAAGGATTATTATTCATTTTATCTCAAATAAAAATTATTTCTTCTCTCGTATCCGATCGTGGTCGCCTCGCCGTGGCCGGGGTAGAGATCGGTGCTGTCAGGCATAACAAGCAGCTTGTTTTTGATCGACTCTATCTCCTGCTCCGCGTTTCCGGTCGGCAGATCCGTTCTGCCGACGCTCCCGAAAAACACCGTATCGCCGCAAAAAACCATGCCTCCGAACACATAACACACGCTGTCGATCGTGTGACCCGGTGTGTGGATCACTTCAAATCCGCTCTCTCCGAACGGGATAACATCACCGTCTGCCGCCGTCTCGTCGGGTTTAAAGCTCTTGCGTATACCTGCGATGTCCGCTCCGCAGTTCTTGTCTGGGTCGCCCAGGACCTCAACTCCGTTTATGTGCGACCAAACAACGGCGCCCGGGTATATTCGCCTGAGTTCCTCAAGGCCGCCGATGTGGTCATAATGTCCGTGAGTGAGCAGTATCAGCTCGATCCCGCAGCCTTCATTCTTCGCGGTTTTCGCGATCAGCTCCGGATCGGCGGCCGGGTCGATGACCGCTGCCTTTCCGCGTTCGGTGTCGCAGAAAACATAGCAGTTGGTTCCAACCGGGCCGAGGACCAGACGCTTAATTTTAATTTCTCTCATGCTGTTGCTCCTTAATGCCTGCGCCTGTTGACCGAGATTACGCCGTCAAGGTTTTTCAGGCTGTTGATTATTCTGTCAAGCTGGCTCGTGCCGGTTATCTCCGCCGTCACCTCGACGATCGCCAGATCGTTTTTGGCTGTCCTGGCATTGACGTTGGTAACGGGAGCCTTACTGTCGTTTATCTTGTTCATGATGTCCACCAACAGATTAACTCTGTCCGAGGCCGTGATCGTTATAGTTGACTTATAAGACGAGGGAACCTCGGCGTTGTCTATCCAGTGCACCGATATAAGGCGGTTGCGATCCGCCTCGCTGTTCCGCGCATTGATGATGTTGAGGCAGTCGGCCCTGTGAACGGCGACACCTCTGCCGCGGGTGACATAACCCACGATCTCGTCGCCCGGTACCGGGTTGCAGCAATGCGAGAACCTGACCATGCAGTTGTCGATCCCTTCCACCGCTACTCCGCCGGTGCCCGATTTTGCGGTCGTTTTGACTTTTATCGGAACGGCGAGTTCGGCGGGCGTCACCTCGTGTTCAAGAAGCTGCTTGCTCTTGCCCTCGGAGACAAATCGGTTCAAAAATCTTGTGGCGTTGACGCTGCCGAAGCCGAGCGCCGCGTAAAGATCTTTTATCTCCTTAAAACCGTAGCGCTTGAGCAGCGGGTCGACAAATTCCCCGTCATCAATGTATTTCGTCGGTATATTGTTCTTTGAAAGCTCCTTTTCGAGGATCACCTTTCCTGTCTCGATATTCTCCTCGCGGTTCACTTTTTTGAACCACTGGTTTATTTTGTTGCGCGCCTCGGAGGTCTTGCAGATCTTGAGCCAGTCCGCGTTGGGCCCGTGAGGCGTTGGGCTTGTGATGATTGTGACAAAATCGCCGTTCCGGAGCTCGTGCGAAAGCGGCACGATCTTACCGTTGACCTTCGCGCCGATCATCTTGTTGCCGACGGCGCTGTGGATCTTATAAGCGAAGTCGATCGGGGTCGAGCCGACCGGCAGCGATTTGACGTCGCCCTTTGGCGTGAACACGAAAACCTCGTCGCTGAACATGTCGATCTTGAGCGTCTCCATGAATTCGTCGGGATTGGTGGTCTCCTTCTGAAGTTCAAGCAGATTTTTGATCCACTCGAGCTTTTCGTCCATATCGTCCGTTCCGCTCTTGCCCTCTTTATACTTCCAATGCGCCGCGATTCCGTTCTCGGCGATCCTGTGCATTTCCCAGGTGCGTATCTGGATCTCAAACGGCGTGCCGCCGGGACCGATGAGCGTCGAGTGCAGCGACTGGTACATGTTCGGCTTCGGCATCGCGATATAGTCCTTAAATCTGCCGGGCATCGGCGTGAAAAGCTCATGCACCATGCCCAGTACCGCATAGCAGTCCGAAACGGTGTCAACGATGACGCGCACCGCGAAAAGGTCGTAGAGCTCATCGATCGTCTTGTTCTGCATGAACATTTTTCTGTATATGCTGTAAAAATGCTTGGCTCTGCCGTAGGCCGTGGCTTTTATCTGCATTTCGTCAAGCTTTTTGTTGAGTATATCAATGATCTCGCTGATGTATTTCTCACGCTCCTCGCGCTTTTGCGCAATATTATCGACGATCTCATAATAGCCGATCGGGTCGATGTAGCGCAGTGCGAGGTCCTCAAGTTCCATTTTTATCTTCGCCATACCCAAGCGATGCGCCAGAGGCGAGTAAACCTCAAGCGTCTCGCGCGAGATCGCGCGCTGGCGGTCCTCTTTCATATAGCGGAGCGTCCGCATGTTGTGCAGCCTGTCGGCCAGCTTGATTATTATCACGCGTATGTCCTTGGCCATCGCGAAGAACATCTTTCGCAGCGTCTCGACCTGCTGCTCCTCTTTTGAAGAATATGGGATCTTGGCCAGCTTTGTCACTCCGTCAACAAGCATAGCCACCGTCTCGCCGAACTCGCGCACCAAATCCTCGCGCGTTGCGTCGGTGTCCTCGACAACATCGTGGAGAAGCGCGGCGCAGATCGATTCGGTATCAAACTCCATTTCGGCAATGATCGAAGCTACCTGTATCGGGTGGTTGACAAACGGCTCGCCCGACTTGCGCTTTTGTCCCTCGTGATGCTCGACGGCATAATGATAAGCCTTTTCCACCTGGGAAAGGTCGCCGGTCTTGTTATATTTTCTGATAAGTTCAATTAAAGTGGAAAGCTCATTGCCTTTCATAAGATGCCCCCTCTGTCTTTCCGCCTAACGGCGGAAATCCATCTCCCCCAAGAGGGAGAGCCTATTCGCTATTCGCTAATTGCTGATCCCTACTGTTAAGGCGCAAGGATCATTCTGTTCCTCACGCCTTCGTAATCTTATCTTGACTCGGTTTTTCTCATGTCCTTGAGAATAAGCTGAACATTCTGAAATCCCTTGTAATCGTTAATATCGAGGGCGAAAGCCACATCAATAAAGTCGCCTTCCTCGAACATGTTATAATACTCACCCATTCCGAAGCCCACGGCGTCAAGGTACTTTCCGTCCTTATAGAGCGTCATTCTAAGGTGCTTGCCGTCGCTCATGGTGCTGATCCTGTGTATCTTGATGTTGCGCACCGAGAAGGCCGGGGTCGGATTGTTGACGCCGAACGGCTGCAAACGGTTTATATCGTGGACCGTTTCGATCGTGATATAAGTTACCTTGATCTGCGCGTCAAGCGCGATCTCCGGAACGCGGTTAATGTTCTTGGTGACGCCTTTGGCATAGTTGTTGATCCTTTTTCTGAACTCCTCTATGTTTTCTGGTTTTATCGTCAGTCCCGCAGCAAGCTCATGGCCGCCGAACTTTTCGAGCAGATCGCTCGAATCCTCAAGCGCGCCGAACAGATTAAAACCGTTGACGCTTCTTCCGCTGCCTTTCGCCGAGCCGCCGTCGACCGCGAACAGGATCGATGGCTTGTAATATTTCTCGGTGATCTTTGACGAAACTATGCCGACAATGCCGTGGTGCCAGTTTTCGTGCGGGATCACAATAATGTCGTCGTTCTCGATCTCGGGGTGCTCCTCGATATACTCAAGCGCCTCTTTGAACATCTTCTGCTCGGTCTGCTGGCGCAGGGTGTTCTCGTGACAGAGCGACTCCGCAAGCTCCGCAGCCTTGGCTCTGTCGTCGGTCAGGAACAGCTCGACGCTGGTCGAAGCGCAGCCGAGGCGGCCGCTTGCGTTGATCCTCGGAGCAATTGTGTATCCTATTGTAGATGTGGTTATGGCTTTGCCGTTGGTCGAAACGTCTATAAGAGCCTTTAATCCTACGTTTTTGGTGGTCTTGAACTTCTTGAGCCCCTCGGTAACGATGACTCTGTTCTCGTCCGTTAGGGGTGAAATATCGGCCACTGTGCCGAGGCACATAAGGTCGGCGTACTCATCCATAAGCGTCTCAAGCGGCTCGTTCGGGGCGAGCGCCTGAATGAGTTTGAACACGACCCCGACGCCTGCGAGGCTCTTGAACGGATAGGGGCAGTCCTTCCGCTTCGGATCGATCGCCGCGTATACGTCCGGGATCTTCTCCTTGCACTCGTGGTGGTCGGTAATGATGAAGTCAAGCCCGATCGACTTGGCGTATTCCGCCTCCTCGACCGCGGTTATTCCGGTATCGACCGTGATTATCAGCTTTGTGCCGTCCGACTTGATCTTGTCAAGCGCGTCGCGGTTCACGCCGTAGCCCTCAACCATGCGGTCGGGAACGTAAAATCCGACCTCAATGCCCATTTTGGTGAGCTGCTTGTAAAGGATCGCGATCGAGGTGATACCGTCCACATCATAGTCGCCGTATATGGTGATCTTCTCTTTGTTGTCAACGGCTTTCATGATCCTCTCGACCGCCTTGTCCATGTCCTTCATCAGGAACGGATCGTGCAACGCGCTGAGCTCGCGGGCGAGGAACTTTCTTATATCCTCATCCTCGCGTATGCCGCGGTTGTACATGATGATCGCCGTCAGCGGTGAGACCTTGAAGGTCTTGGACATCTCCACAACTCTGTTTTTGTCAAACTCTTTAAGAATCCACGTCTTTTTAAGCATACCAATTTATCTCCTAAATCAATTTATTAACAGATTAAGCAACTATCTAAATATTCTAACATCAAATCCCCAAAATTGCAACATATTTTTTTAAAATTTGCAAAGTTTTTTTATTTAAGCTCGACCACGGTCACTCCGATGTCGCCCTCGCCGAATTTTCCGAGGCGGAATTTTCTGACGTGCGGATGGTGCCTTAAATACTCGTGAATACCCGCGCGCAGAGCTCCCGTGCCCTTGCCGTGGATTATGCTCACCTGGCTCAGACCGCTCAGCACGGCCTCGTCAAGGAATTTATCGACCTCGATCTCGGCCTCGCCGATAGTCATGCCGCGCAGATCGACCTCGCTCTTTCCGCTGCGCTCCGCGCTCACAGTCTGCCGGCGGCGCGGCGGAACATAGCCCACGGGCTTCTCGCCCTGCTCGTCCTCGAGGACAACGAGGTTCGAGAGCTTGGCCGTTATCTTCATTATTCCCACCTGAACGACGGCGGTCTTGTTTTCCTTGTTTATCGACAGCACCGTTCCTTTGTCGTTCAAGTCCATAATCAGCACGCTCGCGCCGAGCTTTAAGGTGTTGAGGTTAACGTTGCTTTTTCTGCCGCCCGTCTGTCTGCTCTTGGGCGGAACGTTTTTCTTTTCCTTAAGCTTGAGCTCCCTGCGCACCTCCTCAATCGCGCGGACAGTCTCCTTGTCGCGTTTCTCGCGGCGGAGCTTGTTTATCTCGCCGAGCATGCGCTCGGTCTCCTCCTGAGCCTGTTTTATGATCCTGTCAGCCTTCTCGCGCGCCGAGTCGTATATCTTGTCTTTTTTGCGGTTCAGCTTGTCGCGCTCGCGCCTGAGCTCTTCCTTGAGCTCGGCGATCTCGCGCCGTGCCTTTTCCTGCTCGTCTCTCGCCTTTTCGGCCGAAATTCGGCTCTGCTCGATGCTGCTGAGAGCGTCCTCGAATTTAATGGTGTCCTCCGACAGCTTTTCCTTCGAGCGCTCGATTATCTCGATCGGCAGTCCGAGCTTTTGCGAGATCGCGAACGCATTACTCTTGCCCGGAACGCCGATAAGCAGCTTATATGTCGGGCTCAAAGTCTCAACGTCAAACTCGCATGAGGCGTTCATAACGCCCTCGGTCTCAAGCGCGTAAAGTTTAAGCTCGCTGTAGTGGGTGGTGACGGCGATCTTGGCTCCGGAGCGGCGCACGCGCTCGATTATCGCGGTCGCGAGGGCCGCGCCCTCGACCGGGTCGGTGCCCGCGCACAGCTCATCAAACAGAACAAGGGTATTCGGCCCGATATGTTTTATTATATCGACGATGTTCTTCATGTGCGACGAAAAAGTCGAAAGGCTCTGCTCTATGCTCTGCTCATCGCCGATGTCGGCGAAGATCCCGTCAAACACGGCGATCTCGGTACCGTCGCCCGCGGGGATATGCAGTCCTGCCCGAGCCATAAGGCAGAAAAGGCCGATAGTCTTGAGCACGACTGTTTTGCCGCCGGTGTTGGGACCGGTGACGATGAGCGCGTCAAAATCCCCGCCGAGACGCACGTCGACCGGCACCACGGTCCTCGGGTCGATAAGCGGGTGCCTGCCTTTTTTGATGTCGATTTTGCCCTCGCTGTTGAGGCGCGGACGCATCGCCTTCATCCCGATCGCGAGTGAGGCTTTGGCAAACACAAAATCAAGGAACATTATCGTTTCGTAATTATATTTAAGCTCATCCGAGATCTCGGCTGCCTCGGCGGACAGCTCGTAAAGGATCCTGTCGATCTCGGCCTTTTCCATGATCTCAAGCTCGTGCAGCTCATTGTTGGCGCTGACCACGCTCTGCGGCTCGACAAACACGGTGCTGCCCGAGGAAGACATGTCATGGACGATGCCGGGCACCTCGGCGCGGTGTTCCGCCTTGACCGGCACCACGTACCGGTTGTTGCGCATCGTTACGATGCTGTCCATCAGGAATTTTTTATAGTAGCCGGAGCGGATCATCTTGTCAAGACTGTCCTTGATCTTCGCGCCCGTGTTTTTTATCTTGCGCCTGATGTCCGCAAGCTTCGGACTGGCAGTGTCGGCGATCTCATCCTCCGAGATTATGGCCGCGGTTATCGCGTCTTCAAGCGCCTTAAAGCTGCTAAGATCATCGAAATAAGCCGACAGCGCGCCTGTCTGCTCCTTAGGCCTGCGTCCGAGCTCTCGGGCGCACTTTAAGACGCGCGCTATGTTCAAAAGTTCGGCAGCGCCGAGGCCGCCCGAGACCTTGAGGCGTTTCAGAGATTCCTCTATCGGCGAGAGCCGCGGGATCTCGGGCGCGCCGTATTTTATCGACATCGTGACGGCCGCGTCGGTCTCATCAAGCATTCGCTCCGCCTCGGCGAAATTTCGGGCGGGCGTCAGGCCCTCCGCGATCTTTTTGGCGTCGTCATTGCGCGCCAGGCCCGCGAGCCTGCGTATCATTTTGCTGTATTCAAGCACGGAAAATGTTTTGCTCTCCATATATATTTTCTCCTTAAAATATAAGTATGTAATATATTATACACAAATTAAAGAGTTTAGTCAACGTAGTGATTAGGGATTAGTGAATAGGAATTAGGATTATACTGTGGGAGAGAAGATATTGAGAGAGGTTGATAGCAGCAATTTTTGCAAAAGGTTTTTGTTTCTTCGCCGTCCGCGGCTTGGAAGGGCGGAATATGGGCTTTGAGCTATCAATTCATAGTAAAAACCTTTTGCAGGTATGCGTACTTGACGTCCCCACGCAATAACCGGTGCGATCTGTTTCCCATTTGATATTAGCACCGACGATATTGCGCGCCTTATTTGTAAATTTATATAAAATTATCCTAAAAATTGACCGCTATTTAGAGTAAAAATTTTGTAGACAAACGCCGCGTGAAGTAGTATGATATATTTGGCTTGAGTAAAGCCTATATTGCTTACTAAGGGAGACTTATATATGGAGTATGATTTTTTGCTTGATTTGGCGCTGATACTGCTCAGCACCAAGCTTTTGGGACTGCTGACCCGCAAGGTTCAAATGCCTCAGGTCGTCGGCGCGCTGCTGGCGGGACTTATTCTCGGCCCCGCGGGCCTCGGCTGGCTGCAGGCGAATGATTTTATTTCGACCGTGTCGGAGATCGGCGTTATCGTGCTGATGTTCAGCGCGGGACTCGAGACCGACATCAAGGAGCTGAAAAAATGCGGCGTCGCCTCGACTATCATCGCCGTGCTCGGCGTTATCGTGCCGCTGCTGGGCGGCTGGGCCGTGGCGCGCATGTTTAACAAAGGCCCCGACGCAATGCTTCAGAACATATTCATTGGCGTTATCCTGACCGCGACCTCGGTCAGCATCACGGTCGAAACGCTCAAGGAAATGGGCAAGCTTTCGACCCATTCGGGCAACGCGATACTCGGCGCGGCGCTGATAGACGACGTGCTCGGCATTATCGCCCTCACAGTGATCACCAGTTTTGCAGACCCGTCGGTAAGTCTGCCGGTCGTCATCCTTAAAATAGTCCTGTTTTTCCTTTTCTGCGGACTTATTGCGTTTGTGTTCCTGAAATTCGTGCGTCCGTGGATGAACAGCTACCGCAAGGATCTCCAGCGCTTCAGCGTGCTGGCCTTTGCGTTCTGTCTGCTGATGTCGTATATGGCGGAACATATTTTCGGAGTTTCGGATATAACGGGCGCGTTTGTCGCCGGACTGATCCTGTCGGGCACGCGCAGGACTCCGTTTATGATCACGCGGTTCGAAACGGTCTCGTTTATGCTGCTCTCTCCGGTGTTCTTCGCGAGTGTCGGACTTAAAGTCACGATCAACTCGATGAGCCCCGCTATCCTTATCTTCACTCTGCTTCTGCTCGTCGTGGCGATCCTGTCCAAGATCATCGGCTGCGGCGCGGGCGCGAAGCTTACCGGCTACACCAATCTCCAGGCCGCTAAGATCGGTATAGGAATGGTGTCCCGCGGCGAGGTTGCGCTTATCGTTGCGAGCAAAGGATCGGCGCTCGGGCTTATGGTCCCCGAGTTTTTCGCGCCTATCGTTATTGTCGTTGTGGCCACCACGATCATAACGCCGATCATGCTCAAACTCATCTACAAGTACCAGGCGGTCCACGAAGAGGCTGTACACACCTCGCTGCTCGCGAGAATGACCGAAAAACACGCGATCGAGGACTCCGCGCTGCGCACGGCGTTTGAACATGCCGATACCAGACTTGAGCGCGAGAAGGAAGAACGGCTCAAGGAGTACAACAAAAAATACGGCCTCAATATCAGCATGGACGAGTTTTACTAACGTAGGGACTAGAGATTAGGTACTAGGAACTAGGCCCCTATCAGTCGACTCCGCACATGGCCCTTTAGCTTAGGGAATGAGGAGTAGATCATAAATCGCCAAATTTTTACGGCTCCCCCAATTGGGGGAGCTTTTATATTGCATCTCCCCTTGGGGGAGCTGTCTGCGGCTTGTCCGCAGAGTGAGAGAATTCCTAATCACTAATCACTACGTTGCCCAAAGCCACATGCCGCCACGGGACGCCGAGATCGTCGTCCCCTACGATCAAATGGGCGGCAAAGATGCAAAAACCTTTTGCCTGCTATACAAATATTTGCCTGCTGCAAACTATTTTTTAAATTTTGAATTGCCGATCACATATTTTTGATTTGTCCTTATTTTCTATTGACAAACTATATGTGATTGATTATAATATATACAGATTTTGCATATAGTCGCTTATCGTGTTTTTAAGCGCCATTGTTTTAAATTATACAAGTGGTGAAATTATGTTGATTTTATTTATCGCTATCGTCATTATTGCAATAATTCTCGGCTTTTTGGCGGGCTCAGCCTATCTGTTCCTGACCACCATTCCGCGCAGCGAAAGCAGCGCGAAAGCGACAAAGATGTCGGGCGGCTCGTGGGATAAACACCGCCTACTGCTGAACGAAAGCCGCGAATGGCTGGACTCCGCGGAACGCGAAGATCTTCATATAACGAGCTTCGACGGCGCTGAGCTTGCCGGATATTACTATCCCGCCGAAAACTGCGGCGGATGCCTCGTCATGGCATTCAACGGCTACCGATCCGACTCGCGCGGACAGTACAGCCACATAACACGATACTTAAACGGGCTTGGAATAGACGTTGTTCTGCTCGACGACCGCGCCCACGGCGCGAGCGGCGGCAAATATGTCGGTTTTGGAGCGCTTGACAGATATGACTGTAAACTGTGGACGGAATATCTTGACAAAAAGTTCGGCGGCAAACGAAAGATATATATGTACGGCGTGTCGATGGGCGCGGCTACGGTGCTTATGGCGGGCGCGCTTGAGCTTCCCGCCTCGGTCAAAGGAATTATTGCCGACTGCGGCTTCACCTCGGCTTACGACGTGTTTAAGCACGTTTTGAACTCGTGGTACCATCTGCCGGCCTTTCCGCTGCTCAATATCTCGAACCTTATGTGCCGCATTTTCGCGGGCTACGAATATAAGGACGCAGACGCAGCCGCGGCGGTGAAAAGCTCCGCGCTGCCCCTGCTTGTTATTCACGGCGAAAACGACACTTTCGTTCCTGCCTATATGGCGCATGAAATATACGAAGCGTCGGCTTCCGCGCACAAAAAACTTCTTATGGTAAAGAACGCGGCTCACGCCGAGAGCTATTTTATTGATATGCAAAACTACAGAAAAACAATGATCGACTTTATACGCGAGACAGAAAACTTATAATATTTGAAAGGCAAGGTGATATTATGCCAGATAAAACCTACCCACTGACCCCTGCGCAGAAAATGCACTTTTACACCCAAATGAGCTGCGCGAACCACCCCGAGGTGCTAAACATCGGTACATGCGTGCTGCTTAACGGCGAAATGGATTTTGATACCCTGCGTGACGCGTTTTTCAAGTCGTATGGCCGCTATGAGGCCGCGCGGATAAGGTTCGGCAAAGACAAAAACGGCGATGTATTTCAATATATTACCGACGAACCGATGAGAGAGCCCGATCTGCTTGATTTTGCCGCGCGCGGCATGAGCCAGGAGGACGCGGAAGCGGAGATCAAGCGTCTGGCCTCGGTGCCGCTTGAGAGATACGACGATCAAATGTTCAGAGTCTACTTCCTTAAAATGCCCAACGGCTATAACGGAGTGTTCTTCCTGGTCGACCATATGATAATGGACTCGTCGGCAATAATAGTTTTTATCGGCGATATTATCGAGATCTACTGCAGCGTCCTTTATGAGACCGAACCACCTAAAGAGCTTCGATCATATATAGAGGCTCTTGAAAAAGACCTGAAATACGCCGGCAGCCGCGCCGAGGAGAGGGACGCGAAGTTCTGGGAAGAAACCGTTTTGAACCGCGAGCCGCTGTTTACCGACATTCTCGGTCCCGCGAGGCTGGATGCCGCCCGCCGGGCAGCGGACGACCCGGACAAGCGCAGCGCGAGGGTCACGTCCGACACGGTCGAGGCGGACATATGCACATTCTCGCTTGAGGAAGAACCCTCAAACCGCATTATTGACTACTGCCGCGAGAAAAACATTCCCGTGGTCTGCCTGCTGCTCTCGGCGCTCAGGACGTATCTTTCAAAGTTCAACAGATACGCCGAGGACATAAGCGTCAAGACAACGGTCGCGCGCCGTGGGACCGTGCTTGAGACAAAAAGCGGCGGAACGAGGATCCACTTCTTCCCCTTCCGTATGCAGTTCAGCAACAGCATGAAGTACATCGACTCGCTGAGAAAGATCCAGGAAATGCAGAACAAGATCTTCCGCCACGCCAACTACGACCCGATAAAGCTCAACACCGAGATCGCCAAGCGGTTCGGAAATCAGCCCGGCGAGAGCTATGATTCGGTTTCGCTCACCTATCAGCCGATGTCAATGCGCGAAAGCAACAGCATGCTCAAGGATATCGACTATATGGCAAAATGGGTCTCAAACGGCGTTGCTGCACAGCCGTATTATCTGACGGTCATGCACAACCCCGAGACAAAAGGACTTGACTTTTTCTGGGAATATCAGAAGGGCGCGGTCACTCCCGAGCAGCTCGAGTACATCTACTACTACCTCTGCAAAATACTTTTTGAGGTCATCAAGGACGACGAAAGAACGATAAACGAAATAATTGAAACGGTTTAATATATAAAAACGTAAAATATATTAGGAAAGGTGATATTTATGTTTGAGGAAATCAAAAAAATCATTTGCGAGTACACCGAAACAGACCCGAGCGAGATCACTGAGGAGTCGCGTTTTATCGACGACCTCGGAATGAACTCTTATAACATCATGTGCGCGGTCGGCGACCTTGAGGACGAGTTTGACATTGAGGTCGAAGAAAGCGACGTGGCGGGCATGCGCACGCTGGGCGACGTCGCCGAGTATGTTAAGTCAAAGCAAGGCTGAGCGGAGGGATTGGTATGGACAGAGTTAATTCCATAAAAGATCTGGTATACACCGCCGCGGAAAAATACGGCGATAATCCGTATTTAAGATACAAAAGCGGCAAAGAGATAATCGACAAGTCATTCAACGAGACAAAGGCTGACAGCGACGCTTTCGGCGCGGCAATAAACGACCGTTTCGGAGATACAACCGCGCATATCGCGGTTATCGGCGCCACGAGCTATGAATGGATAATAACCTTTCTGGGAACCGCAATAAGCGGAAACGTGATCGTGCCGCTTGACAAGGAGTCGGAAAGCATTGACGATATGATGCAGCGTGCCGACGTCAACGTTCTTGTCTATGATAACGCGTATAAGGACAAAGCGCTCGGGGCTGCGGAAAAATGCCCGAAGATCCGCCTTACGCTCAACATGAGCGGCGAGCTCGCGGACTTCATCAGTCCCTACGCCGGGAAGGCGCCCGAAAACGAGATAGACTGCGACGCGTTAAGCGCGATCCTTTTCACCTCGGGAACCACCGGAAAGAGCAAGGGCGTTATGCTGACACAGCGGAACATCGCCAACAATGCTACCTGCATTGACGCGGGCGAAACGCCCGGCGACAGAGTGATGACGGTTCTGCCGATCCACCACGCGTTCTGCTTCACCTGCGACGTGCTTCTCGGAATGGACAGCGGAATGTGCCTCTGTGTCAACGACTCTATCATGAGGGTCGCCCGCAATCTGCTTTTGTTTAAGCCGCACATTATTCTGGCCGTGCCGATGATATTCGCGTCGATGCTCAAGAGCGTGCAGAGCGCTGCCGAGCAGAAGCCCGACGTTCCGAAGCCTGAGATCGCAAAGGCCGCGTTCGGCGGCTGCCTCAGAACGCTCTACAGCGGCGGCGCGTACCTCAACCCCAACATAGTCACGGGTTTTGAGGAGTTCGGAATTCAGGTGCTTCAGGGCTACGGCATGAGCGAGTGCTCGCCGAGAATAAGCTTCAACTCAAAATTCGAGTCAAAGCCCGACTCGCTCGGCAAGGTCGTTCCCAACTGCGAAGCGAGAATACGGGACGGCGAGATCCAGGTGCGTGGCACGAGCGTTATGCTAGGCTATTATAAGGACGAGGAGCGCACCCGCGAGGCCTTCACCGAGGACGGCTGGCTGCGCACGGGCGACCTCGGACGGCTTGATGAGGACAACTTCCTGTTTATGACGGGCAGAGCGAAAAACCTTATCATTCTCTCGAACGGAGAGAATGTTTCCGCCGAGGAGCTTGAAAACAAGTTTGACGGATTTCCCGAGGTTTCCGAGATCGTGGTATACGGAAAAGACGATGTGATCACAGCCGAGATATACCTTGACCCCGACCTTGAAAAGGAAAGCGCAAAAGCAAAAACCGAGGCGAAGATCGCCGAGATCAACTCGGGGATCCCGATGTACAAGCGGATCAACGCGGTCGTCTTTCGGGACGAGCCGTTCCCCAAAACATCGTCACATAAAATAATCAGGCCTAAAATACAATAAAAATTAAGGCTCCCGAAGCTTTCGGGAGCCTTTCACTTACGCGATAACATTCATTATTGTCAGAATAAACACGATCGCAAGCGAGGCGGCATAGAGTTTCGCCTCTTTGCGGATAGTTTTAAGATTCGGGTCGTTTTGGTAGTCGGTGTTAAACATACTTTGAAGTCCGATATAAACCGGGCGCTTGACCTCTTTTTCGCCCGTGACAAGCACGTTATAAAATCTGTCATATAAGTCGCGGTGATTCTCTTTAATATATTGATCGCTCTTTTTCGCGATCCTCCAATATGCCACTACCATAGTAATAAGCGAGAGGAAAAAGTAAATCCCCTTGAACCAGCCCGCGAGGATCGCGGCGCTCGCGTTGCCCTTAAACGTGCTGTACAGCACATAGAGCACACCGCAGACTATAAGATAAATATATAAATTTGACTTGTATTTCTTCATAATGCTTCTCCCGTAGATCAATATAAGAATATTTTAACACTATTATTCCGTTTTGTCAATACAAAGTGTTTTTCATAATATTTGCGTATTTTTCTTAATGTTTAAGTTGAACCCCCGGACTATCCGGGGGTTTTATTAATATAATAAACGGAGCGGCGGGCAAATTGCCCGCCGCTTTTTGGGAAGAAATCTATTAATAATTTTTAAAATTATTAAATCGTGTTATTTTGTATAAGGCGTTGAGGGAGCGTCCGGATTGGGAGCTATGATGTCCGCTACGGTCGCAGCCGCCTTGTTGGTATTGTCGGGTATGATCTGGCTCTCGCCCTTTAAGGGCTGAGTCAGGATGTAGCAGAACACCAGCGTCTTGGCAGCCTTGGCCCTTGTTACCTCGACCTTTGGCTCAAGATGATTGTTGTTATGCTCTTCATCACCGTTTGTGAGAACGCCGCGCGACGCGCCTTCCTCAACTCTCATCAAACCTAAATTATACGCTTCCTTAACTTTCATGTAAAGAGATGTTTCGATCTGATCCGTATCGGGCAATTTGCCCCATCCGATAAGCGGGATATATGGCGTTCCGGTATAATCAATATTCGGGTCGTAATTCGGGTCGTCAGGAGACGGAACGGTGCCGTTCTGGTTCATGTACGGAACCTTGTTCCATGAGCCGTCCTCATTCTTGCCGTACGCCGCGAGATATGCGTCATAGAGGATTGCGCCCATCGCCTCACGCGTCAGCGCCGCATCGGATGCTATCAATGTCTGATCAACAACATCGGGTTCTTTTTCGAATGTTGCGGATACCGTCGCGTTTTCGGTCACGGTCATGATATATTCCTTGGTAGTCGCAGCCTGTTTTCCGTTTACAAGAATTGAGCCAAATACATAACCGCTGTCTGCGCTTGCAACAATTCTTATCTGATCGCCCGAATTCGCAGCAAGAGATGTGTCGCTCTGAGGATACTCTGCCTCATACATTACTCCAAAAAGCTGAGCGGTACCGCCTCTGCCATAGAGCTGATACGTTTTGCCCGCTTCAACATTAAAGTGAACCGTTCCTACCAGCCATGACTGATCGCCCTTTTCAAGAGCGTCATTCATAAGTTTCGCCTGAATATCACCGGTCTCCGTGTCCATACACTCAATGTTCTTATGGTCTTGGAAATAACAATATACGGTAAGAGTACCGGTCGCTTTCGCTTCATACGTCACTTCTTTTGTTCCGGAATTTCTGAATTCCACGCTGTTGTTCGATATATCGGGGTTATCCGTGAATACTGCATCACTGCGTGATTTTGAAACAGCTTCTTCGGGAGCCGTTAATTTAAAGAACTCATTGTCCGAGATCACCTGTTTGCTTGTAACTCCCGCGGGAACATCAGCGGTTTTCGCAACACGCTGAGACTCATTATACAGCATTATGCTGCCGCCCTCAGGCTTGTCAACCGTCACGGTCAAATCTCCCGCAGCAGCCTGAACATTATCGTCAATCGAGGCTGCCTCAATAGGCTGAGCGTTCTCTTCCATAAGCTCGTCATAAGTGAGAACATAGTTATTAAGAGTATTTGCCGGCAGTCCAAATACTGTCTCAATGCCTCTTGCGAACTCGCCGACAGTGATCGTCTGCGTGGGCTTAAAGTTGTTGTCGCTGTCCTTATGGAGAGCACCGATCTGAAGAGCTTTTTCGATGTTGGGTCTGTAATAGTAGTTATCCTGCGCCTGCTTTTCAGCTCCGGGAACAACGTCAACCGCGCTTACGTCACTTGCCATCTCCGGGAATACCGCTGACCAATCGCCGCTCTTAGCCGCATTCTGAACCGTAACGGGCATATAGGATACCAGATCCGCCATGATATTCTTGTCTGTGTATGTGTCTGTTCCGGCAACGCTCTGATCATATATGCTCTGGAGCATTATGCGGCACCACTGTCTGGCAGCAGCCTCGCGGTAATGCGTTCCGTCGCCGCTGTTGCCGTTCGCCGCTCCGTCAGCCGGAGTCTCGCCCGCCTCATAAGTATTGTAAATATAATATACCTCGTTCGCGTCAAGCTTGTCGATATAGGCTTTTGCTCCCGCGTATAGCTCAACAAGACCAACTTCGGGATCAGATGCCGCTTTCGCTCTCATTCTTCCCGGCGAGTCGGGGTTAAAGCCGTTGGGCTTAGCCGAACTTTCGCTGTACTTTCCACTGCCGGTTCTGGGCATAGCCGTTACCAATACCGGAATCATGCCGCGCGCCTTAATAGCTTTCACATACATATCAAGCCATCTGTCATAATTGGCATTGTTTTCATCAAGATTGTTTCCAACTGACGCGCCGCGAACAAATCTTCCAGTGCTGACAGTCTCATCATTGTGAGCCGAGTGAATGAACACATAGTCACCCTTCTTACCTCTGATCAAAGGCTCGTCGGTTCTGCCTTCGTTATAGTTGCTCTTCATGGCTCTGCCACCCATTGAGTAGTTAATAACATTTACCTTGCTTGTGTCAAAGTACTGATAGAGCGTCTGACCCCATGAGCTGATAGTCTCGTTAAACGAGTATGTTTTCTGAGTAGAGTCACCCAAAATATGGATCGTGGGTTTGTCACCGGCGGGATTTACGCCGAGAGGCGTTATCTTTATCGACTTAACTCCGACTGTCTGCGGCGCGTCTTTTGTGGGCTGCTTGTTAGGCTCGATCTCAATCTCCACAAAATCCTCGCCTGTTGCAAAGTCATATGACCATACGTTGCCGCTCCATGAAGCCGAAACCGTTCTGGGAACGTTGCCGCAGTTATCCCATGTGCTTGTTCCTGTCAGTCTTCCTGCTTCCATTCCGGTGGGAGCAACCCATGTGTTGGTGCTGTCCGCGACCTCAACCTCAAGGTGATAAGCTCCGGGAGCTCCTGTGTCATATCTGTAAATCAAACCGCCATTATTGTAATCATCGGAGGCTTTATTATAAAGATATTCTCCGTCGGACTCTGTAACGCTTGCGCCGTTTTCACCGATCGTAATTTTACTTGTGTCCGCAACCTGTCTTCTGTAGGCTTCGGGCATAATAGCGTCAGACTTTGATACAAAGCCGAAGCCCGATTCCTCATCATATACAGGCACGAAGCCCAGCTCAGCGAAGTTTATGTCCGCTCCGTTTATATCGGGGGCTACCGGGCTGACGTCTTTTGCCTCGCAGACAGGCTCAACGCTGTCAAGAGATTTCCAAACCATGATCTTATCCGCCTCTATGCCGCTGAATATTACAGTATTGCCCTTAATATCCTCGTGCTTTTCGGCAACAAGCGCGCCGCCGTCATACTTGGCGGCAACAGCGACTCCGCTGTCAATGTTCGAGAGAACCGCTACCGTGTTGCCCTTATGGTCGAGATACGCCTTAACTATCGCGGGACCGGCGGGTCCGGATGTGGGCGCAGTTGTGGGCGCGGTCGTGGGCGTGGCCGGCGGCTCAGTTGCGGGAGATTCCGTTGCGGGAGCCTGAGTAGCAGGCGCCTCTGTCGCGGGAGATTCCGTTGCAACCGGCTCGTCGGGGAGCTCGGAACTTCCTACAACTGCAACGCAGTATGTATCGGGCAGCCACTGTTCTGTCGAATCAAATGTTATTGTGCTGTTGTCGCTCATCATCTCTATATCTATCTCATAATATTTAAGAACATAATTTGAATCAGCACTTCTTGCCGCGAGTTGTTTGCCTTCTCCCGCCGTATAAGTTTTGCCGTTAACTATTGCCTGAATATTATTGCCGTGATTATATCCGACATAGTAAATTCTGTACTTGCCCGCGGGCGCGTTAAGAGTTATGGTGGGGTGAGTAGCATTACTGCCTGTGCCGCCGACATAGTTCTTATAATTTTCAGTGAATGCCGAGTCCATAATCGTCTTGTCGTCTTTGCTTGCAAACAGAGCGGCAACATTTTCATCAACTCCGCCAACGAATTTGAAGCTTTGGTCATCATGGCAAACATTGCCGCCGTCAACGTCATTGAAAGGATATACGCCCTTTCCGTCAGGCGTCTCGGGCAGCTCACCCGTTACAAGCTTTTTATATGTAACCTTGACATTACTGATTGACCAGACATCAGAACCTGCGGGATACATAGCAAAGAATAATTTTCCTCTTTCACAGTTTGAGGGAAATGACTTAAACGTAAACGCCTTGACCGACTGGCTGCCGCCCGATCCCGTCGCTGCGGCAGAAACAACCTGGTTCTTATAATCAATTGTAGTTGTAATATGGCTTACCGTTTTATAGTCAAACTTGCCGGCAATATTCAGCCACTGGTCATCGGTATTGCTTGTGCCGCCGAAACCTGTATTGCAGTCAGCCATGTCTATCTGGTTCCAACCCTTATAAAGTCTCCAGAAAGCAAATCTGGAATTGACCGCCTGTGTGGTGATGTTTTGTGCAGGAGTAGTGGCGATCAAATCAATATAACTTGAAGCCTGTTTAAGTTCTGCGGGAACCGTCAGATCATACTCAACAGTGATCTGATCCGATGTCGCGACACTTTCATCCGCGCCCGCACTCTTGGCGAGGTCTATCAAATTGTATACGGTCTTGGCGCCGCCGCTCGAACTGTAGTTTACAGAATTACCGAGTTCAACCATATCATCAATCAACATCTGAGCGGAAATATTGAGCTGCACCGGCTGTCCGGTTTTGCCTTTGATCGTCGTTTCTCCGTTGTCAGGAGATACAACCGTAAGTTCATCGCTCTTTGAAACGATCTTAACGTCGTAGTCAATACCATCCGCGCTGGCGGGAACTTTCTCGATAGTGGCGGTCGCCTCTGTCTGACCCGCCTTCATGGTAACGACCTGAGTCTTTATCGGAGCGCCGTTCTTTGATATAGTGATCGTGAAGTCGTTATCTTCTCTGAGTGTGAGCGAGGATGTAATCTTCACGGGAATGTTGAACACGTCCGTTGTGTTTGTGGTAGGTGTAATTTCAATTGGAACCGTAGTTTTATCACCAATTGCATTATCACTCTTGTCTCTTACATAAAGAGTTATCTCGCTGTTGATATTCGGTTCACCTGCGGCGGGACGCGTTACAATGAGTTTATTGTCCTTTACGACCGCGTTTGGTGATGATGATTCCCACTTATATTCAACATTGGCGGGAGGAGTGGGGAGGTCGATCTCTGTCGATTCGTTCGACGGTATGTTAAATTCAACAGCATTTATTGCCGCGTCAACATTTGTATATTTTGAAGATACTCCCATCGGGTCCCAATCATCTGCCCAGCCGCCGTTCTTTTTAGCAAAGTAGTTTCTGGGGTTGAACTCCAGTATCTGCCACTCGTCAAGAACTGTGCCCATTCCGGGGCCGCCTTCCTCAACAGACTTGTTTACAACGCGATTTGAAAGATCAACAGCCGCGCCGCTGTTGTTGGTCGTGCCATATTCATAGAGACGATGAAGACCAAGCTGAGCGTCAAATCTGCCCCAGCCGTTAGCGTCGATCTGGAAATTCGATTTGCCGACTTTTTTGTTATCGTCCAGTTTACAATTATAGTATGTAACCTGTCCGTCACTGTTCCAAGAGCCGCCGTAGTTGTTTGAGCCGTTGTTGTCGCGAACATTATAAAGTGTGCAGTTATAGAACAGATAGCCGTAAGGCGTCGTTTTAGGAGTGCTTGCTGTCGCTATGGGCGAGCCGTATTTTTTGTCGGAGAAACCTTCAAGGCCCAGTTTGCAGGTGTCAAACACCGCCGTAGCGCTGCCGTAGATATAATCGGTTCCGCCGATAATGGTACTGTTTTTGAAATACATTCTGTTTTCGCCGGCGATGTACAGCGAGTCCTGACCGCCGCGGAGATAAATGTTGTCAAATGTTATCTTGTCACCGCAGCAGGCAACAGCGTGACCTCTCTCGTTGAACGCGCCGGAGCGAGCCAGCCAAGTGCTTTCACCGGATGAGAATACCGTGCCTTTTTTTACTTCCTGATCAAACAAATCCTTGGTCATGGTCTTTCCCTTGAACACTTCGGGAACCGCTTCAGTCGTTGTCTCGCCGTCTGCCGAAACTGTCAGTGCGGCAACATCTCTTGCGGGAAGGTTCGGGAAACTGGACAAAGGCGTCAGATGAGCGTCCTTCTGGCCTTGTGTTACCATTACGGGCACACTATTAATAATATGCAGATCCTTAACCGTAATGTTGGACGCGTCTTTTTGAACGAGCAATGCCGCCATTTTGTCCATACCGCCGGTGGTGCCGAGCTCGGTGGCTCTGCTTACAGTCTCGGTAACGGACTTTCCGTCAACCGTGGTATATGTAAGCTTTGTGTTCGCCGGAACAGCCTCTCCTAACTTGTACTCCTTGCCCTTGTCATCCTTCGGGGGATGAGCATACCAGTCAATGTTGGGGTTGTACTTGCCGCTCAAATCGCAGTTTGCAGCCGCGTAACCCGTGCAGTAGTACCAACTAAGCTCAACATAACCCGATGTTTGGGGTGTCTGCTGAAGGGTCACATAGCTCATGCCGCTGATCTCAACCTGCTCCTCATACCTGCCCGGATTAACGTTGATTGTAACCGGATTTGTTTCGGACGGTTTGAGCTCCTTCGCTTTCGCGACCGCGGCTCTGATAGTTTGGAAGTTATTGCCCGCCTCCGGTTTGGTCGGGTCAACCGTCAGCGTTGTTGCCGCCGCTGCCTGAGCCTCGCCGTCGGTCGCCGCGAACACGGTCAGACCCGTGAACATGGTTCCGATCATCGCGACAGCCAAGATCAAACTGAGCAATCGTCTTTTTAACATATATTTTCCTCCTTTTCCGTGCGCCATCGGTAAATTTTGTTAAAACGGCACAAATATTATACTTTAATTATATCATTGTATAATGCAAAATCAATAGCCAGTTTTAAAAAATAAAAGATACCAGATAACAAAAAAACAGTGGCGAATCCAAAAAATACCACTGTTTTAATGCGCCAGCTTCACAAGTCCGGCATAGGTGCCCGGTACATTTTTTAGTTCTTCATGCGTACCGGATTGAGTCACTCGCCCGCGCTCGAGCACATAAATTTTGTCAGCTTTTTCGATCGTTGACAGGCGGTGGGCCACCACGATGACCGTTCGGTTTTTCATCAGCGCGTCGATGCTTTTCTGAACGATCAGCTCGTTTTCGGTGTCAAGCGCGCTTGTCGCCTCATCGAGCAGCAGTATCGGCGCGTTTTTCAAAAATGCTCGGGCGATCGCGATACGCTGCCGCTGTCCGCCTGACAGACTCTCGCCGCGCTCGCCGACCTGCGTGTCATAACCCTTCGGCATCTCTCTTATAAACTCGTGCGCGCCCGCGGCCTTCGCCGCCTCGATAATTTCCTCATTTGACGCGCCGGGTCTGCCGTAGCTTATGTTCTCGCGCACTGTCGTGTCAAACAGATACGCGTCCTGCGGCACATACGAGATCATGCTCCTCAGCTCCGACAAGGAGTAAGCGTCTATGTTCCTCCCGCGGAAATATATCTTTCCGCTGTCGATCTTGTAAAATCCGGAGAGGAGTTTGATAAACGTACTCTTTCCTCCTCCGCTTGGGCCGACAAGCGCCGTTACCTTTCCCTCATCAGCCGTCAGCGTCAGGCCGTTGATGACCCGTCCACGCTTGTCGTCATAGGTAAACCGCACATCTTCAAAACTTATATATTCAGGGCTCAGGTCGGAGTTCCTGTCGATAAGCGGCGAGCGCGTTTCCTGCTCCTCAGATAATATGTCGTTTATAAGCTCCGCCGCGGCTATGCTCTCCTGCATCATTCCCCACGAGGTTCCGAAGGTCAGCAGCATTCCGCTGACGTTTCCTTGAACGCTGAGTATCGCGAACACCGTTCCGAAATCACAATAGCCGAGAGCCGCCATGACCGCGCCCGCGGTGATCAGCACAAAGTTATTAATGAAGTTAAGCAGGTTGCTTATGCTGCCGAGCGCGCCCATTTTTGAGATGCGCCTTATTCTTTTTTCGGCTACGCTGTCATTGGCCTCGGCGTAACGCCTGACGCTTGAGCCGTCAATGTCAAACAGTTTTATTATTCTGAAACCGGCGAGCAGATCTGACAGTCTCGCGAGCAGCGCCGACTCGCCTTTTTGGATCTCCTTTCCCAGACCGCGCAGGGGCGCCGCGAATTTCATGTTGATAACAAAGGTTATAACGCATGTAGCGAGCGACAGCAGACCGAGCCTCAAATCAAGCATCAGGATAAACGCGCACGAGGCCGCGCCGCCCAGCATCGCGTGTACTATGTTCGGAAAACTGTTGGCCAAAGCGCGTTTTATGTTCTCAACATTGCTGTTGAGCCTGAAAATACTGTCAGCGCTGTGATTTTTTTCATAATAACCGACAGACAAAAATTCCATATGCCGAAACAGTCTGCACCGTATATCCTGCATAATGCGGCGGATCGCCCTGATTTTGAAAAAACGGACAACGACGTTTAATATATAAGCTGTCATCGCAAAAGCGGCGAACCACAGCGACGCCTTGAACAAGCCGAAGTCCATGTTAGTGACCGAGTTTACAACGCCGCGGTTGAGCAGCGCGAAAAACACGTCCGCCAGATACATGAACGCGACCTCAAGCACAACCATTGAAAAGTACATGCCGCGCCGCGTTTTGATTATAGAAAAACAGATTTTAAAACCCTCAAGCGCTCTCACCCGGATCACCTCCCATGATGTTGTTAAGCTTCGCGTAAACGCCGCCGAGCGCGATCAGCTCGCTGTGTTTTCCGCACTCTGCGATAACGCCGCCGTCGATGACCGCTATTCGGTCGCTGTCTTTTATTGTCGAAAGGCGGTGCGCCACAACGAGCACGGTCCGTCCGACGCTTAAATTGTCGATCGCCTTTTGCACCTCTGCCTCGGCTTTTACGTCAAGCGCGCTCGTGGCCTCGTCGAGCAGCAGTATCGGCGCGTCTTTCAATATGGCGCGCGCAATCGAGATACGCTGCACCTGACCGCCCGACAGGCGGCAGCCCCTCTCGCCCACGGTCGAACCATAGCCGTTCTCGGTCTTCATGATAAAATCATGGGCATACGCCGCCTTCGCCGCGGCGATAACATCCTCCTTTGACGCATTTGGTCTGCCCATCGCGATATTATCATAAATCGACACCGGGAACAGATATGCCTCCTGCGACACATACGAGATCAGGCTACGCGTCGACTTGAGTTCCCTGTCGTTTATGTCGATCCCGCCGATCGACACGCTGCCGGACTTCGGCTTATAAAATCCGCAGACAAGGCCGAGCAGCGTGCTCTTTCCGCAGCCGCTGGCACCCGCGAAACCGACTTGTTCGCCTACCTTCACGCTGAAATTAATATCGGTCAGCACCGGCTTTTCGGGCTCATACTCAAAAGCCGCGTCTTTAAACTCTATCGCGGGAACGTTTTCGGGAAGCTCGTTTGACACAATTCCGCCCTCACGCTCCGCGGGCTCTTTGAGAATTGAGAACAGACGCTCCAAAGACGCGGCGGCCGAACGGAAATTAAAAAACATCTGAGACAGGCGGATTATCGGGTTCAGAAGCTGATTGATCAGCGTCGAGAACGCGACCAGCGAACCCAGCGTCAGCTCGCCGCGGAAGCACAGCAGCCCGCCGTAAATCAGGCATATGCACAGCGGCACATGTCTTGCAAGCGAGAAAAAGAAAATTCCGCGGTACTGGATCTTGTCATTGCCCATGGCCATGTTTGTCGCCTTTTGTATGCCCGCGTCATATTTGTCGGCGAGTTCGTCCTCGATATTATACGACTTCACGACCGAGATGCCGCTCACCATGTCCGAAACCGTGTTGCTCACAAGGCCGAGATAGCGCATGTATTTTTTCGAGCCTATCTTGAACGGTATCGAAAAGCAGGCGCCGACCGCGACAAAAACCGGAGCCGTGCATATAGAGGCGATGAGCAGCCGAATGTTGATCCCGCCCAGAAACGTTAGATAGAACACAAACGTAAAGGGGATCTCGATCATTCTGATAAAGTCGTTTTCCATGAAAAACTGAACTGTGTCGGCGTCAGAGCTCATTTTTGAAAGCATCTCGCCGTTGCGCACCGAGTTCATGTAGTCGATCGGGATCCTTGAAATGCGCTCGGCGCTGTCGCGCTTTATGTCATGGATTATTCCGGTCGAAAATTTGCCCGCCGCGAAGCTGCTCATATAAACGGCCGCCATTATTCCCGCTATCGAAAGCAGGGCGAACAAAAAAATCTTCGGGATCTCGGAGACGCTTCCCGCCTGAGCCGCGTCCACAATTCGACGCAGATAATCGGTCTTTTTTACCTCAAGCCATGATGAAGAAACCATCGCGGCTACTGCCGCTAAGGCCCAAAAAATATAAACTTTCGCGTACTTTGCCAAACCGGTATAAATACCCGGCGTTTTTCTGTTCTTTTTCATGAACACGATTTTAGCACTGCTTTAATTTTTTGTCAATCATTTGGAGTGAATTCAATAAATATTCAAAGAAAAGAGAAGTTATTAATTATATTTTAGATATATACTATAGCAATTTTTTCGTGTTTAACTCATCAAAAGAGGCGGCCGATAAACGACCGCCTCAAATATTAAAGATTATTCAACAGTTTTAACTTCGCTGAGCGGCATAATACCGTCAGTACCGCTCCAGATAAACAGCTTGACCATGCCGCTTTCGGGCTTTTTAAAGTCAAGACCGCCGATCTGTGTTCCGGTTATGTCATATATATTCGCTCCGACAAGGATGTCGTCCGCGCTGTACACTCCGATTATAAGCTTTGCCTTAGGCTCAGCCTCCGTGCCGTTATAATTAACCTCAAGCTCGAGCGCGCCGTCCGTTCCGAACTGCGCCTTAACAAATTCGTAGTCATATCCTGACTGCGGAGACACGGTCGCCGTCGGCTCCGGAGTCTCGGTCGGTTCAGCCCCGGGCGTCGCCGTCGGCTCGGGTTCGGGCGTCGCCGTCTCTTGCGGGTCGGTGTCGAGCTCCGCGATATAAATATTATCAACACCTATTGTCGCGGCGCCGCTGCCCCTTGTGGCGCATAACACACTTGTCATCTTCAAACGGGGAATTTCGGCTTCGCTGACCTTTGTTGTTCCCTGCGCGAGAGGTATTACTCTGTTTAAAACATAATCTTCTCCGCTTTTCTTGGTATATACCTTGACAACATTATCATTTTTATGATACTCGACTCTCAAACCGAACCATGCTCCCGGCGAATAATTAAATTCGGGGATAACATAATCATATGCCTTGGGATTATCATCGGTACCGCCCTGTGAGAAATAATCCGTAAGCCTCAATACTCCGCCGTCTCCGGTCTTTATCTCAAAAGATCTGCCGTCATTTGTGTCCTCACCGACATATGTGTTATCGGGACCGACAACAGTCGTATCGCAAAATCTCATCAGAATGTTGTCTTTCGCTGCCGAGTCAATATTAAGATCCTGCTCTATCACAATAACATCCGAGTCAATTGCGGGATCCGCCTTATATGTCCAGCCGTCCTGAGAAGTTCCGGTATCGGTAAATTTCAGATAATTGTCTCCCTCCGCCCGTTCGGATATCGAAGGTGAAACAGCGCCCTCGTTCGAGACGGTCCTGTAATTAACCGTCAGCTTTTTTCCGTTTGCGTTTAAGATATCTGAGTTCCTTTCGTTATAATCAGTGCCTGAGGGAATCGAGTTAAAGTCCCATTTCTCTCCCTTGAGCGGTATCGGTGTTACCACGGGAGTCGGCGACGGCGATATATACGGAGTCGGCTCCGGAGTGGGTGTGGTCTCCAAACGATATGGCAGAGCCGCAACATCCGGATTCGGCTCCTTGATCTCGGCAGTCTCCGCGGCGTGGTTCTGAAGCGTCTGGCTTTCCGCTTTCATCGGCAGTGTGAGGATATAAGCGAACAGCAAAGTCTTCGCGGCCTTGGCGCGCGTGACCTCAACCTTCGGCTCAAGCTCGGTGCCGAAGCTTACCGCGCCGCGCTCGATGCCCTTTTCGCTGCGCATAAGACCTAAGTTATACGCCTCTTTGACCTTGCCGTACAGCACCGGCGAAATATCGTCCTTATCCGTGAGCGCGCCCCAGCCGACAAGCGGGAAGTAAGGCGTTCCCTCATATATCATGTTTTGATCATAATTATCGTCGCCGGGAGCGGGCAGGCCGTTGTTGTTCGTCATATAATCGACCTTGTTCCATGCCCCGCCGTCGTCCTTGCCGAACTTCGCGAGATACGCGTCATAGAGTATTGCGCCCATTGCCTCGCGGGTCAGGGCGGCGTCTGACGCGATCGCGCCGGTGTCCACAAACTCGGGCTCTTTGATATAGGTCGCCGAAACCTCCATGTCTTTATCTACATAAATTCTGTGCTCTTTTTCATTGGTCACGGGCTCGCCGTTGATATATATTTCCCCGTTCAAATAGCCCGGATCAGCCACGGCGGTTATTCTGATCTCGTCTCTGTCATCCACAACAAGCGACTCGGTACTTTGCGGATAGTTGAGCGAATAGTACCTCAGGCCGAACAGTCTTCCCGTTCCGCCGTGAGACCAAAGAGTATATCCCGTGTTTTGTTCAACGTCAAATTCAACGGTGCCGTAAATCGTTTTTCCGTTTCCGTTTGTCGTGTCATTAAGATATTTGCTTTGAACGGTTCCGTTCACATTATTCGTAAGCTCGATGTACTTATTGTCGTCAAAACGCGCGTAAACAATGAGCTTGCCCTTCGCTTTTGAAAAATATGAGATATGCTTTTCGGGCGTTGAATTTCTCATCTCAATATAATTACCCGTTATGTTTTTGTTGTCAAAGCTTGCCGAGCTGTCAAATCCTCTGACAAAGCTCTCGGGCAGCGACTGATCCGAGCCGTTCGACGGGGCCGTAACGGTCATGAAGTAATCATCAGCGATCTGTCCACCGCTCGTAATATTCTCGGTAACATCAACATCGGAATAATCAAATTCACTGTCGTTATATATCGTTATCGTTCCGCCCTCGGACTGGCTGACGGTGACAAGGTGCTGACCCTCGCCGGGAACGGCAGCCTCTGCCGCCGACGCTTGGGCCTCAACCTCGGGTCCGTATTTCTCCTGAAGCTGCGCGTATGTCAGATTATAACTTCCAAGCGTGCCCTCTCTTAAACCGAAGACAGTTTCCATGCCGCGGGCAAACTCGCCGACGGTGATTATATCGTTGGGCTTAAAGAGGTTTTCGCTGTTCTTGTGCATCGCGCCGACGCGCAGGATCCTTTCAATATTGTCTCTGTAATAATAATTTTCTTCGGGCAGCGCGGTAGCTCCGGGAGCCACGTCGACCTGACTCACGTCGGCAGCCATTTCGGGGAACAATCCGGTCCAGTCGCCCAACTCCGCGGCTTCCTGCGCCTCAGGATTTAGGTATGACAGCAGCGTCTTCATAAACTCCTTGCTGGTATACTCATCGGTTCCGGACATCGCCTCGTCGTAAATATACTGAATAATTATTCTCGCGAACTGCTTGGCCGCGGACTCCTTATATGTCGTTCCGTCCCAGTTGGAAACGCCGTTGGCGGAATTCTCGGCGGGCGTCTCTCCGGCCTCGTAAGAGCTGAATATATATTTGCTCTCATTCTCGCCGAGTTTGCCAACATAGTCCTTAACGCCCTCATAAACGCCGATATATCCGACTTCGGGATCAGCCTTCGCGGTCTCGCGCATAATTCCGGTAGAGTCGGGATTAAATCCGTTGGGCTTATCCGCGCCCTCAAGAGAAAATCCGTTTCCTCTCGGAACGGCCGAAACCAAGATCGGGTGCATTCCCCTCGCTTTAATCGCGGTTATATACATATCAAGCCACTTTTTGTAAAGCTCGTTATTCTGTGACAGCGAGCCGTAATTCAGGCCTCTGTCAAACCTGCTGTGTCCGTCTGCCTCATCGCCCTGCGCCGACGTGAGGAAAACATAGTCGCCCGTTTTTCCGGTCAAGAGAATATCGTTAAATCTGCCCTCGACATAGCTTCTTTTCATGCTTCTGCCGCCCATAGAATAGTTCACCACTTCGGCTTTGTCCGGGTCGATATAATAATCAAGTACCTGTCCCCAGGAGGAATACGAGGACGCGTTGGTATAAGATTTCTCGGTCGAACCGCCCAAGATAAATATGGTAGCCTTGTCTCCGGCGTCAGCCGGGGCGATCGGGATTATCGAAATTGATTTCACAGTGACGGTCTGAGGATCGGCGGATGTCGGAAGCTTTGCTGGCTCTATCTCTATCTCGATAAAATCCTGACCGGTGGCAAAATCATAACTCCATTTAGTGTTATTTTCCGACCATATTACCGAAGTGTTTCGGGTAACGCTGCCGGCGTCATCCCAGGCCGACGTTCTTCTGATCCTTTCGTATTCCATTCCGGTCGGCTGAACCAACGTGTTGTCGCGGGTGGAGCCGCCCCCGAGCACAACTTCAAGGTGATAGGCTCCGGGAGGCACATCGGCTCTGTAAATGAGTCCGCCGTGATTAAAATTGTACTCATCATCGTGGTAGCAATATTTGCCTGTAGTAGGTTCCGTAACGCTGACGCCGTCGGCCGATATTTCTCGGAACATGGTACCGGCAACGCTGCGCTCCTCGCCGGGAGGCATGATAGCGCCGGAATATCTTGTGACAAAACCCTTTTTAGCGGCCGCGCTATAAGCAGGAACACCGGTTCCCGCATTATACATATCCGCAAAATTTTCAACTATCGGGAACTGCAGATCATCTCCGCCTTCTTCTCCCGCGGCAAAAACCGCGGGCATAGCCGAAACAACAAGAGCCAAAACAAGCGTCAAACTGAGCAGTCGTCTTCTAAACATCTCTTTTCCTCCTTAAAAAACGCGCAAATTTATCAAAAAAGCACAAATATCAAATTCATCATATCATATTTATTATACAATATGATTTGAAACATTGCAATAGAAACTTTGAAAATTTTTCAAAAAAATGGCCAAAGAAAAAGTGATCGGTGAACAGAGAAACGTCCGCGGGCAGACCGAAACATTTTTCGCCGCCTTAACTCCGCGTATTCCCTATTTCCTAATCACTATTTCCTATGTTGGCACCCTCTACGCGAGTCGAACGCGTGATCCGCCCTTAGGAGGGGCGTGTTATATCCACTTAACTAAGAGGGCATATGAATGCGAAAAAATCCGCATTAGTTATTATACATAATTTGATCCGAAGTGTCAAGCCCTATTTTCGGGCAACAAAGAACAGCCGTTCCGTTTTGGGGCCGGGCTCGTCAAAGGTCAGGTCCGCAAAAACCGAAACCTCGGAAAAGCCGCACTCAAAGAGCAGTTCTTTAAGCTCGTCCGCCGAAAATATCGTCTCCTCCTGATATTCGCTGTATCTCGTGTAGCCGCTGTTTTGCTCTTTTATGAAAAAATTCAGCTCAAAGCTCACGACCTTATCATCGGGAAAATATCCGCACTCCCAAACACAGAACGCCGAGTCATCCTCATAGACAAAGGTGTTGTTGCCCAAAATGGTGCTCAGCTTATACTCCGAGTTTATGTCAAATATAAACACGCCGCCGTCGCGCAGACTGTCATAAACCCGCTCAAACGCCGCTTCCGCGTCCTCAAGACCTTCGAGGTAGTTCACGCAGTCAAGCGCCGAGATCACGCAGTCAACCGGCGCGGGAAGCGCGAACGTCCGCATATCCATGTTGAGGAACAGAATATCAAGCCCCGCCTCGTCTGCCTTATTTTGGGCGACCGCCAGCATGTCGGGCGAAATGTCGATGCCCGTCACTTCATATCCCGCGCGGGCAAGCGGGATCGTCACAGCGCCGGAGCCGCAGCCGAGATCGACCACGGTTTTCGGCGTGACGTCCAAGCGATCAAAAACGGACTCATAAAACTCGGTAAATTTGTTATAGTCCGTCTTTTGAAATCTGTCGTATATTTTCGCGAAATCGTCATACATATTATCACCGCTTAAAGCTTTCGGAAATTGGCGTAAGCCGCCATCATCTTTTTTCTGCCGACCGATTCAAAGTCCACGATAACGAACCAGTCCCTGCCCATTTCCTGAGCGGACACGACCGTGCCGACTCCGAACTTCCTGTGCTCGACTCTGTCGCCCGGGCTGTAGCTCTCGCCGCCCGCGATGATCTCGGGCTCGGGCGCTTTTTTAAGAAACGCGCTGTCGCCGAATCCGCCTGAAGACGCGCTTCCGCCGCGGATTTGTGCCCTCTCGTACGCCGGCGCGTCCTCGGTCTTATCGAGCAGATTCTCGGGTATTTCCTCGAGAAATCTCGAGGGCATGTTGTATCTGGTCTGGCCGAACAGCGTTCTCTGCCTCGCGGCGGACAAAAACAGCCGCTTTTTGGCGCGCGTTATTCCGACATAACACAGCCGCCGCTCCTCCTCAAGCTCCTCAGGGTCGCCGAAGGCCCGCGAGTTCGGGAAAACGCTCTCTTCCATGCCTATCAAAAACACGTTCGGGAACTCAAGCCCCTTGGCGCTGTGCAGAGTCATGAGCGTGACCGCCTCCTGCGCCTCGTCATAGTTGTCAATATCCGATATCAGCGAGATGTTTTCAAGCAGTTCGCTCAAGGTTATGTCCTCGTTTTCTCTGACAGCCTCCTGGACCATCGAGACAAACTCGTTGAGGTTTTCAAGCCTCGTGCGGTTTTCAACCGTCTTTTCCTTCTCAAGCGCGTCGATGATTCCCGAGGCTCGCATAACGGTCCTCACCAAAAGCTCAAGCCCCGTTCCGTCGGCAAGATCAGCCCTGAACCCGTTTATCATCTCGGTAAACTTTTTGAGCTTCCCCGCCGCCGCTGAGCCGAACTCCGAAAACTCGTCCGCCCGCTCGCAGACGCGGAACATGCTTATATTTTCCACCGCTCCTATCGCCGCGAGCTTATCGACCGTAGCCGCGCCGATGCCGCGCTTGGGCTCGTTTATGACCCTGCGCAGCGCAACGTCATCGTCGGGATTGGCAATCAGCCTTAAATACGAGCCGATGTCCTTGATCTCTTTTCTGTCATAGAACCTGAGGCCGCCAACGACCTTATAAGGCACCGCGTTTCTCAGCAGCATATCCTCAATAACGCGGGACTGCGCGTTGACGCGATAGAGCACGACCGTGTCGTTCAGACTGCCGCCGAGCCTGTAAATATTCGTCACGACCGACTGCGCCTCACTGTGCTCGTTGTCTGCGATATGAAGGCTCACCTTCTCGCCGCTGCCGTTTGACGTCCAGAGCCTTTTCCCCTTTCTTCCGTCGTTATTTTTGATAACGCTGTTGGCCGCGTCGAGAATATGCTGGGTCGAGCGGTAGTTTTCCTCAAGCTTGATCACAGCCGCGTCGGGGAACTCTTCCTCAAAGCCGAGAATATTTCTAATATCGGCGCCTCGGAATTTGTAAATGCTCTGATCGTCATCGCCAACGACGCACAGATTTCGGTGCTTTTCGGCGAGCAGGCTCACAAGGCGGTACTGCGCGTGGTTCGTGTCCTGATACTCATCGACCAATATGTATTTATACTTTTCGCGGTAATACTCAAGGACCTCGGGACATTCCTCAAACAGGCGCACCGTGAGCATTATCAGATCGTCGAAGTCAAGCGCGTTGTTGCTCTTGAGCTTGCGGCTGTAGAGTTTGTAAAGATCCGCCACAGTCTGCAGATAAAAGTCGGCGCCCACGCCGTCTTTGTATTCCGCGGGGCCGATCAGCTTGTCCTTCGCGCCGCTTATCAGCGACAGCATTGTGCGAGGCGCGTATTTTTTGTCGTCTATCTCAAGCTCTTTCAAACATTCTTTCATCACCGTCAACTGATCGGCCGTGTCGTAAATGACAAAATCCTTGGCGTATCCGATCTTCTCAATGTCGCGGCGCAGCATGCGGGCGCACATCGAATGGAAGGTGCCCGCGTGAACGTCGTTCCCGATCTCTCCAAGCCTCGCGGCCAGCCTCGCCTTGAGCTCGCCCGCAGCCTTGTTGGTAAAGGTGATCGCGAGTATATTGTACGGGCGCACCGGATCCTCCGACAGACACGCCTCAAGCTCGGGACTGAGCTCGTCAAGCTCGCCGTCGCGGTACCATTCGAGGAACTCAAGCTCGGCGTCCGAAAATTTACGCGGAACATTTTCGCTGTTATACGCCTTTCCGTATTTGATAAGATGAGCTATCTTGTGAATGATGACCGTGGTCTTTCCGCTTCCTGCGCCCGCCAGAACGAGCAGAGGCCCCTCAGTGGTGAACACCGCCTGCCTCTGCCTGTCATTCAGATTTTTATACTCATTTTCGATTATGCTTCTGCGCAAGCTTAAAAATTCAGAATTATTCATTACCGCTTTTCCCTTTATGCATCTAACTTATATTTCTTATTGTTTTATCGTGCCGCCGCCTATGCAGCAGTCAAAATCCTTGTCATAGAAAACCACCGCCTGACCCGGCGTCACTGCCCTCTGCGGCGTCTCGAACTCGACAGACGCGCATCCGCCGTCGGTCGGGACGACCCTGCAAGGAGCGGGAACCGCGGCGTAACGCACCTTGGCGAGCGCTTCAAACGGTTCAAAATTGGCCGCGTCAAACGTAATAAAATTAAGCCTGTCGGCGATGAGGCTGGATGAAAACTCACTGCCCTTCTCGCCCAAGGTTATCTCTCCGGTCTCGGGATTTATGCGCGTGACGAACATGGGCTTGCCAAATGCTATGCCCAGGCCCTTGCGCTGGCCAATCGTGTAATTTATTATACCCTTGTGCCTGCCCAAAAAATTGCCCTGCGAGTCAATAAAATCCCCGGGCTCCGACTTAGCTCCGCCGTAGCGCTCAATAAACGAGGCGTAGTCATTGTCGGGCACAAAGCAAATCTCCTGACTGTCGGGCTTATCTGCGACGTCAAAGCCGAGCCGACGCGCTATCCCACGGACCTCGTCCTTGCTCTCAATATCGCCCAAAGGCAGATACATTTTTGAGAGCTGGCTCTGGGTCAGCGAGTACAGCACATAGGTCTGATCCTTCTCTTTTGCCTTGGCGCGGCGCAGGATATATCTGCCGCTTTTTTCGTCACGCTCAACTCTTGCGTAGTGCCCTGTCGCGATAAGATCGGCGTCGAGCAGCCGCGCTTTTTCAAGCATAGCGTCGAACTTTAAAAAGCGGTTGCAGGCAATGCACGGGTTCGGGGTGCGCGCGTTTTTATACTCGTCAACAAAATAATCCACCACGTTTTTCTCAAAATCCGAACGGAAATCAAGCACATGGTAGTCGATCCCGAGCTTATAGCAGGCTCTGCGCGCGTCCTCGACCGACGACAGAGAGCAGCACGAGCCTTCCTCCTCGCCGTCCCAAAGTCGCATGGTCACGCCGATCACCTCAAAACCGCGCTCCTTTAAAAGGGCGGCGGCAACAGTGCTGTCAACGCCGCCCGACATTCCGATTACGATCCGCTTAGGCATTATCGGCACCGTGGACCTCGTCCGCGACCGTGCAGGACGAGCAGCAGCCGCTGCACTGAGGGATCGCCGAAGCGTCCATGCCGCGGCTCTCGTAGTAATTTGCAAGCGCTGCGTGGACCGCCTCCTCGGCAAGGTTCGAGCAGTGCATCTTGATAGGCGGCAGTCCGTCGAGAGCGTCGGCGACCGCCTGATTGGTGAGCTGAAGCGCCTCGTCTATCGTCTTGCCCTTAACAAGCTCGGTAGCCATGCTGGACGTGGCGATCGCCGCGCCGCAGCCGAACGTCTTGAACTTTACGTCCTCGATAACGCCCGTATCGTCGTTGATCTTCATATATATCTTCATTATGTCTCCGCACTGGGGGTTTCCGACCTGGCCGACCGCGTTGGCGTCAGGGATCTCGCCCACATTGCGCGGATTTGAAAAATGATCCATTACTTTTTCACTGTACATATATTAATCCTCCTTATTGTTCTTAACAAAATCCTCATAGAGCGGCGACATGCTGCGGAGCAGCGGAACTATCTCCGCGAGCGCGTCCGCTATGGCGTCGGCCTGTTCTTTGGTGTTGCTCGTGTCAAACGTCACGCGCAGCGAGCCGTGCGCGTCCTCGTGTTTAAGTCCGATCGCGAGCAGCACATGCGACGGGTCAAGCGAGCCCGAGGTGCAGGCACTTCCGCTGGACGCCGAAATTCCCTTCATGTCAAGGCGGAGCAGCATGCCCTCACCCTCGATAAATCTGAAGCTTATGTTGGTGTTGCCCGGAAGACGCTCGCTCGGGTGGCCGTTCAGCCACGCATAAGGCACCTTGTCAAGCACCTGTTTTATATAATAATCTCTGAGTTCTGTAAGCTGTTTTTGCTTTCCGTGTATATCAGCAGTGGCAAGTTCAATTGCTTTACCGAGTCCGACTATGCCCGGAACATTCTCGGTGGCAGCGCGTTTTCCGCGTTCCTGCGCTCCGCCCGTAATGAAAGGCGTTAGCTTTACACCCTGCCGAACATACAGCGCGCCCACTCCCTTCGGGCCGTGGAACTTATGCGCCGTCAGCGACAGCATGTCAATGTTAAGCTCGTTCACGTCGATCTCGATCATTCCTACCGCCTGGACCGCGTCGGTGTGGAAAATGACCTTACGCTCGCGGCAGATCGCGCCGATCTCCCTGATCGGCATTATGGTTCCTATCTCGTTGTTGGCGAACATGACCGACACCAGAACTGTGTCGGGGCGGATCGCTCTCTCAACGTCCTCCGCGGCGACTCTGCCGTATTTGTCTACAGGCAGATATGTCACTTCCCAGCCCTGCTTTTCAAGATCCTGACAGGTGTGCAGGACCGCGTGATGCTCAACGGCGGTCGTTATAATGTGTTTGCCCTTGTCCGCGTAGGCTTTTGCGGTGCTTCTGATCGCCCAGTTGTCCGCCTCGGTGCCGCTGCCCGTGAAGTATATCTCCCTGGGAGAAGCCCCGATCGCCTTCGCGACTTTTTCTCTCGCCGTCTCAACGGCTTTTTTCGCTTCCCGTCCCTCGGCGTAAATGCTGGACGGGTTTCCGGGTATCTCTTTGATACACGAAATCATTTCCTTGGCGACCTCATCGCTGATCTTCGTGGTCGCCGCGTTGTCAACATAAATTCTCATTATGCCTGTCCTACCTTTCGTTAAATATTTTTGGCGGAAAGTCCCGCCGCTCATACGTTCAACCCATGAAAAGTAGATCTACGTATATCGGAAAATCAAAGGATCATTCGGCGAATTTTTTAGACTGCTCAACAGCCATGCGGTCACATTCCTCGTTCTCGGGATTGCCGCTGTGGCCCTTTACCCAGTGAAGAGTGACCTCATGCTTCTTGAGCAGATCAAGCACTGTCTCCCACAGATCGGGGTTCAGCGCCTTTTCCTTTTTGTTGCGCATCCAGCCGTTTCGGCGCCAGCTCTCCGCCCAGCCCTTATCGACCGCGTCGATAAAATACTTTGAGTCGCTGTAAATATCGACTCTGCATTTTTGGTTGAGCGCCCGAAGCCCCTCGATAACCGCGGTAAGCTCCATGCGGTTATTGGTGGTCTCGGCCTCGCCGCCGCTGAGTTTTTTCTCATAGCCGCCGTACCTGAGAATAACTCCGTAGCCGCCAGGCCCGGGATTGCCGCTGCACGCGCCGTCTGTATAAATCTGAACACGCTTTAGATCCGCCATAACACACCTCTCTGAATTTCCTAAACTATTATAGCACAACCAAAAAAGAAATAAAAGGGGTTTTTGAGAAAAATTTTTAACGCGCGCAAAAAACGCCGCCCGTTTTCGGGCGGCGTTTTGAAATTCAGTGTTATTTAACCATTGAAGCGACTTCAGCGGCGAAATCGTCCTGCTTCTTCTCAATACCCTCGCCTGTCTCAAAGCGTACAAACTTGGTAATCTTGATGTCAGCGCCGATCTCCTTTGATACCTGCTTAACGTAGTCCGCAACGGACTCCTTGTTGACAGCCTTGACATAGGGCTGCTCAAGCAGACAAACCTCTTTGAGCTCCTTTGCGAGACGGCCTGTGATCATCTTCTCGATGATGTTCTCGGGCTTGCTCGCGTTCTTCGGATCGTTCTTGGCCTGCGCGATAAGGATCTCCTTCTCGTGCTGCTTGTAATCCTCGGGAACCTCGTCGCTTGAGAGGTACTTGGGGTTTAAGGCCGCGATCTGCATCGCGATGTTCTTCAGGCACTCCGTAACCTGCTCGCAGGCGGGAGCCTGAGCCTCGACCATAACGCCGATCTTTCCGCCGGCGTGGATATAGTCAACAACAACGCCGTCGGTCGAAATTCTCTCAAAGCGTCTGATGTTCATGTTCTCGCCGATCTTGGCGATCTTCTCGGTCAGAGCATCGCCGACGTTCTGGCTGCCGCCCGAGATAGTCTTTGTCTTGAGCTCTTCAACGTCAGCGGGAGCCTCGGCCGCGATCGTCTTCGCAACATCGAGCACAAAGGTTCTGAAGTCCTCGTTCTTCGCGACGAAGTCCGTCTCGGAGTTGACCTCGACAACAACGCCCACGCCGCCGTCAATGTGCGACAGAACGATACCCTCGGCGGCAATTCTGCCCGCCTTCTTCGCAGCCTTGGAAAGGCCTTTCTCTCTCAGATACTCAACAGCCGCGTCCTTGTCGCCGTCGGTCTCAACAAGAGCCTTTTTGCAGTCCATCATGCCGCAGCCGGTCATTTCTCTGAGTTCCTTAACATCTTTTGCTGTAAATGCCATTTATATATCTTCCTTTCTTGTGTTCAAAATCATTTTTACTCGTCAAGAATGTCGAGGCTTACTTCCTCTTCCTTCTCGGAATTGTCCTCAAGCTGCTCGCCCTGCTTGCCCTCTAAGATCGCGTTTCCGATCGTGGTGACGATGAGTTTTACCGCGCGGATAGCGTCGTCGTTGCCGGGAATGGGATAATCCGCTTCCTCGGGGTCACAGTTGGTGTCAACGATAGCGATTACCGGAATGCCCAGCTTGTGAGCTTCGGCGATCGCATTCTTCTCCTTGCGGGGATCAACAACAAAAATTGCCGCGGGCAGATCCTTCATTTCCTTGATGCCGCCCATGAACTTCTCAAGTCTCTCCTTCTCAAGGTTGAGCTTTATGACCTCTTTCTTGGGCAGAAGGTCCATTGTGCCGTCCTCGGTCATCTTCTCGAGCTGATACAGTCTGCCTATTCTCTGCTTGATGGTCTTGAAGTTTGTGAGCATTCCGCCCAGCCATCTCGCGTTGACATAGAACATACCCGTTCTCTCGGCCTCTTCCTTGATCGCTTCCTGAGCCTGCTTCTTGGTTCCAACAAACAGAACCGAGCCGCCTTCGGCTGCGATGTCGCGCGTAAAGTAATACGCTTCCTCAATTTTCTTCACAGTTTTCTGAAGGTCAATGATATAGATGCCGTTTCTCTCCGTAAAAATGTACTCAGCCATTTTGGGGTTCCAGCGGCGTGTCTGGTGTCCGAAGTGAACGCCTGCCTCCAGTAACTGCTTCATCTGAACTACTCCCATGATTTACACCTCCGTAAAGTTATACCTCCGCCCCGGTCTGCTTTTTCCGGAACCGACATGGGATCGCGGCACAACCGAAAAAATCGCGGGACGTGCGTATTTAATTTTTGTGTGACTTCACACAGAAAAGTATTATATCACACCGTTTTCGGGAATGCAAGAGAAATTTTCAATTTTTTTGAAAAATTTTGTTTTACTTCTCGAAAAATTTGTTTTACTTCTCAAACATTTTGTTTTATCTTGAATACGTCTTGGCAATCTTGAGCAGCTTGGCGGCGAGCTCGTCGCTGAAAGCATCGGTGCTTCCGAGCCGCCATGTCCAGTTACCGCCCATTGTGGACGGCGTGTTCATTCTCGCGCCGGCGCCCAGGTCAAGTATATCCTGCATTGTGATGATAGCGGTGTCCGCCGCGCTGCCGAGCAGCGACTTGATAAAGCCCCAGTTTACGCCTTCCTCTTTCGTCAGGCGCAGGTAGTCGACCGCGAACCCGCGCATATGCTCGGGAAGAGTCTCAAACCAGCCTTTGAGCGTGTCATTGTCGTGCGTTCCGATATACGCGACAGAGTTTTTGGGATAATTATGAGGAAGGTAATCGCTGTCCTCTCCGGGCGTGAAGCCAAACTGCATGACCTTCATGCCGGGCATTCCGCTGAACCTCAGCAGAGCACGCACATCATCGGTTATGGTGCCGAGGTCCTCGGCAATAAGCGGCGGCGTCTCGCCGAACTCCTGCTTTACACGGTTAAAAAAGTCGCTGCCGGGGCCCTTGAGCCATTCGCCCTCGACCGCGTCGGGCTTGCCGTACTCGATCGCGTAGAACGCGTCAAAGCCGCGGAAGTGGTCGATCCTCACTATATCGTACATATTAAGAGCGGCCGACAGGCGTTTTATCCACCACTCGTATCCTGTCTCGGCCAGATAATCCCAGTTATACAGCGGGTTCCCCCAAAGCTGGCCCTTCGGCGCGTAGCCGTCGGGCGGGCAGCCCGCCACCTTGATCGGCGTTCTGTCGGGGTCAAGCATCAGCACTTCGTTATGCGCCCACGCGTCGGCGCTGTCCTCGGCGACATAGATCGGTATGTCGCCTATTATCTTTATTCCCTGCTTGTTCGCGTAGCTCTTCAGCCCGCTCCACTGCTCGTAAAACCGATACTGAACGTAGACCCAGAAGCTGATCTCGTCGTCAAGGCGGTTGTAGACCCTGACTATGGCGTCGGGCTCGCGGCGCACTATGTCATCGTCCCAGTCGCGGTACATTTTAAGCCCGCTGTCAAACTTGAGCGCCATAAACATGGCGTAATTTTCGATCCAATACGAATTTTCGACCCTGAACTTGTCTATCTCGGCCTTCTTGCGCGCTTTGTCGCGGTCATAAGCGATTTTCAGGACCTTGAATTTGTTGTTAAATATCTTTTCATACTCGACCTTCTCCGGGTCGCTTCCCCAGTCGATATACGCGTAGTCCTCAAAATTAAGTGCTCCGTCCTCGCGCAGCAGGTCAAAATCAATAAAATAAGGATTTCCCGCGAACGTTGAGAACGACTGATATGGCGAGTCTCCGTAGCCCGTCGGGCCGATCGGGAGTATCTGCCAGTATTTCTGCCCGCTCTTTTGCAAAAAGTCAACAAAACGATGGGCCTCGCTGCCCATTGTTCCTATTCCGTATTTACCCGGAAATGATGAAATGTGCATCAAAATTCCGCTTCCGCGTTCCATAATTTTTCTCCTTTAATTTTATTTTTATACCGCGGGAAAGCGCCGAGGGCTCAAGCGCCCGGTTCCCTTCCCGCATGAAAAGGCGCCCGCGCCGTTTTCGCGGTGCGGGCGCACTTTAATATGCCGAAAATTAATCAACGGTTACGACCCAGCCCATATCGTCATCGGCCTTGCCGGTCTGGATGTCGGTTATGGTATCAAAGATCCTCTGAGTTATCTCACCGATCTGATTGTTGTTGATATGCATTACCTTGTCTTCCCAGCGAAGCTCGCCGACCGGAGAGATGATAGCGGCAGTACCCGTGCCGAAGCATTCCTCAAGAGTTCCGTTGTCATACGCGTCGGCAACCTCCTGAATGGATATCCTCTTCTCGGAAACGGGAACGCCCCACTTCTTGAGCAGCTCGATCGCTGACATTCTTGTGATGCCGCTTAATATGCTGCCGTTGAGCATGGGCGTCACAACCTCGCCGTTGATCTTAAAGAATATGTTCATCGAGCCAACTTCTTCTATATATTTCTGCTCGACTCCGTCCAGCCAGAGAACCTGCGAATATCCCTTCTCATGCGCGACTACCTGCGCCCTAATGCTGCTCGCATAGTTGCCGCCGGTCTTTGTGAAGCCCGTGCCGCCGCGTACGGCGCGCACATACGAGTCCTCAACATAGATCTTGACCGGAGCGAGGCCCTCGGGATAATAAAGTCCGCTGGGCGAGCAGATGATCATAAACTTATATGAGTTGGACGGTCTCACGCCAAGGAACGGATCGGTGGCGATAATGAACGGTCTGATGTAAAGCGATGTGCCTTCCTGCTCGGGGATCCAGTCGCGGTCAAGCTCCACAAGCTGCTTGAGACCCTCAAGACAGAGCTCCTCGTCGATCGGGGGAATGGCCAGACGCTCATTTGAAACGTTGAGTCTTTTAAAATTCTTGTCGGGTCTGAACAGGCGAACGTGTCCGTCGGCGGACTTGTAAGCCTTGAGGCCCTCGAAAACCTCCTGTGCGTAGTGGAAAACCATGGCGGACGGGTCAAGCTCTATCGGGCCGTAGGGAACAATTCTCGGGTCATGCCAGCCCTTGCCCTCGTCATAGTCCATAACAAACATATGATCCGAAAAATACACTCCGAAAGGCAGATCCTGCATGTTCGGCTTACTCTTTGGATTTTGTGTTTTGGTTATTGTGATCTCCACTTTTATCAACCCTTTCTGAAATAAAAAATATAATGTTTTAATTTAAACTAATTAATTATAACATATATTTTCCGCCTTTTCAAGAGTTTTTAACCAAAAAATCCTAAAATTTTTAACCCCGAAAATAATGTAAATGTTACAAAAATATTTCAATTAAAAAAAACGCTTGACATAGGAAAAAATCGTGCTATACTATATATATCGCAAATTTACAAATTTAACCACTATATCTTGTGGTTTGATAATATGGGAGGTTTTCCGATGATTAAGACGATAGTTAAAAGAGACGGCAGAGAGGCGGAATTCGACATTTCAAAGATCTCAAACGCCATATTCAAGGCCGCGGAGGCGCTCGGCGGAAGCGACCACGAGACGGCGCTTGAGCTTGCCGATCAGGTCGTGGATTATGTTGAAAACGGCCTCGGCATATCAAAGCCCGGCGTTGAGGAGATCCAGGACGCGGTCGAGAAGATCCTGGTCGAGAACGGACATACAAGAACCGCGAAGGAATTCATCCTCTACCGCGCGCAGAGAAGCAGGGTTCGCGAGATGAACACTCAGCTCATGCGCGTTTACGAGGACCTGACATTCAAGGCGGCCAAGGACAACGATGTTAAGCGCGAAAACGCCAACATTGACGGCGACACCGCCATGGGCACGATGCTCCGCTACGGCAGCGAGGGCGCCAAGTGCTTTTATGACATGTTTATTCTTGATCCGCGCCACGCGAAAGCGCACAAGGACGGCGACATTCACATCCATGATCTGGACTTTCTGACACTTACGACCACCTGCTGCCAGATCGATCTTTTAAAGCTGTTCAAGGGCGGATTTTCCACCGGCCACGGCTTTCTGCGTGAGCCCAACGACATCGCCAGCTATTCGGCCCTGTGCTGCATAGCTATCCAGTCGAACCAGAACGACCAGCACGGCGGTCAGAGCGTCCCCAATTTTGACTATGCTATGGCTCCGGGCGTCGCCAAGACATACAAGAAAAAGTTTGCCAAGAATCTGTCGGCCGCGCTCAACCTTATGGGCGGCATCGACGAGCCGCAGGACAGCGCGGTGAAGATAATTTCAGAGCTTAAAGATGAGACCGGCGAGGAGCCGAAGCTTGTCAATTCCGACGAGTTTATCGCGGCGCTCACGTCAAAGCTCGGCGCGCTTATGGACGAGAAGGACGCGAAACGCGCTGTCCGATTCATTAAGAAAAACTCCGAGAAAGAGACAGACCGCGCCACATTCCAGGCTATGGAGGCGCTTATACACAACCTTAACACAATGCACTCCCGCGCGGGCGCGCAGATCCCGTTCAGCTCGCTGAACTACGGAACAGACACTTCCGAGGAGGCGAGAATGGTCATGCGCAACCTGCTGCTCGCTGAGGAGCGCGGACTGGGCAACGGCGAAACGCCGATCTTCCCGATACATATATTTAAAGTAAAAGAAGGCGTGAACTACAACAAAGAGGATAAAAACTACGATTTGTTCAAGCTTGCGTGCCGCGTTTCGGCAAAGCGCCTGTTCCCCAATTTCAGCTTTCTCGACGCACCTTTTAACAAGCAGTATTACGTTGAGGGCCGCCCCGAGACCGAAGCGACATACATGGGCTGCAGGACGAGAGTTGTCGCAAACGCTTATGACAAATCAAGAGAGATAACCTATGGCCGCGGCAATCTGAGCTTCACCTCGATCAACCTCCCGAGAATAGCAATCAAGGCCAAGGGCGACATTGACTGGTTCTTTGACGAGCTTGACAGAAAGATAGATTTGGTTATAGATCAGCTTTTGGCGAGGTACAAGGTCCAGGCTGCAAAGACCGTTAAGAACTATCCCTTCCTCATGGGCCAGGGGATCTGGATCGACTCCGACAAGCTCAAGGAGAATGACACCGTCGGCGAGGTATTGAAACACGGCACTCTTACCGCCGGATTCATCGGCCTTGCCGAGTGCCTCAAAGCGCTGACCGGCGAGCACCATGGCGAGTCGAGGCGCTCGCAGAATCTGGGTCTTGAGATCGTCGGCCACATGAGAAAGCGCATGGACGAGGCGACCGAGCAATACGGAATGAACTTCTCACTGATCGCGACTCCCGCCGAGGGCCTTTCGGGCAGATTTGTGAAGATCGACCGAAAGCTGTTCGGAAGTATTCCCGGCGTTACGGACAGAGAATATTACACCAACTCGTTCCACATTCCTGTATACTATCCGATAAGCGCCTATGAAAAGATCGAGCTTGAGGCTCCCTATCACGCGCTGACCAACGGCGGTCACATCTCGTACATCGAGCTTGACGGAGACCCGACGACAAACCTTGAGGCCTTCGAGAGCGTTATAAGATATATGAAGGAATGCGGCGTGGGATACGGCAGCATCAATCACCCCGTTGACCGCGACCCCGTCTGCGGCTATACCGGAATAATCAACGACGAGTGCCCGGGCTGCGGACGCAAGGCTGTCGAGACCGGCGAGGACGGCGAAGTGATCGGAATTGAGCGCATAAGGCGCGTTACCGGCTATCTCGCGGGAACTCTTGACAGATTTAACGACGCCAAGAAGGCCGAGGTGCGCGACCGCGTAAAACACATGCATGTGGGAGCGCCCCCGAGAAGCGAAGACAAATAACATCCGTTACCCCCGACAGACGTTCGGGGGTAATTTCATTTAAGGCGCGTTCATCCGCGTGATTAAGTTCGGCTGCTCAGGCCGCCGCAACTTATATATGAATTTCGTGAAACTCACGTTTGACTGCGTAAATGACGACAAAATTATGTTGAAAACAAAAAGCTACTGTGTTATAATTATATTGTATCTTTTGTGCGGTCCGACATTGACGATATACACGGCACAGCTTACCGGATCTTAGGAGGTATACGGATGCGTATTGCGGTTTGTGACGATGATTTGAGAGAAATGGAACAGCTTGAAAGCGCGTTAAAAGGCTGGGATCCGACGCGGAGCGCGGAGAAATATTTCAGCGGCGCTGCTCTGCTTGCGTCTGCTAAACAGCAGCCGCCGTTTGACATTGTGTTTTTGGACATTTATCTGCCCGGAGAGAACGGGATAGACATCGCGACGGAGCTTCGGACGATCTCGCCCGACACCGGGATCGTCTTCGTTACGGTAAGCCGCGACTTCGCCGTTGAGGCGTTTTCACTTTACGCCATGCACTATTTGATAAAGCCCGTGACGACCGACGGAATAATAGAGGCCTTCAAGCGGCTCACCGAGTTCCGCGCGAAAAAAAGAGTCAGCATCACGCTAAAATCCGGCACCAACAGGCACACGGTATTTCTGGATCAGATCTGTCTGGTCGAAAGCGACAATCATTCTGTCAATATTTTGCTGACCGACGGACGGCGCCTCAAGATCCGTATGTCATTCAGCGATATAGAGCAAAAAATGGACAAAAACTTTTTAAGAATAAACCGCGGGATCATCGTCAATATGGATTATATAGCGCAGATGAGAACCAATATCTGCGTGTTAAGGGATGGGCTTTCTCTGCCTATCAATATACGGCAAAGCACCGCGATCCGAGCGGCATATGACAACTATGTGTTTGATCGGCTTTCCGAGCGAAAAGGGTTTTAAGGAGGATAGATCATGGCAGCGTTTTTCCAGAATTCCATAGGGTTTTTAATACAGTTTTTTCCCTGCGCCCTGATGATTTTTCTGCCTTTCCCTCAGGAGTCTTTGCGATTTCGTCGCAAGACTGTAATTATCTGGCTGTCGGTCATTTCGGCAATTACCGCGCTGATTTTTTCGGCGATGCTTTTGCTGCGCGATCCCGTTATGCATCCCAGACATATCGTATTTTCAAACACGTTCATGTCCGCCGCGATAATTCTTGTTTTCATCGCATATATCTGCATTGTGCGCGAATCGACGATCAAAAAACTTATGGTTTTTTTCATTGTGCTGTTCTATGCTGAAACGGAATTTGTGACGGTCAATATATTACACGCCTTCCTTTTTCCCAACATTCCCGACACCACGTTATATCCTTATAACTTCAGATTCTTGGTGCTGTACGCCGCCACGACCGCTTTGCTGCTGCCTTTGACTCTGGCGATCGTTATTCGCCCTCTGAAAGAGTATATACAAATGATAGATCCGCGTAATATGAAGCACGAATTCGTTATTGAAATAATATCGACTCTCGTTTATTTATTCCTGACTATCTACTGCGACACATTATACGGTAAGATTGTCCATTCCCTTGTTTATATACCGCTGCTCCTGTTCCTGACTTTGAACCAATTATTAATATACTGGCTTATTTTCCGCGAATCGGTGCGCCGCAAGCGCGATAACGAGCACAGCCGCGCTATTGAGATCATGCATCTGCAATACGAAAAGATAGTCGGCGATATGGAAAACACCCGAAGAATGCGCCATGATCTGCGCCACCATTACAACATACTGAATGATATGTTTGAAAGAGGACACAAAAATGAAATAAGGGATTATCTTTCAAATCTGATCGACGCCACCGTTAAAACAGATAATGAAGTATATTGCAAAAACATGACGGTAAACGGACTTCTGTGCTACTATACGAGCCTTGCAAGAGACGAGGGGATACGCTGCAACGTGCAGGCGGAATGCGGGGAGCTGAATATCGAGCCGTCGGATCTTACAGTAATGTTCGGCAACGCTATGGAAAACGCGGTCAAAGCCTGCGGCAAATGCCCGGACGACAAATGGATCAACATAAAAATAGGTACCGTTATGAATTCTCTCGCGATCGAAATATCCAATTCCTGCAAAGGCGTACGCATCGCTCAGTATTTTATGACCGAGGACGGGTTCCTGCCGGCCGAAGCCTTCCTGAGCGGCCGTTCCGGCGTGGGATACGGACTGCGCAGCATAGCGCACACCGCGCAAAAATACGGCGGAAGCGCATTGTTCCGTTTCAACGGTGAAAAAGAAATGTTCACGACGCGTATCCGCCTTAACATACAGCCGGACGGATAAACAGCCGTTTACGATATAACCATATAAAATATTTGAAAAATAATTAATATAAAATAACTACATAATACCGAAAGGAGATTTAAAGGTTGAAACAAAAAACAAAAGACAATGTATATAATACAGGATAAAGAGAGTATAGCAAACAGACCATCGAGAG